>JAUXOE010000046.1 GCA_030682415.1 Parvibaculum sp.
CCGAGTTATTCCGTACCCCTAGGTAGGTTCCCACGTGTTACTCACCCGTCTGCCACTCCCTCCGAAGAGGGCGTTCGACTTGCATGTGTTAAGCCTGCCGCCAGCGTTCGTTCTGAGCCAGGATCAAACTCTCAAGTTGAGTTGATCCGACTGCTTCCTCGCGGGGAAAACCGCGAGGACTGACGCAAAATACACTCACATTCGTTGCCCGGCTTTCACCGGGTAACGGGGTATGTGTGTAGAAACATCAGACAGTCAGTATTCTGACGATCGGTATAAACCGATCTCGCCAGGACACCGCCGTCCACGTTTCTCTTTCTCAAACCACAATGTCAAAGAGCACCTGAGTTTCACGACGCAATGAACGTCCCGAAACACCAGGGTCGCAACCGACCCGAAGGACAGCCTTACCACCGCTTCCCTATGGAAGTCGGGGCCCTGCTGTCATCCATAATTGGATCGTTTACTAGGCCACAAAGAGTACGTCCAGGCAAGGCCCTTCAAAACTCTTCACCTGAGGGGAAGCGTCGCACCCGGGGGCGGGACGCCGTGACCTCGTGGAGGCGGTTTATAGGGAGGTCACCATAGCCTGTCAAACCCCTTTTTCGCGCTTTTCCCAAAAAAATCATGCCCTTTTGGCCTTGACTCGCAACACGCAATCGGTCCGACAGGGGCGAAGGCCGGCGTCAGTCGATTCGGAACCGTAACGGCTCGCATCCTGCACTTTATCGCCGTATGCGGGCGCGCTGCGCGTACTACTGTCCCACCTTGGCACAGGAAGACGCGCGGATGCGTCAGTCGGCAGCGGATGGTAGCGTAGTTCAGAACAGGCGGCGGTATAAAAACCTTCATAAACAATGACTATAACCACTTTTATGCAGGGCTTTCGTTGACAGGGTTGGCCGGATCGGGGCATCGTCTCAATTCACGACACGTTACATTTTGTTTCGGCGGCAGGGCAGCCGTTGGTTAAACAGGGGAGCGAAGACCGGACCTTAGGCAAACTTGCTAAGTATCGGTAATCGCACAGGGGACAGAGCGTTTGTTCGACACGGGGACGCAGGCAACAGACGGATTGAATCGCGGCGACGCCGGCATCGAGGCCGCAGCCGCACCGCAACCCCTGTGGCGCCGCGCCCGACGCAACGCACGGATTTCCTTGAAGTTTTACGCATCTGCCAGCCGCCTCGCCCTTGGGCAGTCGCGCTGGATCGCCGCTTCGGGCGCGCTGGGTGCGCTGTCGCTGGGGCTGGTGGGCATCGGCATGGCGACGCTGGTGGCGCCTTATGATGGCGTGGCGAGCGCGTCGCTGACGGCCGACCGGGCGCCGCGTGTGGTGGCCTTCGATCTTGATCGCGACGAGACGGACGGCCCCCGCGCGATCATTGCTCTTCAGCCCACGGACGATTTCCACACCGCCTCGCTGGCCGATGCCGGCATGTTCACGGCCGAAATGACCGACGACCTGGCGGCGGCGGAAATCGTGCCCGCCGAACCGCGCGAGGTCGAAGTGAAGGTCGCGCTGGCCAGCGGCGAAACGCTGATGGAAGTGCTGGCCAAAGCCGGCGCCGACCGCATCGACGCCTATCACGCGGTCGCCGCGATGAGCGCGCATTACAGCCCGCGCAAATTGCGCGCCGGTCAGGAAATCTCGCTGAGTTTCATGGAACTCCCGGAAGGCGACGCGGAGCTCGACGGCGAGACGCCCGCGAAATATCTGACCGCGATCGCGCTGCAGCCCGACCTCGAACGCGCGATCGAGGTAACACGCGACGCCGACGGCAGCTTCAGCGGCCGCGAGACCATGCGCGAATTCACCGAAGGCTTCGCCCGCGCCGCCGGCACCATCGACAACTCGCTCTTCCTCGATGGCGAACGCGCCGGCCTGCCGCCCCAGATCATCGTCGAGATGATCCGCATGTATTCCTACAGCGTCGACTTCCAGCGCGAAATCCAGCCGGGCGACAAGTTCGAAGTCTATTTCAGCCGCAAGTTCGACGAAAACAACACCCCCGTGAAAGCAGGCGATGTGCACTTTGCCTCGCTTTCGGTTGGCGGCAGGACGCACAAGCTCTGGCGCTTCGATCCGGGCGACGGCGTCTGGGATTATTTCGACGAGAACGGCCAGAGCATGAAGAAGTTTCTGATGAAGACGCCCGTCGACGGCGCGCGTCTCTCCTCGGGCTTCGGCATGCGCAAGCATCCGATCCTCGGCTATTCGCGCCTGCATGGCGGTGTCGACTTCGCCGCGCCGACCGGCACCCCGATCTATGCGGCCGGCGACGGCACCGTGCAGCGCGCCAATCGCTTCGGCGGATATGGCAACTACATTTCGATCCGTCACGCCAATGGTTATGAAACGGCCTACGCGCATCTCAACGGTTTCGCGCGCGGCGTTCGCGCCGGAACGCGCGTGCGTCAGGGCCAGGTGATCGGCTATGTCGGCTCGACCGGCGCCTCGACCGGCCCGCATCTTCACTACGAAGTGCATCTGAACGGCAAGAAGATGAACCCGCTGGCGCTGAAGGTGCCGACCGGGCGCAAGCTCGAAGGGGCGCAGCTCGCCGCCTTCAAGGCGCAGCGTGAAACGCTCGCCACGCAGATGGCCGAGGCCCCGACCACGACCCGCATGGCCCGCGCCAGCGCCGATTCCGACACCGCCAACTGAGCAGACCATCCGGACACGGATGATCCCCGGCAGGGCCTTTTTCCGCTGTTTTTGACAGCGGAATCGGCTGCAGACCCCCCCTCTGTCACGAAACTGTCATAAATCTGTCACAAATCCCCGCGCGGCATATTTATCCCGCAGCGATAGCCGGCTTATCCCCGCATCGGCACCGAATTCGGAGACGATCCCGGAGACCTGCGCGTAGACATATGCGGAGACCAATTCGGCGACGCGGAAGGAGACGAATTCGGGGACGGGGAGAGAGACAAATGCCGCACGTTTTTTGTCACACCCGCCGCCCTCCCCTCTCGCCCGGTTGATCGACACCCCGCCATCGACCGGCATCGCCGCACCGAACGCAGAAACAAAAAGGCCGCCGGTGACCCGGCGGCCTTTGTTTTGCGCAGCGGCGTGTGGGCTCAATGCACGACGCGCAATCCCGGTTCGCCGCTGTCGCGCAGGCTGCCGTCGCGGCCGACCTCGTGGCCGGCGATGACCAGGCCGTCGATACCGGCCGAGACGGTGACGGTCTCACCATCGGCGATGCGGCCCTGCAGGATCAGTTCGGCGAGCGGGTCCTGCAACTGACGCTGGATGACGCGCTTCAGCGGCCTTGCGCCATAGACCGGATCGTAGCCGGCATCGGCAAGCCAGGTGCGCGCCTCGGCGTCGAGTTGGACGTCGATCTTGCGATCGGCCAGAAGCGTCCGCAGCCGGCCGAGCTGGATGTCGACAATCGCGTCCATCTGTTCGCGCGTCAGGCGGTGGAAGAGCAGGATCTCGTCGAGACGGTTGACGAATTCAGGCCGGAAGCGCGAACGCACCGTATCCATCACCTGCTCGCGCACGGCCTCGACATCGCCGCCCTCGGCCAGATATTCGGCGCCGAGATTGGACGTCATCACGATCATCACATTCTTGAAATCGACCGTGCGGCCCTGCCCGTCGGTCAGACGGCCATCATCGAGCACCTGCAACAACACGTTGAAGACGTCCGGGTGCGCCTTCTCGATCTCGTCGAAGAGCACGACCTGATAGGGCCGCCGCCGGATCGCTTCGGTCAGCGCGCCGCCTTCCTCGTAACCGACATAGCCGGGCGGCGCACCGATGAGGCGGGCGACCGAGTGCTTCTCCATATATTCCGACATGTCGAGGCGGCAGATCGCCTGATCATCATCGAAGAGGAAGCCGGCCAAAGCCTTGGTCAGCTCGGTCTTGCCGACGCCGGTGGGGCCGAGGAACAGGAACGAACCGATGGGACGGTTCGGGTCCTGCAATCCGGCGCGGGCGCGGCGCACCGCGCGCGAGACGGCCGAGACCGCTTCTTCCTGGCCGATGACGCGCGCGCCCAGCGCCTCTTCCATATGCAGCAGCTTCTCGCGCTCGCCTTCGAGCATCTTGTCGACGGGGATGCCGGTCCAGCGCGAAACGACCTGGGCGATATGCGCCTCCGTCACCGCTTCTTCCAGCATCGCGCCCTGTGCCTGTTTTTCGGTCTCCACGAGCTTCTTTTCAAGCTCGGGGATCACGCCATAGGCGAGCTCGGAGGCGCGCTCGAGCTTGCCGGCACGCTGTGCCTGCGCCAGTTCGTGACGCGCGCCCTCGAGCTCTTCCTTGATCTTCTGGGCGCTGGCGAGCTTCGACTTCTCGGCCTGCCATGAAGATGCGAGATCGGCCGACTTGCCTTCAAGATCGGCAAGCTCGGTTTCGATCTTCGCCAAGCGGTCCTGCGAGGCCGCATCCTTTTCCTTTTTCAGCGCCTCGCGCTCGATCTTGAGCTGGATGACGCGGCGATCGATCTCGTCGAGTTCTTCGGGCTTCGAATCGACCTGCATGCGCAGGCGCGAAGCCGCCTCGTCCATCAGGTCGATCGCCTTGTCGGGCAGGAAGCGATCGGCGATATAGCGATCCGACAGCGTCGCCGATGCAACCAGCGCCGCATCGGATATGCGCACGCCGTGATGCAGTTCGTATTTTTCCTTGAGGCCGCGCAGGATCGAGATTGTGTCCGGAACCGTCGGCTCGTCGACGAAGATCGGCTGGAAGCGCCGTGCGAGTGCGGCGTCCTTTTCGACATATTTGCGGTATTCATCAAGCGTGGTGGCGCCGACGCAGTGAAGATCGCCGCGCGCCAGCGCCGGCTTGAGGAGGTTGGAGGCATCCATCGCCCCGTCGCTCTTGCCGGCGCCGACAAGCTGATGCATCTCGTCGATGAAAAGCACGATGCCGCCATCCGACGCCGAGATTTCCTGCAACACGGCCTTGAGCCGCTCCTCGAACTCGCCGCGATATTTGGCGCCGGCGATCAAGGCGCCGAGATCGAGCGCCATCAACTGCTTCTGCTTCAGGCTTTCGGGCACGTCGCCATTGACGATGCGCAGCGCCAGCCCCTCGGCAATCGCCGTCTTGCCGACACCGGGTTCGCCGATCAGCACCGGATTGTTCTTGGTCCGGCGCGACAGCACCTGGATGGTGCGGCGGATTTCCTCGTCGCGACCGATCACCGGATCAAGCTTGCCGGCGCGGGCTTCGGCCGTGAGATCGCGCGCATATTTTTTCAACGCATCGTAGGAATCCTCGGCCGAGGCGCTGTCGGCGCTGCGGCCCTTGCGCACTTTCTCGATGGCGGCATTGAGCGCCTGCGCGGTGAGGCCGGCAGTCTTCAGGATTTTCTCGGCTTCCGAGCCGGGCGTCAGCGCGATCGCCAGCAACAGGCGCTCGGCGGTGACGAAACTGTCGCCGGATTTCTTCGCAAGCTGCTCGGCCTGCTCGAAGAGGCGCGCCGTCTCGGGCGCCAGATAGAGCTGGCCGGCGCCAGAGCCTTCAACCTTGGGCATCTTCGCCAGCGCCGTCTCGACGCCGGTCAGCGCCTGGTCGGGGCGGCCGCCAGCGGAACGGATGAGACCGGCCGCGAGACCCTCCTCGTCGTCGAGCAACACTTTCAGCACATGTTCGGGGGTGAAACGCTGATGGCCCGAGCGCAGTGCGAGCCCTTGCGCGGACTGAATGAAGCCGCGGCTCCGGTCCGTATATTTTTCGAGATCCATGTGTCGTCCTTTCAAGCACGCCCCGGACGAAATCCGTGCGCCTTATCCCAATCCCGGCCCGGCCCTCAAAAGGCACCGGCCCCAACCGAATATTGGTGTTGCTTATCGGTCACACAAGAGGCAATCTCCTGCCAGTTTGTCGCAGAAACCTGCCGAATTCGTGAACAAGGGCAGCGGAAAAACAGGACGGGCGAGGCATGGGAGACGGTGCGGCAATCGTGAACCTCTATCGCTACCCGGTCAAAGGACTTTCGCCGGAGCCGCTCGGCGAGGTGACGCTCGAAAAGGGCGAGACCTTTCCCTTCGACCGCGCCTTCGCCATCGAGAACGGCTCGGCCGACTTCGATCCCGCGGCGCCGAAGCACTTCCCCAAGATCAAGTTCCTGATGCTGATGAAAAACGAGCGGCTGGCGAAGCTGAAGACCCGCTTCGACGACGCCACGACAACGCTGCATGTGACGCTGGAGGGCCGCGAGCGCCTGGCCGCCAATCTGATGACGGCGGAGGGCCGCGCGGCACTGGAGGCGTTCATGGCCGACTATATGGCGGACGAACTGCGCGGACCGCCGCGCCTTGCCCATGCGCCCGGTTTTTCACATTCCGACGCACCGGCGAAACTGGTCTCGATCATCAATCTCGCCAGCGTGCGGGCGCTGGAGGAGAAAATCGGCCGCAAGATCGATCCGCTGCGCTTTCGCGGCAATGTCTATGTGGAGGGGCTCGAACCCTTCGCGGATCACGACTGGGTGGAGCGGCGCTTCCGCATCGGCGAGGCGGGCTTCAAGGGCGTTCACAAGACGGTGCGCTGCGCGGCAACCAATGTCGATCCGGTGAGCGGCGCCCGCGACATGGAAATCCCGGCAACGCTGATGCGCCATTGGGGCCATGCCGATCTCGGCCTCTATGCCCATGTGAAATCGCCGGGCACGATCCGGCCCGGCGACACACTCATCCTGGAAGACGCATAGCCTGAACGTCAGTCGCCCGGTGCGACCTCGGGCGTCCTGGCGGGTGCATCGCTGCCACCGCCTTCGGCCCGCGTTTCGTCATTGCGGGGTTCGCCCGGCCCTTCGCCACGCGGACGGCGACGGCGGCCCTGACGGCGGCGCGGCTGCTGGCCTTCGCCCGGCTCGCCTTGCGGCTGCTCGCCCTGCCGGTCCGCCAGCTGACGATCCGGCTGCCGGTCGTCACCCTCATCGTCATCGCCATCGTCGGGATTCGGCTGGTGCTGGCCGCCATTCGCCTGACCGCCGCCCTGCTGCCCATTGCCATTGCCACCCGACTGGTGCCAGGGCTGGCCCGGATGACGCGGCTGCGGCTGATTGTCGGCCGTGAAATCGGTCTCTTCCTCCTCGTCCTCCGGCGGACGATAGGCCAGATTGCTCGGCGACCGGGTCTGCCCCTCCTGCCCCGTCTGGGCAGCCATCAGCAGCCGGTAATAGTGCTCTGCATGCTGAAAGTAGTTTTCGGCCATCACGCGGTCGCCGGCCGAGATCGCGTCGCGCGCAAGCTGCTGATACTTCTCGCAGACCGTTGCGGCGGTACCCCGGACCTTCACATCCGGCCCGTTGCTGTCATAGGCGCGGTTGGCCGAATGCTGCGGCCTGCCATTATTGTTGCGTCCACCGCGTCCGCGCGAGCGCTTGGCGTTGTTTTGCCCTTGCCTCATATGATCTGATTTCTCGTCATTGGTTACGCTGGAATCCTGTTCAAAGCCCGTCCGCCGCACCGGCCGCAGGGTCCGTTTCCGAACCGCGCATCCACGCGAGTGGACTTCCCCAGCACACACAGACGACCGGCCTCATCGGCGCGGCCCGTTTGGATGCTAAGAAGTTCTGGCCCGGTATCCTTGCCCAGCCCCTGGGCACCGACGGATATGTTCGGGCGATTACCTTGTCCGGGCCACCTCAAGCGCCACCGAACCCCGCCCGATCAACGGATTTTCCGCCCCGGGCATATCCCTCTTCTCGGAAGACGGTCTTCATATCGGAGGAGGGGGTTCGAAGAGCGAGGCGATACCGGCTCGGCTCATTGTCCCTGTAACGAACCTAGCCGCTGGGACGCCGGATTCCAAACGATTTCTTTCCGTCCCGATAAAGGAAATTTCAGCCTTTTTGCCGTTTTTCGGGCGCCAACCCTGCGACAAGGACGCGCGGCACGCCGGCCAGGTCGGCAAGGGTCCGCGTCGCCGAAAATCCACCCGCATCGAAAAGCGCCGCCACCGCCGCGGCCTGGCCGACACCGAGTTCGATAACGGCATGACCGCCCGGTTTCAGAACCGGCGGCAGGGCCAGCGCAAGCGCGCGATAGGCATCGAGCCCGTCGGCGCCGCCATCAAGCGCGCGACGCGGATCGTGGTCGCGCACATCCCGGTCGAGCGTGGCGATCTCGGCGCTGGCGATATAGGGCGGATTGGACAGCACCAGATCGAACGGCCCGGCGACGCCGGCCGTCCAGTCGGCCTGCAGAAATTCGGCGCGCGGCGCCAGACCGAGAGCCGCCGCATTGGCCTGTGCGACAGCGAGCGCGTCGGCCGAAATGTCGATGCCGAGACCGTGCGCATCGGCGCGCTCGTGAAGCACGGCCAGCAGCAGGCAACCCGAGCCCGTGCCGAGATCGAGGATCCGCGGCGCCTCGATCCCGCGCAGCAGGTCGAGCGCGGCGGCGACCAGCGTTTCGCTGTCGGGGCGCGGATCGAGCACGGCCGGCGTGACCGCAAATTCGAGACCCCAGAATTCGCGCCGGCCCAGAATGCGCGAAACCGGCTCGCCGGCCAGACGTCGCGTCTCGAAGGACGCCAGTACCGCCTCTTCGGCCGCGGTGATGAAGGCGCCGGGTTCGCGGATCATTTCGATTTCGCTCGCCCCGGTTACGCCGCGCACCAGCAAGCGCGCGTCGAGCTCAGGCGTCGGAAGCCCCGCCTGTTTCAACCGCCAGCCCAGCATCCGGGCCGCATGATCGCGCGTGTTCACGCCTCGTCACCAAGCGCGGCCAGACGCGCCGCCTGATCCTCGGCCACCAGCGCCGAAATGAGTTCGTCCAGTGCATCGCCGGCGACGATCTGGTCGAGCTTGTGCAGCGTCAGATTGATACGGTGATCGGTGACCCGGCTTTGCGGAAAATTGTAAGTGCGGATGCGCTCCGAGCGGTCGCCCGAGCCGACCTGGCCCTTGCGTTGCGCCGCCCGTTCGCGGTCGAGCCGTTCGCGCTCGGCATCGTAAATGCGGGCCCGCAGGATCTGCATCGCGCGTGCCTTGTTCTTGTGCTGCGACTTCTCGTCCTGCTGCGCAACGACGATGCCGGTCGGCAAGTGGGTGATGCGCACAGCGCTTTCGGTCTTGTTGACATGCTGGCCGCCCGCTCCGCTGGCGCGGAACACGTCGATACGCAAATCCTTGTCCTCGATCTCGACATCGACTTCCTCGGCCTCCGGCAGCACCGCAACGGTGGCCGCCGAGGTGTGGATGCGTCCGCTGCCTTCGGTCGCCGGGACGCGCTGGACGCGGTGAACGCCGGACTCGAACTTCAGCTTCGCATAGACGCCGCGCCCCGATATGCCGGCGATGATTTCCTTGTAGCCGCCCATTTCGCCCTCCGAGACCGAGATGATCTCGACCTTCCAGCCCTGCAGCTGCGCATAACGCTCATACATGCGGAAGAGGTCGCCGGCGAAAAGCGCCGCCTCGTCGCCGCCGGTGCCGGCGCGCACTTCGAGAATGACGTTGCGCTCGTCGGCGGCGTCCTTGGGCAGCAGCATCAGATGCAGTTCATGCTCCAGACGCGGCAGCTCCTCGTTGAGACGCATGACTTCCTCACGCGCCATTTCGGCCATGTCGCGCACACGCAGAAGCGCCTCGGCATCTTCATATTCGCGCTGCGCGGCGTTGAATTTGCCGATCGCCGCCGCGATGGGCGCCAGTTCCGCAAATTCCTTCGACAGCGCGACGAAACGGTCGCGCGGCAGATCGGAATTCATTTCCGACTGCACCGCCTCGAAACGGGCAATGACGCTCTGGAGTTTTTCTTCGGGAATCATGTCGGACAAGGAACCTGGAAAATGAAAAAGCAAAAGGCGGGAACGAAAACCGGCCTCGCTAGGCGCCGGCCAGCGCCTTCGGCGCGGCAGCCGTTTCGGCCGCCTCGGCCGCTTCGCGCGCGGCCTCTATTTCCCGTGCCTTGGCCTCGACCAGTCCGACGAGATGTTCGACGATCTCCTCGTTGCGGATCTTGTGATCGGTGAGGCCGGCGAGATAGACCATGCCCGCGCCGGCGCCGCCGCCGGTGAAACCGATATCGGTCTGCTCGGCCTCGCCCGGCCCGTTGACGACGCAGCCGATCACCGACAGCGACATCGGCGTTGCGATATGGGCAAGACGCTCCTCGAGCACCCGGACGGTGCCGATGACGTCGAAGCCCTGCCGCGCGCAGGAGGGGCAGGAAATGATGGTGACGCCGCGATGGCGCAACCCGAGCGACTTCAGAATATCGAAGCCGACCTTGACCTCCTCGACGGGATCGGCCGAAAGCGAAACGCGGATCGTGTCGCCGATGCCGCTCCAGAGCAGCATGCCGAGACCGATGGCGGATTTGACCGTGCCGGTCATCAGCCCGCCCGCCTCGGTGACGCCGATATGCAGCGGACAGTCGATGGCCTCGGCCAATTGCTGATAGGCGGCGACCGTCAGGAACGGATCGGAAGCTTTGACGCTGATCTTGAATTCGTGGAAATCGTGATCCTGCAGGATGCGCGCATGGTCGAGTGCGCTTTCGACCATCGCCTCGGGACAGGGCTCGCCATATTTCTCCAGCAGGTCGCGTTCCAGCGAACCGGCATTGACGCCGATGCGCATGGAGCAGCCATGATCCTTGGCCGCCTGGATGACCTCGCGCACCCGCGCTCCGGAACCGATATTGCCGGGATTGATCCTGAGGCAGGCCGCACCCGCCTGCGCCGCCTCGATGGCCCGGCGGTAGTGGAAATGAATATCGGCGACGATCGGAATTCTGGTGGCGCGGACGATTTCGCCAAGTGCGGCGGTCGAGGCCTCGTCGGGACAGGAAACCCGCACGATGTCGCAACCCGCTTCCTCGATCAGGCGGATCTGTTCGATCGTCGCCTTTGCATCCGAGGTCAGCGTGTTGGTCATGGTCTGGACGGAAATCGGCGCATCGCCTCCCACCGGCACCGATCCCACATGGATCTGCCGGCTGGGACGGCGCGCGATATCGCGCCAGGGTCTGATGCTGCTCATGACTTCACGATCCGTCCGTTCACTGGACGTTATGCCGAAAAAACCCGCAAGGCGCCGCGCATGACGCTGCCTTGCTCATCTTCATATCAGAATATCAGAAATGCGGCGTTTCCGTGAAAGCCGTCTATTCGACCGCCGTATCGCCCGTAACGGTGTCCGCGACCGCGGGTTTCGGCATCCCCGCCAGCAGATCGGCCACATAGAGCGACTTGCCGGTCAGGACCAGTGTCGACGGGCCGGCAAGGCCCAACGACTGGCCATCGACCATCAGTTCGAAGGCGCTGGCGTCGCGCGCCACCAGAATGACGCCCGGCTGGCTCGGCGCGCGATAGCTGTCGCCGACCTGGAAAACCCGCTCGATCAGCACCTTGCCCGCCGCGTCCTCGACGCGAATCCAGGCGCCATTGCGCCGCGCGCGCACAACGACACGGCCGTCGACATTCTCGGCGCCATAAGGCGTGCCGTCCGGCAAGGGCGGCAACACGGTCGAAACTTCCTCGGAAAGTGCCGCCAGCTCCATCTCCTCGACCGCCGCTTCGGCGGCCTCGGCCTCGGCTTCCTCGCTGCTGATGCGCGCCGGCTCGTAAACGCTTTCAGGTGCAAGAACCGCATCGGCGGACGGCATCGGCGCAATGCCCGACATACGCACCGCCGGCACATCGCCCACGCCCGGCGTCGATGCAGACGCGCTGTCGCCGCGCGGCGAAACGGCGCTGCCCGGAACGGCCGGCGCCGTTGCCGCGACCGGACGCTCAAGCGTCGCCGGTCCGCGCGCGGCCATCATTTCATCGGTCGATTTCGTCAACAGCCAGCCGCCATAGGCACCGGCGGTAACGACGGCCAGCACGATCAGGAACGTGCCCTTGGGCAGACGCCGTTCTTCGGCAATGTCGGGGAAACTCGGAGCGGCGATGATCGCCGCCGCATCGTCCAGTTCGGCCTTGTAGCGTTCGACGACAAGGCGGCTGTCGAGGCCGAGATATTCCGCATAGGAACGAACGAAGCCGATGGCATAGGCGCGCGCCGGCAGATCCGCGTTGCGGCCTTCCTCGATGGCCTCAAGCTGGCCGCGGCTGATGCGAAGGGATTGTGAGATCGCGCGCAGATCCTCGCCGCGGCGCAAGCGCACATTGCGCAGTTCAGCGCCCACGGTGTCGGTCGCGTCGGACAATTCATTGGTGATGTCACGCAGATGCAATCTGCGTCGTGCGTCCGGCCGCTCTTCAGTGGGCAGCATCGTGACCTTGTTCATCTGTTTAGGCTCTATCTTCCCCGAGCGGAGCCATTCCGAACCGCAATCTTCTCGTCAAAGGGTACTGCGAATGGCTATCGGCACTTCAAAACGACACACCGGCCCCCGAGCCGGTCCGACAACATCCACCCAATGCGTCTGATCGATCAGAATAGAACAAAACTCTTGACAAACTGCAACCACGGAATGCGCCAAACGCCTTTTCCGGCCTCGGATTTCGGCTTTCAAGCCCGGGCCGGGAGCGCCCCGGGGGTCGCCCGCTTGCCTCAGATGGTCACGCCATGCGCCTCGGCAAAGCCGGCGAGCCGCTCGCGGACGCTCCGGTCGGGCAGATCGAAAAGCCCGTCCATAAAGGCCTCGAGCTGGCCGGTATCGAGCGAGCGAACCATCATCTTGACCGGGCCGACGGCGGCCGGCGACATCGAAATGCGGCGGAAACCAAGGCCCAGAAGGGCCATGGCCTCAAGCGGCTTGCCGGACATTTCGCCGCACAGCGTCAGCGGCGTCCCATGCTGGCGGCATTTGACGACAATGTGCCGGAGGAAGCTCAGCACGGCCGGGCTCAGAAAATCGTAGCGGCTGGAGACGCGGGAATTGCCCCGGTCGGAGGCAAAGAGGAACTGCAGCAGATCGTTGGAGCCGACCGAGACGAAATCGACCAGCGGCAGCAGCGAGTCGAGCTGCCAGGCCAGCGACGGCACTTCAAGCATGGTGCCGATTTCGAGCACCGCCGGCCTTTCCTTGCCGAATTTGTCGAGCCGGGCCAGCTCCTTGTCGACAAGCGCCCGGGCGCGCTGGAACTCGCCGACCTCGGCGATCATCGGGAACATGATCCGCAGCGAGCGCCCGGCCGCCGCCGTCAACAGCGCCCGGACCTGATGGCGCAACAGGCCCGGCCGGTCGAGGCTGATGCGGATGGCGCGCCAGCCCAGCGCCGGGTTCTCTTCCTTCAGCGCCGCGAAATTCATGTAAGGCAGCATCTTGTCGCCGCCAATGTCGAGCGTGCGGAAGACGACCGGACTGTCGCCGGCCGCATCGAGTACGGCGCTGTAAAGCTCGATCTGGTCGCGCAGGGAGGGCAGCGTCGAGGCGATCATGAACTGCAGCTCGGTGCGAAAGAGACCGATGCCCTCCGCGCCGGATTCATCGAGATGCGGCAGATCGACCTGCAGGCCGGCATTGACGTAGAGCGCGACATGCGCGCCGTCGCGCGTGATCGCCGGCTCGTTGCGGATGGCCTTGTATTGTTCCTGCTTGCGGGCGCGGAAGCGGGCCTTCTCGGAGTAGGAGGCGATGATTTCCTGCGACGGACGCAGATAGACCTCGCCGGTGTCGCCATCGACGATGATTGCGTCGCCCGGCTCGATATGATCGAGGATGTCGGCGGCGCGGCCGACGGTGGCGATGCCGAAGGCGCGCGCGACGATCGAGACATGGGCATTGGCCGCGCCCTCTTCGAGCACGAGGCCCCGAAGCCGCGTCTTGTCATAGTCGAGCAGCTCGGCCGGACCCATGTTGCGGGCGATGATGATGGCATCGTTGGGCAGATTGGCCGACAGCGAGGCCAGCGTCACGCCGGTGAGCTGGCGCAGCAGCCGGTTGGCCAGATCGTCGAAATCATGCAGGCGGTCGCGGATGTAAGGGTCGGCGGCGCGCTGCAGCCGCGCCCGCGTATCGTTCTGCACGCGCTCGACCGCCGCCTCGGCCGTCAGGCCGGTGCGCACCGCCTCGAGCATCCGCGTCAGCCAGCCGCGATCATTGGCGAACATGCGATAGGCCTGCAGCACCTCGCGATGCTCGCCCGCATGGCTGAGATCGGCGGTTTCGAGCATGTCGTCGATCGAACCGCGCAGCGCATAGACGGCCTGTTCGAGCCGCCTCAATTCGAGTTCGGTGTCCTCGGCGATCAGCTTCGTCACATGGACGCGCGGCTCGTGCAGCACCGCATGGCCGAGCGCGATGCCTTCGCAAAAGGCGGTCGCCTGGATGTGGTAGGGCACCTGGCGCGCCTGTTCCGGCGTCTCGAAGGCCTGCGGGTCGACCATTTCGCCGGCCGCCACAACCTCGGCCAGCACCATCGCCACCGTTTGCAGCGCCTCGACTTCCTCTTCGGTGTAGTGACGCTTGGTGCGGTTCTGCACCGCCAGCACGCCGACCACCTTGCCGCTTCGGAGGATCGGCACGCCCATCAGCGATTTGTAGATTTCTTCGCCCGTTTCCGGCCGGTAGGCGAAACCCGGATGCGATTGCGCATCGGCCAGATTGAGCGGCCGCGCATGCTGGGCGATGTCGCCGATCAGGCCTTCGCCGGATTTCAGCCGCGTGTTGTGAACGGCAGTCGGCTTCAGACCTTCGGTCGCCGACAATTCGAGTTCGCGCGTCTTGTTGACCAGATAGACCGAGCACACCTCGGCGACCATGTTGGAGGCGATCAGCACGACGATCTTGTCCAACCGCTTTTGCGCGCTTTCCGGCTCGGCCATGACTTCGCGCAGCCGGCGGAGCAGGATGCGCGGACCGCCGACGGAACCCGGCATCAGTCCGGATCCCGTTCGCTGCGGATGTGAGCGCGCAAAAGCGTCAACTTTCTGGCCTCCGTTAGCCGGCGTCGAGATCATAGGCCGTGTGCAGGGCGCGCACGGCAAGCTCGGTATATTCCGACGAGATCAGCACACTGACCTTGATCTCCGAAGTGGTGATCGCAAGGATGTTGATGCCTTTTTCGGCCAGCGTCTGGAACATCGTCTTGGCGACGCCGGCATGGCTGCGCATGCCGATGCCGATGATCGACACCTTGACGACATTGAGGTCGGTCTTGACTTCCTTGCAGCCGATGCCGGCCTGCAGCTTGCGGATCACATCCTCGGCGCGCGTCAGCTCGGCCTGCGGCACCGTGAAGGTGATGTCGGTGCTGCGGCCGTCATCCGAGACGTTCTGAATGATCATGTCGACATTGATGGCGGCATCCGCCAGCGGTCCGAACACGCGCGCGGCAACACCCGGCTTGTCCTCGACCTTGACGAGTGTGACCTTGGCTTCGTCCTTCGAATAGGCGATGCCGCTTACGACCTGCTGTTCCAAGATTTCATCCTCGTCGCAAACAAGAGTACCCGGTCCGGTGGCCTCGGGCCCATTGCCCTGCGCTGCATCGGGCGCATCGAAGCTCGAGCGAACCTGAAGGCGGACGCGATGGACCATAGCGAGTTCGACGGAGCGGGTCTGGAGAACCTTGGCGCCGAGCGACGCCATCTCCAGCATTTCCTCATAACTGATCTTATCAAGCTTTCGCGCCTTCGCAACGATGCGCGGATCGGTCGTATAGACGCCGTCGACATCGGTGTAGATGTCGCAGCGGTCGGCATGGATCGCCGCCGCAACGGCGACCGCGCTGGTGTCGGAACCGCCGCGGCCAAGCGTCGTGATTCGGTTGTCGGGCGCCAGTCCCTGAAAGCCGGCAATGACCGCGACTTCCTTGCGCGCAAGGCGTTCGATCAGCGCCGTGCCGTCGATTTCCTGAATGCGCGCCGCGCCATGGGCGTTGTCGGTGCGAATCGGAATCTGCCAGCCGAGCCAGGAACGCGCCGACACGCCGATGCGCTGCAGCTCGATCGACAGCAAGCCGACCGTCACCTGCTCGCCGGTTGCAACAATAGCGTCATATTCGCGCGCGTCATGCAGCGGCGCCATTTCGCGCGCCCAGGCAACCAGCTGGTTGGTGGTGCCCGCCATCGCCGAGACGACGACGGCAACCTCGTGGCCGGCATCGATCTCGCGCTTGACGTGTTGCGCCACGTTGCGAATGCGTTCGATATCGCCAACGGACGTGCCGCCGAATTTCATGACCAGTCTGGCCATTTTCGCTTCCATAATTCCGCGCCGCCAAGCCATGCCGGCGGCTGTCACCGTTCGCCGGCCCGACGGTCCACTGGACCGATCCGGCCGGAACGCCCTATATCATATCCAGAGGGAAGGCAGACCCGTGCCCGCCGGGCGCGGCCATACATACAAGCCTCGCCCGAACCCCGCAACCGGCGGAAACGGCCGGAAATGCCACAGCGACGCAAGGGAATGAGCCATATGGCCGAGCCGGCCGCCGACAAGACCCCGAAGGATGCGGCAAGCAGCGTCGATCCGGCGGAGATTGCCCGCTTTTCGGCCATGGCCGCCGAATGGTGGGACCCGGCCGGCAAGTTCCGCCCGCTGCACAAGTTCAATCCGGTGCGCCTTTCCTATATCCGCGCGCAGGTCAGCGCCCATTTCGGCCTCGACGCCCGGGCGCGGCGCCCTTTCGAGGGATTGCGCTTTCTCGACATCGGCTGCGGCGGCGGCTTGCTCGCCGAGCCGATGGCGCGGCTGGGCGCCGAGGTGACCGCCGCCGACGCCGCGGAGAAGAACATCAAGACGGCGTCCGTCCATGCCCGCGAACAGGGCCTCGCCATCGACTATCGCTGCACCACGGCCGAAGCGCTGGCCGCGCAAGGCGAGACCTTCGACGTCATCCTCAACATGGAGGTGATCGAACATGTGGCCGACCGCGACCTGTTCCTGAAGGATTGCGGGCGGATGGTGAAGCCCGGCGGGCTGATGTTCGTCGCCACGCTCAACCGCACGCTGAAGGCGCATGCCTTCGCCATCATCGGCGCGGAATATGTACTGGGCTGGCTGCCGCGCGGCACCCATGACTGGAAGAAATTCGTGACCGTCAATGAAATGGAAGCGGGCCTCGCCGCCGCCGGGCTCGACGTCAGGGAAATTGCCGGCGTCAGCTACAACCCGCTCTTCGACAGCTGGTCGCTGTCGGAAGACACCGATGTCAACTACATGGTGCTGGCAGCGCGGGCACAGAACAAGACGTGAAGCAGGGCGAGGGGGCAAATATGACATATCGAACGGGGCGATTCGCGGCCGCGCTTGCGGGACTGGCGCTGCTCGCGCTGACAGGTTGCGACCGGAACGAGGAAACGCCTGCGCCCGTGGCCCTCAACACCCATGAAGCAACGCTCTACGCGCATAGCTGCAGCACCTGCCACGAAGACCCGGCGACCGGCGCGCCGCAGACGCACGATATCGAGGCATGGACGCCCCGCATCGCCAAGGGCGACGCGCAATTGCTTGCCCACATCATCGATGGCTTCAACGGCATGCCGCCGCTCGGCCAGTGCATCGAATGCACGGCCGAGGAATTCATCCGGCTGACACATTTCATGGCCGCACCCGCCGGCGGGGAGACGACCGAATGAAAATCTCGCGCCGCAATATGCTCCAGTTCGCGGCCAGCGCTTCGGCACTGGCCGTGACCGGTCAGATCCCGCCCCTGCTGACCCGTGCCTTCGCGGAAGAGCCGCGCCGTGTCATTCCGTGGAAGAACTGGTCCGGCGGGCAGAGCTGCACGCCCGCCATTCGCATCGCGCCCGCAAGCGAGACGGAGCTTGCCGACATCGTTCAAAAAAGCGCGACGCCGATCCGCGCGGTCGGCGCCGGACATTCCTTTTCGCCGCTCGTGCCGACAGAAGGAACGCTCGTTTCCCTCGATCGCCTGAGCGGCTTCGTCTCTCACGACGCGGCGGCGCATCGTGCAACCTTCAAGGCCGGTACCCGGCTCGGCGCCATGGCCTCGGCGCTTGCCGAACGCGACCTTGCGCTCGACAACATGCCGGACATCAACAAGCAGACGATTGCCGGCGCGGTCGCAACGGCGACACATGGCACGGGCATCGAGCTCGGCTCGCTCTCGACCTTCGTGACCGGCCTGAAACTGATGACGGCGTCGGGCGAACTTGTCACGGGCGACGAGACGACAAGTTCCGTCCTCTTCAACGCCGCGCGGGTTTCACTCGGCGCCCTGGGCATCGTGACGGAAACGACGATGCAGGCCCGACCGCTCTACAAGCTGAAGCGCCGCACCTGGATTGCGCCCGTGGAGGAAATGCTGGAACAGGCGCCCGAGCTCTGGGCAAAGCATCGCAATTTCGAGTTCTATTACGTGCCCTATTCCGGCATGGCGATCGGCATCACGAATGACGAGACGGACGAAGCCGAAACGCCGGAGCCCGTGAACGAGGACGATGACGGGCTGATGCAGCTGAAGCAGCTGCAGGACTGGCTGGGGTGGTCGCCCGCGGCGCGGCGCTGGGTCATCCAGACGATCATGGGCGGCATGGAACCCGAGGAGCGCGTCGACTATTCGCACAAGACGTTGTCGGCCGAGCGCAATGTGCGTTTCAACGAGATGGAATATCACCTGCCCCGCGAGGCGGGTCCGCAGGCGCTGCGCGAAATCATTGCGGCGATCGAAGACAACAATATCGAGGTCTTCTTTCCGATCGAGTTCCGGACCACCGCGCCGGACGATATCTGGCTGAGCCCGTTCTACCGGCGCGACAGCTGTTCGATCGCCGTGCATCGCTTTCATGAAGCGGATTACGAACCCTATTTCAGCGCCATCGAGCCGATCTTCCGCCGGCATGACGGCCGCCCGCATTGGGGCAAGCTCAACACCCTGACCGCGAAGGACTTCGCATCGCTCTATCCGAAGTGGCAGGATTTTCTTGAGTTGCGCGAGGACATCGACCCGGAAGGAAAATTTCTCAATCCCTATTTGAGGACGGTGTTCGGGATCGACGCTTAGGCCCCGCGCTCAGTTCGCCCGACGCGGCGGTCCAACAGGCAACGGTGCCACCTCGACACCTTCTTCGATCAGCTCAAGCGCTTCGTCCGGCGTCGCCTCGCCGTAAATGTCGTGTTGCTCGGTCTCGCCGTAATGGATGCGGCGCGCTTCCTCGGCGAATTTGTCGCCGACATAGTCGCAGTTTTCCTCGACATGCTTTCTGAGCGCCAGCATCATCATGCTCATCTTCTGCGCGGCGTCGGGCACAGTGGAAATATCGCTGCGCTTCGCGCCCTTTTTTGTACCGCGTCCGAGCCCGGGCGCCATCAGCGCCTTGCGCACCTCGGCACTGCCGCAGACCGGACAGACGACATCGCCGGATGCCGCCTGCGCCTCGAAGCCGGCGGACGAGGGAAACCAGCCGTCGAATTCGTGCTGATGTTCGCAGAGAAGCGCATAGCGGATCATGAGGCCTGCCTCGCCGGCTTGATCGCCGGCAATGCAAAGGCGCGATCATGACCGAGGCTTGGCACCCGACCGCGCGCCTCGGCGATGCGGGCCGTATCGATTTCGGCCAGCAGAACACAGGGCGCGTCATGCGCCGCTTCGGCGACGATTTCGCCCCAGGGCGCGACGATGAGGCTGTGGCCAAAGGTTTCGCGGCCGCATGGATGCTTGCCGCCCTGCGCCGGCGCGAAGACATAGCAGCCGGTCTCGATGGCGCGCGCCTGCAGCAGCATATGCCAATGCGCCGCCCCGGTCTGACGCGTGAAGGCGGCAGGCACGGTCAGGAAATCCGCCCCCGCTTTCGCCAGCGCCCGGTAAAGATGCGGGAAGCGCAGATCGTAGCAGATGGTCATGCCGAGACGTCCCCAGGGCAGGTCGGCCACAACCGCCTGCTTGCCGGGTTCGAAATTCCGGCTCTCGCGATAACTCTCGCCGCCGGCCAGATCGACATCGAACATATGGATCTTGTCGTACCGCGCCGCGACGACGCCGTCAGGCGCAATCAGGAACGAGCGGTTGGCAAGCTTCGTTGCCGAAAGCTTCACCGGCAGCGAACCGATCAGCAGCCAGATTTTTCGGGTGGCCGCCAGCCCGCGAAGCGCCACGAGCGTCGCGTCGTCCTTTTCGTCATGCGTATTGGCAAACAGCGCCTCGCTCTTCGTTTCGAGCAGCGAGGTCATTTCCGGCGTCATGACCAGATCGGCGCCGCCCGCCGCCGCCTCCAACACCAGCGCCGAGACTGCGTCGATATTGGCGGCAACATCGCATCCGGCGCGCATCTGAATGCAAGCGGCCGTGAATTTTCCGGAAGCGGTCATGGTCCTATGCAGCCAGCATGGCGTCGAGCTTGCCGGCAGCTTCGAGCGCCTGCAGATCGTCGCATCCACCGACATGGACATCGCCGATGAAAATCTGCGGCACCGTATGCCCGCCATGGGCACGCGCCATCATTTCACGGCGCTTGTCGACATCCATGCCGACATCGATCTCGGTGAAGGCAACGCCCTTCCGCCCGAGCAATTCCTTGGCCCGGTAGCAATAGGGGCACATCATGGTCGTGTAGATCGTCACATCCGCCATCGCGGCACTCCGAAAACGGGGCCCAAACAGGGGCAGCCCGAAAAACGACTATATATCATATAGATATGCCGCCACCCGGGACAACCCGAGCGACGCAGAGCACCGAAACCTCGGCCGCCCCGCCGCGCTTCAGGGCCCGCGCACAGGCCTCCGCCGTGGCACCGGTCGTCATCACATCGTCGACCAGCACCACCTTGCGGCCCCGGACCTGCGCCACCGCGCCTTCGGCGAGCCGGAAGGCGCCAGCAACATTGCGTCGCCTGGCATCGGCGGTGAGCCCCACCTGCGGTCGCGTCGCCCGCACGCGCTGCAACAGTTCCGGCATATGCCGCAGACCGGTCAGCGCCGCCAGCCGCCGCGAAAGTTCGGCCGACTGATTGAAGCGGCGCACAAAGAGCCGCCGTCGGTGCAGCGGCACCGGCACCAACAGGTCGGCGTCGGCCAGCAACTCCGCCCCGCTGCGCGCCAGCCAGCGCGCAAAGGCGGGACCGACCTCCATGCGGTCGCCATATTTGAACCGGTGGAGGAGCGCGGCGCTACGATCATTGTACCGCATCACGGCACGTGCCCGTGCATAGGCGGGCGGCTGCGCCAGCGCCACCGCACTGACCGTCTCCGGGCCGGTGTCGAAAGCAAACGGCAGCCCCGTCACCGCACAAAAGGGCCGTTCGATAAAATCGGCCTCGCTCCAGCACAGCGCACAAAGGGCGCCATGCGCATCGACGCCGCGCCCGCAGCCAAGGCAAAGCGGCGGCAAGGCGATGTCGGCGAACCGCACGGCGCGCCGCATCCCCGCCAACCAGCCCTCTGAAATATCCGCTGCGATCCCCATGACGCCCCCGGTTTGACGTCAGCCTATCACGGCGCGGGCCTTGCGGGCGAAGGCCGTGCCCACCATGATGCCGCCATGTCAGCCCCCGCCCCCATGCGCATCTTCGACCGCAAGACCCATACGAGACGCCGCGCCCGCGCCGCCGACGGATTCGCAAATCACGACTTTCTGGTGCGCCGCGCCGCCGCCGACATCGCCGAACGCATCGCCGGCATCAATCGCGACTTTGCGCTGGCGCTCGATCTTGGCAGCCACCAAGGGGCACTGGCCGCAGCCCTGGCCGAGGCGAGGATGGAAGGAAAGCCCGGCACACTCATTTCGGCCGACCTCGCACCGGCCATGCTCGCACATGCACCGGGCCTGCGCGTTGCTGCCGACGAGGAAGCATTGCCCTTTCGCGATGCGAGCCTCGACCTCGTGGTCAGCCTGCTTTCGCTGCATTGGGTCAACGACCTGCCGGGTGCCTTGATCCAGATCCGCCGGGCATTGACGCCGGACGGACTGTTCATGGCAGCCTTGTTCGGCGGCGACACGCTGACGGAGTTGCGCCAGTCGCTGGCCGAGGCCGAGATCGAGTGTGAAGGCGGGCTCAGCCCCCGCGTTTCGCCCTTTGCCGATATCCGCGACATGGGCAGCCTGATGCAGCGCGCCGGCTTCGCCATGCCGGTCGTCGACACAGACCGGGTGGTGGTACGCTACGCCGACCCGCTCAGGCTGATGGCGGAGCTGCGCGGCATGGGCGAAACCAATGCCCTGACAGAGCGCCGCCGCATACCGATGCGCCGGTCAACACTTGGACGCGCGGTTAAAATCTATCGTGAGAAATTCGGTTTGCCGGATGGGCGCGTGCCGGCCACGTTCGAAATTGTGACGGCAACGGGTTGGGCACCGCATGAAAACCAGCCGAAGCCACTGCGTCCCGGCAGCGCCCGAACGCGTCTTGCCGATGCGCTGGGTGCCGAAGAGCACACGGCCGGTGAGAAGACCGATCCGGACAGCTGAAGTGGGGCGTCCTACTGGCTGACAGCATCGACGATCTTGCCAAACAACACCGTGTTGAGCGCTTCGCCACCAATCGCGACAGCGGCCGCGATCACAATCGACAGGCCGGCCGCGATCAAGCCATACTCAATGGCAGTCGCACCGCTTTCGTCGCCCACAAAAGGCGTGACCCGGTTTTTCAGCTTGCCCATCTTCGCCCTCGTTCTTCCGATCAATCGTGTGGAGGAAACGCGGACGCACCCCTCACAACAAATCGCGCAACACCGCCACCAGCGGTTCGTCCGCGGGTGGCATCGGATAAGCCCGCAAGCCGGCGGGCCTGACCCATTCGAGCGCCTGGCCCTCGATGGGCTGGACCTGCCCCTCCCAGCGCCGGCACACATAAAGCGGCATCAGGAGGTGGAAATCCTCATAGGCATGGCTCGCAAAGCTCAGTGGCGCGAGACACGCCTTCGCAACGTCGATGCCAAGTTCCTCGTGAAGTTCCCGGATCAGCGTGTCCTCGGGCGTTTCGCCCGGCTCCACCTTGCCACCCGGAAATTCCCAAAGTCCCGCAAGCGGTTTGCCTTCGGGACGGCGGGCAATCAGCACCCGCCCATCGGCATCGACAAGCGCGCAAGCCGCGACAAGCACAAGCCGTCCGGGCTCGCTCGTCCTGCTTTCGCGCTCATCCGCCATGCTGGGCCTGTTGGGTTAATGTTTCGTAGTCCGACGGGGGCCGGAACAGCCGATAGCTCGAATTCTAGTTAAAATCGCGTAAGGCGCTCAGCTGCGGTAGTCGGCGTTGATGCGGATGTAGTCATAGGTGAGATCGCAGGTCCACACGACGGCCGACGACTTGCCGACGCCGACATCGACATCGATATCTATTTCCTGGCCCTTCATGTGTTTCGCCACCGGCGCTTCGTCATAGCCGCGCACGGCCATGCCATTCTTCGCCACATCGACGCCACCGATGCGGATCGCGAGCCGATCGCGATCGGCCGCTTCGCCGGACTTGCCGACGGCCATGACGATGCGGCCCCAGTTCGCGTCCTCACCGGCGATCGCCGTCTTGACCAGCGGCGAATTGGCAATCGTCATGGCGATACGCCGCGCCGCCTGATGGCTCTGCGCCCCCGACACGGCGACACGCACGAACTTCGTCGCGCCTTCGCCATCCTTCACCACCTGATGCGCAAGATCGAGCATCAGCGCGTCGAACGCCTGGCGAAATTCGCGCAACCGCGGATCGCTGGCCCGCGTCACCGGCGCCTCGTCTGTCATCGCCGCCCCGGTCGCGAACACCATCACTGTGTCGCTGGTCGACGTGTCGCTGTCGACCGTGATCGCATTGAAGCTGTCCCGCGCACCGAGCATCAGCAGCGTTTGCAGGATTTTCGACGGGATGGCCGCATCGGTAAAAATGAAAACCAGCATGGTCGCGAGATCGGGTGCAATCATGCCCGAACCCTTGGCGATGCCGTTGATCGTGACCTCGGCGCCGCCGATCCGCACGCGTCGCGTCGCCAGCTTCGGATAGGTGTCGGTGGTCATGATCGCGCGGGCCGCGTCGTCCCATCTGTCCGGTGCGGCGGAAGCCATGGCGGTGGCGATACCTGCAACGACCGGCTCGGCTTCCATCGGCTGGCCGATGACGCCGGTCGACGCGACGAAAACATCCCGTTGACGGCAATTTCCTGCCGCAGCCGCGGCTGCGGCGGTCGCCTTGACCGTGGCGACGCCTGCCTTGCCGGTGAAGGCGTTGGAGTTGCCCGAATTGACGACCAGCATGCGTCCCTCGCCGCCATCGGTGAGATTGGCACGGCACCAGTCGACGGGCGCAGACGCGGTCTTCGAGGTGGTGAAAATACCGGCGGCCTGCGTACCTTCGATCATCTTCGCAACCAGAAGGTCGGTGCGCCCCTTGTATTTGATGCCGGCCGCGGTCACGCCCAGCGTGACACCGCCAACGACCGGCAATTCGGGAAAGCCCTTCGGCGCCAGCGGCGAGACTTTCGCTGCTGCTTTGGCCTTGGTTTTGACCTTGGGCTTGAGACGCGCCGGCTTCTTCGGCCGTGCCAGTTTGCGTTGGGCACGCGGCTGCCTGGCCTTGCTGCGCGGGCCTGCCTTGGTCTTGGCCTTGCTCTTCGCCTTGCCGCTCACCTTGCGCTTCGGCTTTGCCGATGCCCGAACGCTCGCGCGCGCACTCTTTTTGACCGCCATAGTCGCCTGCCCCGAAACTGAGATCCTATTTCGCTCTTACTGTGCCGGCGGCACGATCTGCGGCCGCCCGGCGGGCGGAGCCGATTCGGCGCCAACAACGTCTATCTTCGCATCGGCGCGCAATTTGGCCATGAGCTTTTGTCCCTCCTCACGCACGATCGTGCGGACAATTTCCTCATGCGCTTCCTCAAGACTTGGCTTCGGCACGTCGCGCGTGTCGGCCAGTTGGATCACATGCCAACCGAAGTCGGTCTGGACAGGCGGTGAAACCTCGCCCGGTTGCAACGCGAACACAGCATCGCCGAAAGCCGGCACCATTTCGTCGCGGCGAAACCAGCCGAGATCGCTGTCTTCAGGTGTTCCGGCCCTGCCGCCATATTGCGTGACGGCGTCGTCAAAGCTCAGCCCGCCGGCGATCTCGGCAGCGATTTTTTCGGCTTCGGCCTTTGTCTGCACCAGAATATGCCGGGCATTCGCTTCCTTTTCGGCCGGCGCCTTGACGATATTGGCCTCGTACCAGGCCGCAATCGCGGCGTCGGTAACCTTGTCCTGCATCAGTTGCGACCAGTAGAAATCACGCAGCGCCTTCTCGGCGAAATAGACCTGACGGCGCTGGACCTCGGGGTGATCCTCGACCTTGGCAGCCCGGGCGGCCTCAGCCACAACGCGCCGGTCGATCAGCATGCCAAGCAGATACTGGAACCGCATCTCGGGCTCGAGCCGCGCCAGCGCCGCGCCCATTTCCTCGTCGGCCATTGCCACATCGGAATAGCGGATCGGTGTGCCCTGGACCGTCACGATGATTGCATCCTGCGCGTCATCCTGGGCCCGTGCCGGCGTGGCAAGACCGCCGGCGGCGAAGGGAGCGGCTAGAAGCGGGACGGCAAGCGCAAAAGCGGCCAAACGGCGCGAAAAGAGCATCAGAGAACCTTCCTGTGACGTGATCTGGACATTTCCGGTCATTTGTCCGGCCGCGGCCGTGGTGCCGACACGGCAACTGTCGGTCGAATACCATAAGCCCGGCCTTCGAGGCGGAATTTTGGCGCGCCATAATGGGCCCGCCCCCCAAGCCGCACAAGGACCGCTCCATTACAGTAAATTAAAGAAAATCCGCCGCTTTCCGCCCTCGACAGGGCAGCGCGCGGGAGCCCGGTTTCATTGACAAGGCATCGGCTGCCCCTTACATCGAGAGCGCACCGCAAGAGGATTTTGACCTGATGGCAAGCTTTGGCGCGTTCGCCAAGCGTCTTTTCGGCTCGTCCGGCGACCGAAAGATCAAGGCTTACAGGGCCCGGGTCGAGGCGATCAACGCGCTCGAACCTGAACTGGCCCAACTGGACGACGCAGCCCTGCGTGGCAAGACGGCCGAATTCCGCGCCCGTCTCGCAGCCGGCGAGGCGCTGGACGATCTCTTGCCCGAAGCCTTCGCCACAGTACGCGAAGCCGCAAAGCGCACCCTTGGCGAGCGTCATTACGATGTGCAGCTGATCGGCGGCATGGTGCTGCACGAGGGCAATATTTCGGAAATGAAGACCGGCGAAGGCAAGACGCTTGTCTCGACGCTGGCGGCCTATCTGAACGCGCTGCCCGCCAAAGGCGTTCACCTTGTCACCGTCAACGACTATCTGGCCAAGCGCGACTCCGAATGGATGGGCAAGGTCTACCGCTTCCTGGGCCTTGAGGTCGGCGTCATTCTGCACGGTCTCGACGACAACCAGCGCCGCGAAGCCTATGCCGCCGACATCACCTACGGCACCAACAACGAATACGGCTTCGACTATCTCCGCGACAACATGAAGTATCAGCTCGCATCGATGGTTCAGCGCGGACATCATTTCGCGATCGTCGACGAAGTGGACTCGATCCTGATCGACGAAGCGCGCACGCCGCTGATCATTTCAGGACCGCTCGACGACAAGTCGGATCTCTATCTTTCCGTCGACGAGATCATTCCGGAAATCGCCGAAGCCGACTACGAGATGGACGAGAAGGCGCGCACCGTCAATCTCACGGATGACGGCAACGAGCATGTCGAGGAGCTGCTGCGCGCCCGCAACATCTTGACCGACGGCAACCTCTACGACATCGAAAACATCACCATCGTCCACCACATCAACAATGCCCTGCGCGCGCACAAACTGTTCCAGAAGGACAAGGACTACATCGTCAAGGCCGGTAAGGTCGTCATCATCGACGAGTTCACCGGCCGCATGATGGAGGGCAGGCGTTATTCCGATGGATTGCACCAGGCGCTGGAAGCAAAAGAGCGCGTACAGATCCAACCCGAAAACCAGACGCTGGCCTCCATCACCTTCCAGAACTACTTCCGGATGTACAAGAAGCTGGCCGGCATGACGGGTACGGCACTGACGGAAGCATCGGAATTCGGCGACATCTACAACCTTGATGTGCTCGAGATCCCGACCAACAGGAAACTCGCCCGCGTCGACGAAGATGACGAGGTCTATCGCAGCGCGCGCGAGAAATACGACGCGATCATTCTGCAGATCGAGGATTGCGCCGCACGTGACCAACCGGTGCTTGTCGGCACGACCTCGATCGAGAAGTCGGAACAGCTCGCCGAGCTTCTGAAAAAGAAAAAGGTCAAGCACAACGTTCTCAACGCGCGCTACCACGAACAGGAAGCGCATATCATCGCGCAAGCCGGCGTTCCCGGCGCCGTCACCATCGCCACCAACATGGCCGGCCGCGGCACCGACATCCAGCTTGGCGGCAATCTCGACATGCGCATCGCCGACGAAACGGCGGGCATCGAGGACGAAGCGGCGCGCCGTCGCAAGATCGACGAAGTGAAAGCCGATGTCACGGCCAAGAAAAACCGCGCGCTGGAAGCCGGTGGCCTGTACGTCATCGGCACCGAGCGTCACGAGAGCCGCCGCATCGACAATCAGCTGCGTGGCCGCTCCGGTCGTCAGGGCGACCCCGGCCGTTCGAAATTCTATCTCTCGCTCGAAGACGACCTGATGCGCATCTTTGGCACCGACCGCATGGACGGGATGCTGCAGAAGCTGGGGCTCCAGGAGGGCGAAGCGATCGTCCATCCATGGATCAACAAGGCGCTGGAAAAGGCGCAACAGAAGGTCGAGGCACGCAACTTCGATATCCGCAAGAACCTGCTGAAGTTCGACAATGTCATGAACGATCAGCGCCGCGCGATTTTCGAACAGCGTATCGAGCTGATGAAGGCCGAGGATGTTTCCGAGACCGTGGGCGACATGCGCCGCCAGGTCATCGACGACATGGTCGCGCTGCATGTGCCGGAAAAGGCCTATGCCGAACAATGGGACATGGAGGGCCTGAAGGCCGAAGTCGAGAAGACGCTCGGTCTCGATCTCCCGGTCGAAACCTGGGCCGAGGAAGAAGGCATCGCAGAGGAAGAGATCCGCGAACGCCTCTATGCGGCGACCGACCGCCACATGGCGGCGAAGTCCGCGCAGATCGGACCCGACCTGATGCGCCAGGTCGAGAAGGCCGTGCTGCTTCAGACGCTCGACATGCATTGGCGCGAACATTTGATGATGCTCGATCATCTGCGTCAGGCGGTGGGCCTGCGCGGCTACGGCCAACGCGACCCACTGAACGAATACAAGTCGGAAGCCTTCGAACTCTTCGAAAGCCTGTTGCGTCGCCTGCGCGAGGATGTAACGCGGCAGCTCGCCGTCGCACAATTCGTAACCGAGGCGCAAGCACCGCGCATCGAGGATGCACCGTTACCCGAGATGCATGCGCATCATGCGGATCCAACGACCGGTGAAGACGAGTTGGCTGGCGGCGACACTGCAACCCTGCAGCGCCCCGTCCGCAACGATCCGGGTGTCGAACTCAACCCCAACGATCCGGCGACCTGGGGCAAGACGCCGCGCAATGCCCCCTGTCCCTGCGGCTCGGGCAAGAAATACAAGCACTGCCACGGCACAATCTGACGTGTTGCGCCGGCCATGCCACCCGAAGCCGGGCGGCATGGCCGGCGCGGGACTTCATCCCTTGCGCACGGCCAGCGCCTTGCCAGCCCGGAAATAGTGCCACGCACCCCAGATGTTGATGAAGGAAAGGATCAGCAGCGCGTAGCGCAGCGATTCCGCCCCATAGGTCGGCGCCATCAAATCGCTGAACACGCCAACCAGTTGCGGACCCAACCCGAGACCGATGATGTTGAGGATGAACAGCATGATCGCCGAACAGAGCGCGCGCATATGCACCGGCGCCCGGCTCTGGATTATCGCAAAAGACGGCCCGAGATAGAAGGCGCCGAGCAGCACCGTTGGCACATAGACGATCAGCGCGATCGTCGAATCGAACTCAAGAAAGAACCAGAGAACGAGCGGCGCCGCCAGAACTTTTGCCAGCGCCACGATCCACATTTTCCAGCGCACATCTCTCGATCCGAGCCTGTCGGCAAGCTGTCCGCCCACCAAGGCGCCGATCACCCCGGCAATGCCGACGACCGCAGCAAGGTAAATGCCGACTTCGAACATCGTCATGTTGTGGCTGCGCATAAAAAACGCCGCGCCCCAGTAGGCGCCGCCGTAGCCGACGAAGGAAATCAGCGTGACACCGATAACGACATGGCGCGAAACTTTGTCCCGCCAGAGATGCGCAAAGGCGGCACGAATCTGCTGACGGGCGACAACGAAATTGATTGGTCCCCGCGCGGTGGGCGCCAGCCCGTCGGAGTGGCCGCGCGGCGGCTCGATCAGCGTGAAGCGAACGATCAGCGCGATCAGAATGCCTGGCAGGCCGACAACGACAAAGGCCGCACGCCATCCATATTCGGTCGCCACATAGGCACCGACCAGGAATCCGAGCATGATGCCGACATAGATACCGAGCGCATAGATCGCGAGAGCGCCGGAGCGCTGATGCTCGGGATAGAGATCGGCAATCATCGAATGAGACGGCGGGCTCGATCCCGCTTCGCCGACGCCGACGCCGATGCGCGCGAACGCCAGCGTCCAGAACCCGGTCACAAAGGCGCAGGCCACCGTCATTGCGCTCCACACCGTGATCGCCAGTGCGATAATGTTGCGCCGGTTCAGACGGTCGGCGAGAAAGGCAATCGGAATGCCCAGCGTCGCATAAAAAATGCCGAAAGCGATGCCGCCGAGAAATCCCATCTGCGTGTCGGTCAAGTCGAATTCCAGACGGATCGGCTCGACCAGTATGCCCATGATCTGCCTGTCGACATAGCTGGAGATGTAGGCCAGCAGGAGAACGAAAAGCGCGTAGCGCCGGTAGGCTGGCGAAATCGTGACCGGCGTCGATGCTTGCGCCGTTGTTGTATCGGCCATGTGTGGAGCCCCCAAAATTCTGTGACCTCACATTACGTTTGTCCGTCGCGCCCGGCAATCGCTTGCGGCCACGCGCGCCCCTGCCATAATCGCCTCAAATCAGAAACGAGATGCCGAGGAGGCCGAGCCCGATGCCATCCCCCACACCCTTCACGATCGATATTCCGCAGGGAAAGATTGAGGCGATCCTGAAAAAGGTCCGCGCCTATGAGTGGCACGAGATGCCCGAAATTCCGGTTGGCGGCGATCGCTGGGCCTACGGCGCGGACATGGACTACATGAAAGAGCTCTGTGGCTACTGGGTCGACAAGTTCGACTGGCGCGCGGCCGAGAAAAATCTCAACCGCTTTCCGCAGTTCCGTGCCGACGTCGACGGCCACAATATCCATTTCATCCATGTGAAAGGGTCGGGCGCCAATCCCGAAACCGTGTTGCTGACCCATGGTTGGCCGGGCTCGGTCTTCGAATTCCTCGATGTGATCGAGCGGCTGGCCCATCCCGAGACATGCGGCGGCAAGGCGGATGACGGTGTCAATCTGGTCATTCCGTCACTTCCCGGCTACGCCTTCGGCGGCAAACTGAAAACGCCCATCGGTCCGCGCGGCACCGCCGCACTCTGGGACAAACTGATGCGGGACGTGCTGGGCTACCAGAGCTATATCGCGCAGGGCGGTGACTGGGGCGCCGTCGTTTCGGGCTGGCTCGCCTATGATCACGGCGTGCCGAAGGGCGGCTGCAAGGCCGTACATCTCAACATGTTCGGCCTGCGGCCCGCAGTCCTTCCCGAGACCGACGAGGAAAAGCAGTGGGCGCAAGGCGCGGCCATGGTTTTCGAGCTTGAGAGTGCCTATCTGCGCCTGCAGATGACAAAGCCCCAGACACTCTCCTACGGCATGATGGACAGCCCCGTCGGCGCCGCCGCATGGATTGTCGAAAAATTTCATGGCTGGTCTGACCGGCGCGGCAAGGATGGAAGCGAGCACATCGAGAACGCATTCTCGAAAGACCAGATCCTTACCAACCTGATGATCTATCTGGTCACGGGGACCTTCAACACCGCGACCTGGTTCTATCGCGGCCTGTTCGAGGAGGGTGGAAACACCATGGCGCCGGGAACGAAAGTCGAAGTGCCCACCGGCATCGCCAATTTCCCGAAGGAATTTCTCCGGTTCCCGCCACGCAGCATGATCGAGAAGGGCTACAATGTCGTCCGCTGGACCGACTTCGAGCATGGCGGTCATTTCGCGGCGCTCGAGACCGGCCCGGTCTTCGCCGACGACGTCCGCGCCTTCGTGCAGCAGGTCAAGGGCTGAGGACGCCATGACCCATCGCATCGTTCCGGCCGACCCCTTCACGATCCGTATCCCCGAAGCGGAAATCGCGGATCTGAAACGGCGCCTGCGCGCCACCCGCTTCCCGAACCAACCGCTCGGCAATGAAAGTTGGGAGTACGGAACGAACCTCGACTACATGGAACGCCTGGTCGAATACTGGCGCGACGATTTCGACTGGCGGAAGGCGGAAGAAAATCTCAACCGCTTTCCGCAGTTTCTCGCAACGTTGACGGACGCCGACGACGAGGACCACACGATCCATTTCCTTTATGAACGCGGCTCGGGCGACAACGCGATCCCGCTGATCCTGACGCATGGCTGGCCCTCGACCTTTCGCGAATTTCTCGACGTGGTCGATCCGCTGGCGCACCCGGAGAAATATGGCCGCGAAGGCCCGGCTTTCGACGTCATTGTGCCATCGCTGATCGGCTACGGCTTTTCCTCGCTGCCGCGTAAGCCGATCGGACCCGCCGCCATCGCCGACCTCTGGCACCGCTTGATGACGGAAGTGTTGGGCTACGACCGCTACGCGGCGCAGGCCGGCGACTGGGGCAGTTTCGTCACTTCGCGTCTGGCGCTTCAGCATGCCGATGCGCTTCTCGGCATCCATCTGACCATGCTGCCGCTCCGGCCGGCATTGAAACATCAAAGCCAACCGCCGGTCAGCGAAGAGGAAGGCCGCTGGATTGCCGACATGCAGAAATGGTGGCGCCGGGAGGAAGGTTATCGTTCGATCCAGTCGACAAAGCCGATGGCGCTCGCATTCGCCCTGGCTGACAGCCCGGCCGGCCTCGCCGGCTGGCTCGCCGACAAATATTATCGCCTCGGCGACACCGACAAACGCACGACGATGGACGGCATGATCGCACGTTTCCCTTTTGACGACATCCTGACCCAGTTCTCGATCTACTGGTTTACCGGCACCATCAATTCGGCCAATACGCTCTACAAGGCGGGGCCCGCCGAGGGTTCGGCATTGCTGAGGCCGGGTGAAAAGGTGACGGTGCCAACCGCCTATTCCGAATATCCAATCGACGTGCTTCCTGATACGCCACGCTCATGGGCCGAACGGGGCTACAATATCGTCCGCTGGCGGATCATGGAAAAGGGCGGTCACTTCGCGGCGATGGAGGAACCGGAGCTGTTTGCCGACGATGTCCGCGCGGCCTTTGTCGAGATGGGTGTCGGCCGCTGATCAGCTCGAATCGGGAATTCCAGCACCGAGATCGATCCACTGCGTGTCCTCGTATGCGAGAATCTCGTAGGGCCCGTGTTCATAGGCCACGGTCTCAACCGAACCGAAATACGACAGGATCATCCAATGTCCGGAATGGCGGTAACGCATCGGTAGCGTCAGCGCTTCAGTTCGCTCGACCAGATTTTCGCGGCGAACGCGCAGCATGTTCCATCGACCGCAGGGTGTACCTGTCTGCATACGAAGAAGATCGAGATAGCGCGGACGCGTTTCCGGCGCAACGAGATCGAGCGCGTTGCCCCCTGTCGGGTCGAAGCCCATGGCGCGGCAAATCGCCGTGCCCGCAAGCCGCTGCACGATAAGCTCGTCCGACACGATCTCGAGAATGGTAACGGCCGACATCAGCGGTGCGATCGGCGCCGGACTGAAATCCTTGCGGTCCGGCACAAACCCATCCTTGGGCAGACTGTCCCAATAGGAGAAGAAGCGCCGGGCGCCAGCGGTGCGCAGAAAATCCGGAAATGCCAGCATCCAGATAGCTCCGTCCGATCAGGCAGCGACAATCGCTCCCCGTCCACAAGGGTGCAATGATGCTAGCAATCCGGAAAGATTAAATGAAGGTGGAAAGGCGAAGGTTACGAAAGTCCTAAACGTCCCATTGCGAGGAACTTTTCGCGCCTGACGCGCCGGATCGAATCGGCATCGAGCTTTTCGAGACCGCGCAATTCCTCGGCGATGGCATCGCCCGTTTCCTTGATTGTCTGGTTGCGTTCACGGTGCGCGCCGCCGATGGGTTCCGGCAGCACCCGATCGATCACACCAAGCTCGTGAAGGTTCTGCGCCGTGATTTTCATCGCCGTTGCCGCTTCCTTCGCCTTGTCGGAACTGCGCCACAGGATCGACGAGGCCCCTTCGGGCGAAATGACGCTGTAGACCGAATGCTCAAGCATCAATACGCGGTTGCCGCAGGCAATGCCGATGGCACCGCCCGACATGCCTTCGCCGATAATGACCGAGATGAGCGGCACCCCGAGTGACAGGCAGCGGTCAGTCGAGCGGGCGATGGCTTCTGCGACGCTGCGCTCCTCGCTTTCCATGCCGGGATAGGCGCCCGACGTATCGGCAAGCGTCACCACCGGAATGCCGAACCGCTCAGCCAGCGACATCAGCCGGATCGCCTTGCGATAACCTTCCGGACGCGCCATGCCGAAGTTGTGCTTGATGCGGCCTTGCGTATCGGAGCCCTTTTCATGACCGATAAACATCACCGTACGGCCACGAAAGCGGCCGAGCCCACCGACAATAGCGGCATCCTCGCCATAAACCCGGTCGCCCGCCAGAGGTGTGAAGTCCTCGACCAGACGTTCAATGTAATCCAGAAAATGTGGCCGCGCCGGATGCCGTGCCACCTGCACCTTTTGCCAGGGGGTCAGCGAGGCATAAATATCCTGCAGCAGTTGCGATGCCTTCTGCTCAAGCTTCGCCACTTCGTCTGAAATGCTGACGGACGGATCGTCCTGCGCGAGGAGCTTCAGCTCCTGCACCTTGCCTTCCAGTTCCGCGATCGGTTTCTCGAAGTCGAGGTAGGTGTGCATCGCGCTCCGGCAACTCCCGCCCATCCGCGGCCCCGGCAAAGACGCCGGGAGAACCCGGGCGCGGGCCCTCTTTTTTGCAAGTGCGCGGCACACTGGCCCGCGCCCGCGCCCTTGTCAACCGCAGCCGCATATGAGGGTAAATGGCGGAATCCTGCGCCTCTCCACTGCCAGCAAACCCGCCTGTCACAAGTCCGCACGCCGCCCCGTCTTGATGATGACACACACCCCTATCGGAGCACCGCCATGACCGTCCTCAAGACCCCGCAGCCCGCCGCACGGATCCTGAAGCCTGCCTTCCTTGTCCTGTGGGGCGGGCTCTGGCTTGGCAATGCCCTTTGGATGCTGGCAGATCCGGCCGGCTGGTATGCGGGTGTCGACGGCGTCGCCAATACCGGTCCCTACAACCCCCATTTCGTCCGCGACATCGGTATGGCCTATCTGACGCTCGCCTTGCTCGCCTTCGCGGCGATCCGCTGGCCGGCCATGGCCGTTCCACTTCTCGGCGCGGGCACCCTCTTTCTTGCGCTCCACGCCCTCCTCCATGTCTGGGACATCGCCGCCGGCCGCCTGCCCGCCGAACACATCCTGATGGACAAGCCGGGTGTGTTCCTCCCTGCCCTTGTCGGTGCATTGCTCACATGGTGGTGCGCACCGCAGCACAACTGACCCCTCACGCAAAGGAGACGATCATGTTTGGATTTCTTGCCCGCCGCCTCATCGACACGCAAGAACGGTTGACCGGATCGAGCGCCGATTATGCGCGTGACCTCTATGCCGGCTCGCCCGGCGCTTTCTGGCGCTTTACAATTTCCATGATGTCGTCCCGCTACGTGAAGACATTGCCTCCGGAAGCCTACTGCGCCGCGGGATTCGGTGCCCTGCGCGCCGAGGATTGTGGCCCATGCGTCCAGATCGGCGTCAACCTCGCCCTCGCGCAAGGCATCGCAACCGTCGTCGTGCGCGCCGCCGCAACGGGCGATGTCGCATCGCTCAGCGAGGATAACCGGCTGGCCTACGAATTTGCCTATGCAGTCGCAACGCGCGACCTCCGCGCGGAGGAGTTGCGGCCCATGGTCGAAAGAAAATGGGGCAAGGCCGGCCTTGCCGAACTGGCTCTGGAAATCGCAAGCGTGCGGGCCTATCCGGCAATGAAGCGCGCTTTGGGCTATGCTCAAACCTGCCAGCGCGTCGTCATTGAAGGCGAGGTGGCCGACGCGCGGCCAAGGGAGGCAGCGGCATGACCGCTACGGCAAAATCGGTGCGAAGCGACGAGATTTTCGAGCGCCATCGCGCCCGCGCCTTCTCGGTCGCTTATCGAATTGTCGGGTCGGTCAGCGACGCCGAGGATGTGGTGCAGGAAGCGTGGCTCCGTTGGCGTGGCATTGACCCCGCGACGATCCGCAACCCCGAAGCCTGGCTTGTTACCACAACGGCGCGCCTCGGCATCGACGCCTTGCGCGCCGCACGGGCCCGCCGCGAAACCTATGTCGGACCATGGTTGCCCGAGCCGATGGTCGCGGCCGCCGCCGACACCGAGCCGACGCCGGAGGACCGCCTTGCGCTCGCCGACGACGTTTCGATGGCGCTGCTTCATGTGCTGGAGCGCCTCGCGCCGGAGGAACGTGCGGCGTTTCTTTTGCACGATGCATTTGACTACGATTATGGTGAGCTGGCAGCCCTTCTCGGCAAGTCTGAAGCGGCCTGCCGCCAAACGGTAAGCCGCGCGCGCCGCCGCGTGCATGACGAGCATCCCCGTTTCGATACCAGCGCCCGCGAGCATGCGCGCCTCGCCGCCGCATTCGGCAATGCGATCGCCGCCGCCGATCCAAAAGCCTTGCTTGAATGCTTCACGGAAGACGTCGTGTTCTATTCGGATGGCGGCGGCAAGGCCATCGCAGCGCTCAATCCGATCCACGGAGCGGACAGCGTCAGACGGTTCTTCTTCGGGATACTGAAAAAAGCACAAGGCGCGATAGAAGCGCGTGCGGTTACGGTCAATGGTCGGCCGGGCTTCGTTCTGGAATTGGACGGAAAACTGGACACGGTCCTGACCTTCGGCATCGCCGACGGCCGCATTGCGACGGTCTATGCAATGCGCAATCCGGACAAGCTTGCGCGGGTCAGGGTCTAGCAGGAAGCGTCAGGACGCCTTGCCCTTCTTGGCAAGCGGGTGATGGGTCTGCACCAAATCTTTCAGCCGCTCGTCCAGCACATGCGTGTAGATCTGTGTCGTCGAAATATCGGCATGGCCCAACATTTGCTGCACGGCGCGCAAGTCGGCGCCGTTGGCCAGAAGATGGCTGGCAAAGGCATGCCGCAACGTATGTGGCGACACCCGCGTCGGATCCAGACCGGCAGAGATGGCGAGGTCTTTCAGCAACTGCGCGAAGCGATGCCGCGTCAGATGGCCTTGCCGGCCACGCGATGGAAAGAGCCAGGGCGAGGACTTGTCGCCGAGCCGCAGCGCGCGCAAGGGCAGATAAGTGTCGATGGCAGTCCGCGCCGTCTCCGACAACGGCACCAGCCGCTCGCGGCCGCCCTTGCCGCTCACCGAAAGAAATCGCTCGTCGCCCCTGACCGCCGAAAGCGGCAGCCCCACCAGCTCCGAGACGCGCAGACCCGTCGCATAAAGAACTTCCATCAGACCGACAATCCGCGCGCGCTTGTAGGCCAGCACCGCCTCCTCATGGGTGCGCCCGTCCTCGGCGCGCCGGGCTGCGGCCAGCAATCCGTCAACTTCCTCAACGCTCAGTGTTTTTGGCAACGGCCGCGCCCGGCGCGGGCCTTCGATCGACCCGCAGGGATCGTCCTTGCGCACACCGTCGGCAAAAAGAAAGCCATGGAACTGACGAATGGCAGAAAGCCGCCGTGCCGCCGTTGACGCCGACAAACCTTGTGCAGCGACATGCTCCAGATAATCGCGAATATCCTTGGCCGTCGCCTCGGTCGATGCCTTTCCAGACGTCGCGAGAAAGCTGGAAAAATCCTTCAGATCGCGTTCATAGGCATCAAGCGTGTTGCGCGCTGCGCCACGCTCGGCACTCAGCATTTCGAGAAAGGCTTCAAGATGAAGCCCGCGCTCCACGGATACTTTCGGCATTCCAATCACCCGATGTTACTCAACCACGTCCGGCGTAGCTGCGCGCAAAAAGCGCTTCGAGAGCAAGGCGCCGGGCCTCGCTTTCAAGTTCGACCGCCCTGAGACTGGCCGTCGCCTGCGCCACCGCTCTGGGATGAACGGCACTGGGCCCACCCAGGCCCAGCACGTCGAGCGACAGCAAAACCGTTTCGCCAATGGCCTTCTTGTGGCCTGCCATCTGTAATTGGCTGAGCAGCACCTCGGAGGACGCATCGCCCGAGAGAGCGCTTCGCGCGTCGAGCAAAGCTTCCCACACGGCCGGTGTCGGCGAGTGGCCAAGCGCATCGAGGAGCATCGCTTCACAGGCGGCAAAGGCCTGTGCTGCGCGTTCGCCGGAGCGCAGGTCGGCGATGATCTCGGCCGACACACTTTCGCTGTCAAAGCCCGTTGCGGTACCACCCGCAATTCGCATCAACGCTGCGAGTTCGCGTCCGTCGCGGCCAAGGCCTGGCGTTGATTGCGTCAGTGCAAACCATTCAGCCGCTCTGGCCCGCTCACCGAGAGCAAGGAAGGCGCGCGTGGCGCTTGCCGCCATTGGACGCAAGGCATCGGATGGCGTCATACCGCTGAGTTCTTCGTGCAAGGCTTCGACCGTCGGATAGTAGAGCCCGGCCGATTCCGACGTTGCGAAAGCAAGCTTGAAGAGCCGCATCCGGTCGTCGGCGGCAACCGCCGCATCAATCGCCTGATGGATCATCGCGCGCCGCAGCGGCGACGCCTCCGGAATATCGGAAGTCAGCAGGCCGGCCATCTGCTCTTCGGTAAAAGTCGGCATCTTGTAGTAGGCCGCGAGCTCACGCCCGTCGATCAGATCGTAACGCGCTGCGCGTTCGGCGACTGCTATACGAATTTCGTCACTCAATGCACCGTCACGCAGCAAGCCCGGCAACAGCGCCGGGTCGGCAATCTCTGCAACATTGTCCGGCAGGTCGCGGCCGGCAAGCCGGTAGAAGGCGGCATCGACGATGCTGAGCTTGTTGGGCTCAGGCGCGCGCAGGAAAATCCCGGCAGCCGCTTCGCTCGCCAGCGAAAAGAACAACGCATCGTTCAGCCCTTCCTCGCGCGCAAGGTCGAGCGTCAAATTGGCAATCTCGGGATTGCCGGCAACAATCTGGCAATAGGCGCTGAGTTTGACCGCAAAGGCCGCCATGTCGTTCCGCGCCGGATCGTTGCCGGGCGGAATATCGGCCAGCGCCGCGCACGCCCGATTGTCGTCACCCGCTGCCAGTGCCGCGCGCGCCAGCTCGACCGCGATCTGCGGCGATCGGGCGGCGCCGCCCGCAAGTGCCAGTTGCAGGGCGGCATCCGTCTGCCCGGCCGCCAGCAGCCTGTTCAGTCGTGCCGCAAGCAGCGGCACACCGCTGCCCGCCCCTTCCGGAGGTTGGGCACCCGTCAACAACAGCCGTCGCGCCAAGTCGGCCATCACCGGCGAGCCGGTCGCGACGGGAAGCCGCACCAGGTAAATCTCGATATCGGTGCGTGAAGCGCCCTGCCACATGGCCGGTCCAAAACCGCCTTCCTGCATCCCGAGCAAGCCGACACTCGACGTATCGACACCGGACAGGGAGCCGATCTGGACATCCGTCCGCGCCGCACCGGGAACGGCACTGAGCATGCGAACCGCTGGCTCGCTGGACTGGAGACCGGCCGGGAAAAGTTGCGAAGGCGCGGTGCGTGACACAGCCGGCGAATCGGGCGCCGACAGGCCCGAAGCAGGCGTCGTCGCGCCATAGCCTGGCGGCACGATACTCTGGGGCCCGGAAGGCGACGCCGTCGGCGCGGGTTCCATACCCCCAGGGGCCTGCAGGACATTCGCCCCTTGGGCAAACACCGATGTGGCAGGCATCGCGACGGAAACGAGCATCGCAAGGCCGGCGGCGCGAAACCCTTGCCTAGCGCGGAAACTGACCATCGGGGAGAGCCTTCTCCACTGTCTGAACCTCGGGCACGACAGCCCGATCAAGATAAAAGAGCCCGCCAGCGAACATCGCCACAAGCACGGCGACGACGACAAGGAGGCCGGTTGCGCGGCTCATCGTTTCTTCCTTCTCAAGGCCCGGTGCGGACCGTTGCTGTCATATCGCCATAACGGGAGAAAAAGCCTTAGGCCCCGCTTGCGGCGAAAATGGGGCGCGACGGATCCGCCCCCATCATCTACAACCCCGCCTTCGCTGGAACCATGCTAACAATCCGGTAGGATAGCGGCCTTCCGCCACCCTGTGGCGCCGGTTCGGCGAGGGAATCGGTGGGAGAATAGAACAGCTAAGGTTAAGGCCGCTATATCGGGCAAGCATGCCCCATACTGAAAGCCCGCCGCCTGACAGGCAGGAAAATGGCAAGGAACGAACAACGTCGAGCGTCAGAAACGGACTTGGGTGAGACCCTCGCACCGGCGCCCCGCGACGAACGTTCGATCGTCCTGGTCGGTCTGATGGGCGCCGGCAAGACGACAGTCGGGCGCCGTCTTGCCCGCCGGCTCGACCTCGACTTTGTCGACGCCGATGCCGAAATCGAACAGGCAGCCGGAGAAACCGTTCCAGAGATTTTCGCCCGCCATGGCGAGGCAGCTTTCCGTGCCGGCGAGCGCCGTGTCATCACCCGGCTGCTGGCCGGCCCACCGCATGTGCTGGCGACGGGTGGCGGCGCCTTCATGGACCCGGTGACGCGCGCCAATATCGCCGCTCGCGGCATTTCGATCTGGCTGAAGGCCGATCTCGATGTACTGATGAAGCGCGTCGCCAAGCGTGGCGACAGGCCGTTGCTGGACAATGGCAACCCGCGGGCCACCATGAAACGCCTGATCGACGAGCGCTACCCGGTCTATGCCACGGCCGATATTGCGATCGAAAGCATCGAAGGGCCGCATGAAGCGGTCGTCGAAACTATCATCGGCAAGCTGAAGGAGTTCCGTAGTCGGAGTGGCGGAGAAGGCAATGACTGACACCATTCGAAAAGTCGCCGTCGATCTCGGCGACCGCACCTATGACATTCTGGTCGGGCCGGGACTTGTCGTCGATGCGGGCCTTCACTTGAAGCCGCTGCTACGCCGCGGCCGCCTTGCCATTGTCACCGACGAGACGGTGGCACACCTCCACTTGCCCGCCTTGCAAAAGAGCCTCGACGCTACGGGCATCCGCCACGACACGATCATCTTGCCGGCGGGCGAAAGCACCAAATCGTTCGCGCAACTCGAAAAGCTGACCGAATGGCTCCTCGACACCGGTATCGAACGCGGCGACCTCGTGGTCGCTCTGGGCGGCGGCGTGATCGGCGACCTGACCGGCTTTGCGGCCGCGATCTTGCGGCGCGGCGTCGATTTCGTACAAATTCCGACGACGCTGCTCTCGCAGGTCGACAGCTCCGTCGGCGGAAAAACCGGTATCAACACACGGCAAGGCAAAAACCTCGCCGGGGCCTTCCACCAGCCACGCCTGGTGCTCGCCGACGTTACCGCGCTCGAAACCCTGCCGATGCGCGAATTTCTGGCCGGTTACGCCGAGGTGGTCAAATACGGGCTGATTGGTGACCGCGCCTTTTTCGATTGGCTGGAGACAAATCTCGACCGCCTGACCCAAGGCGACCGCGACACGCGTATCCACGCCATCGTCAAAAGCTGCGAAGCGAAGGCCGCAACCGTCGCCGCCGACGAACGTGAAAGCGGCGTCCGGGCGCTGCTCAATCTCGGCCACACCTTCGGCCACGCGCTGGAAGCCGCCACCGGCTTCTCGCAGCGCCTCATCCACGGCGAAGGCGTCGCCATCGGCATGGCGTTGGCTTTCGACCTCTCGGCGCGTCTCGGCCTCTGCCCCGGACAGGACGCGCTTCGTGTCCGTCGTCACCTCATGCAGGCTGGCTTGCCGACCCGGCTCGCTGACGTGCCGGGCACACTGCCAGATGCCGATGGCCTGATTGCGCTGATGGGGCAGGACAAGAAGGTTGTCGACGGCAAGCTCACTTTCATTCTGGCCCGCGGCATCGGCGAGGCTTTCATCACGCGCGACGTTGAACTGTCCTCCTTGCGCGAACTGCTGCGGGAACGGGAGCCCGCCTGACATGCTGTCCCTCGGCCTTAGTGCCATCCTCGGCGCCATTCTCCTGCTGTTGCTGTTCTCGGCCTTTTTCTCAGGCTCCGAAACGGCGCTCACCGCCGCGTCGCGCGCGCGCATGCACCGCCTCGCCGAAGATGGAAGCAAGCGCGCCCGCACGGTTCTCAGCCTCACCGAGGATCGCGAACGTCTGATCGGCGCGGTGCTGCTCGGCAACAATCTTGTCAACATTCTGGCCTCGGCCCTCGCAACCAGCTTGTTTCTTGCATTGTTCGGAGACGCCGGCGTCGTTTACGCCACATTGGTCATGACGGCCGTCGTCCTGATTTTTGCGGAAGTCGCGCCCAAGACGGTTGCCATCACCAACACAGATCGCGTCGCACTGGCCGTCGCACCGATCTTGCGTGTCGTCACCTTTGTATTCGGGCCGATCACGGCTGCCGTACAATTCATCGTCCGCATTGCGTTGCGCCCCTTCGGCCTCAATGTCGATCAGAACCAGCAGGTTCTTTCTGCACATGAAGAGTTGCGTGGCGCGATCAACCTGCATCACCACGAAGGCAGCGTCGTCAAGATCGACCGTGACATGCTGGGCGGCATCCTCGATCTGCACGATCTCGAAGTCAGTGACGTCATGGTTCACCGCAAGAACATCGTGATGATCGACACGGCACAGCCTAACAGCGAGATCATCGCGCAGGCGCTCGCAAGCCCACACACGCGCTTTCCGTTATGGCGCGACGATCCGGAAAACATCGTCGGCGTCCTGCACGCCAAGGATCTGCTGCGCGCGCTCGCAGGGGCGGGTTGGACGGCGGACAGCATCGACGTTCTATCGATCGCCACCAAACCATGGTTCGTACCCGACACGACCGCTTTGCAGGACCAGCTCAACGCATTCCTTCGCCGCAAGACGCATTTCGCGCTCGTAGTCGACGAGTATGGCGCGCTGATGGGCCTGATCACGCTGGAGGACATTCTCGAGGAAATCGTCGGCGACATTCGCGACGAGCACGATATTGAGGTCGCTGGCGTCCGCCTCCAGCCCGACGGCTCGGTCGTCGTCAACGGCGTCGTGCCGATCCGCGATCTCAATCGCGCCTTCGACTGGTCGCTGCCCGACGAGGAAGCAACCACTGTTGCCGGACTCGTCATTCACGAGGCGCGTACCATCCCGGAAGTCGGCCAGACCTTCACCTTCCATGGTTTCCGCTTCGAGATTCTGCGTCGCCAACGCAACCAGATTGCCCAACTCCGCATCGCGCCCGCCCGCAACCTCAAGGCCGGCACGGGCGGCTAGCGCGGATCGGCGGCCGCTTCCTCCGGCGTCATCGCCTTGATGCTGAGGGCATGGATGGGATCACCCATCTCTTCTTTCAGCGCCGCCGTTACCGCACGCTGACGCTCCACCCGCGACTTTCCCGCAAAGCCTGCGGCCACGATGATGACACGGAAATGGCTTTCCCCGCCCGGACGATGCCCGGCATGGCCTTTATGGAGATGCGACTGGTCCTCAATTTCGAGCCTGTTCGGCGCGAGCGCCGCTTCTAGCTTGCGGCGCATGGTCTCGGCGACGGTCATACGGATTTCCGGTTAACCTGTTTGTTAATGCATGGATGGTCAACGTAACGGCACAGCACGACATGCTTCCTTGTTTTAGGTCCAGCGCCAACCCATAATTTGAACTGTGAAACTGAGCTCGAAATATTTTGATTCGATCCGGATCGCACCGCGCAAGATGCGCGGCCTGGAGCAGCCTCCGCATGTCCGTACCGCTGCCCATGAAGCGCCCCGGCGTTGCGAATGGGCCGGCTGCCGCGAGCCCGGTCTCCATCGAGCACCACGCGCCCACGCGACGGCTGGTGTCGATGCCGGCGGTGACGCGCAATATGCATGGTTCTGTGAAACCCATATCCGCGAATTCAATGGCAATTATGACTTCTTCAGAGGCATGAGCGACGCCGACGTCGCCGCTTTCCAGCGCGAGGCACTGACCGGCCACCGGCCGACCTGGAATTTGGGTGTCAATGCCGCGAATACAGCTTTTGGGCCCCGCTTCGGCCCCCGCATGGGCCGGGCAGCACCTTTTCGCGATGCCTTTGGCTTTTTTGAGGATACCGCAGGGTCAACCGGCCCTGAGGAACCGCAAACGCGGCGCAAGCCCCGGGCGCTGGAGCAACAGGCGCTTGAGACGCTGGACCTCGACGGGACCGCCTCCTTGAACGAGATCAAGGCACGGTATAAGGAACTGGTCAAAAGGCACCATCCCGACGCCAATGGCGGCGACAGGTCGGCCGAGGAGCGTCTCCGCAAGGTCATTCAGGCCTACGATTACCTCCGCAAGAGCGGCTACCGCTGATCGGCAGCGGGCAGCGACGGGCTTGGAAACGCCCTGCACCGGGCGGCACCCCGGTTTGGGCAAGAACGATCGGGTTTTGGACGACACGTAGGGAAGTAGGCCAGGAATGAGCTTCGAAGCACGAAACGGCATGACCGAGAATCTTCCGGACAAGAAGGTCTCCGTCCGCGAGACCTTCAAGATCGATTTCGACATGGAGGTTCCAGCTTTCTCGGAACCCAACGAATATGTGCCGGATTTCGATCCCGACTATCTGTTTGATCGGGACACAACGATTGCGCTGCTGGCGGGCTTCGCCTTCAACCGCCGCGTCATCGTTCAGGGCTATCATGGCACGGGCAAGTCGACCCATATCGAACAGGTTGCGGCGCGCCTCAATTGGCCTTGCGTCCGTATCAATCTCGACAGCCATATCAGCCGCATCGACCTTGTCGGCAAGGATGCCATCGTCCTGAAAGACGGCAAGCAAGTGACCGAGTTCCGCGAAGGTATCCTGCCCTGGGCCCTACAGCACCCGGTGGCGCTGGTCTTCGACGAATACGACGCCGGCCGGCCGGACGTGATGTTCGTGATCCAGCGCATTCTCGAGGCATCAGGCAAGCTGACGTTGCTCGACCAGAACCGCGTCATCCGCCCGCACCCGGCTTTCCGACTCTTCGCAACGGCCAACACCGTCGGTCTCGGCGATACCTCAGGCCTCTATCACGGCACTCAGCAGATCAATCAGGGCCAGATGGACCGCTGGAACATCGTCACCACGTTGAACTATCTGCCGCATGCCGAAGAAGTGAACATCATGCTCTCCAAGCTGAAGAGCTATGACACGGAAGAAGGCCGCAAACAGATCGCGGCTATGGTCCGCGTTGCCGATCTGACGCGGTCGGCCTTTATCAATGGTGACATCTCGACCGTGATGAGCCCGCGTACCGTGCTGACATGGGCCGAAAACGCCAAGATTTTCGGCGGCGATATCGGCTTCGCTTTCCGCGTTACCTTCCTCAACAAATGCGACGAGCTTGAGCGGGCAACGGTGGCCGAGTTCTACCAGCGCTCCTTCGGCGAGGATCTCCCGGATTCGGCGGCGAACATCAAAGTCGCCTGAAAACGCGAAAAGCGACACGGCCCATGAAATCGAAAGAAGGCCCCGTCGAACCGTTCAAGCGTGCGCTGGCGCAAACCATGCGCACGATTGCGGCCGAACCGGAGCTCAACGTCACCTTCGGCACCGAAGCGCCGGGCCTGCGCGGTCTGCGCGCCCGGTTGCCCCTGCCGAGCCGCACCCTGCCACCGGAAGAAGTGGCGCAGGTGCGTGGCGTCTCCGATGCCTATGCGCTCCGTCTCGCCCATCACGACGAAAAGATCAATACGGCACTGCAGCCCGAAGGCGGCAACGCGCTTGCCGTCTTCGATGCGGTGGAACAGGCGCGTGTCGAGGCCATCGGCGCCAACCAGATGGCCGGCATGTCGCAGAACCTGACCGCCGCACTGGAACAGCGCTGCGCGTCACGCGGCTATGACCGCATCACCTCCCGCGATGAGGCCCCACTCGCCGAGGCCGTCGCCATGATGGTCCGCGAAAAGCTGACCGGCCTGGCGCCGCCGCCATCGGCCCGCAAACTGGTCGATCAGTGGCGGTCGTGGATCGAAGACAAGGCAGGCAGCGATCTCGACCGGCTCGGCGAGGTGATCGAGGACCAGAAGGCCTTCGCGCGGGCGACGCGCGACATTCTGGTCGATCTCGACATGGGCGACGAGCTTGGTGAAGCGCCCGACCAAACCTCCGACGATGCCGACGACCAGGAAGGCGATGCCCAGGACAGTTCCGAGCAGAGCCAGTCGGGCGAGGCCGAACAACCCGAAGGCTCGTCCGCCGATCAGGTCGAATTCACCGACGGAGAGGGCGAGGAGGGCGACGAGCAGACTGTCGAGGTCGATGCCGACGACATGCCGTCCGACGGCGATTCGGACGAAACAAGTGAGGGAAACCAGCCCTGGCGCCCGAACCAGCAGGGTGACGACAAGAACCGCGCCGCCTACAAGGTCTTCACTCCGCAATATGACGAGGTCATTGCGGCCGAGGACCTCTGCGACCTCGAAGAGCTGTCGCGCCTGCGCCAGTATCTCGACCAGCAACTGCAGCAGATGCAGGGTGTCGTTTCGCGTCTCGCCAACCGTCTTCAGCGCCGCCTGCTGGCGCAACAGAACCGCACTTGGGAATTCGATCTCGAGGAAGGCATTCTCGACGCCGCGCGCCTCACCCGCGCCGTGATCGATCCCATGCAGCCGCTCGCCTTCAAGGTCGAGCACGACATGAACTTCCGCGACACGATCGTGACGCTGCTGCTCGATAATTCGGGTTCGATGCGCGGCCGGCCGATCACGGTTGCCGCGATGTGTGCCGACATTCTGGCGCGTACGCTTGAGCGTTGCGGCGTCAAGGTCGAGATTCTCGGCTTCACGACACGCGCATGGAAAGGCGGCCAATCGCGCGAGCGTTGGCTCGCGGAAGGCAAGCCCGCGCAGCCCGGCCGTCTCAACGATCTGCGCCACATCGTCTACAAGTCGGCCGACAGCCCGTGGCGCCGCGCACGGCGCAATCTCGGCTTGATGATGCGGGAGGGTTTGCTAAAGGAGAACATCGACGGTGAAGCCCTGATCTGGGCCTATAACCGGCTGCTGGCACGACCGGAGCAGCGCCGGATCATGATGGTGATTTCTGACGGCGCGCCGGTCGACGATTCGACGCTGTCGGTCAATGCCGGCAACTATCTCGAAAAGCACCTGCGCTCGGTCATTGAGCAGATCGAAACCCGCTCACCCGTCGAGCTGATCGCCATTGGCATCGGTCACGACGTCACACGCTACTACCGCCGTGCCGTTACCATTGTCGATGCCGAACAGCTTGGCGGTGCGATGACCGAAAAGCTCGCGGAACTTTTCGACGATGAAACGACGCTTCGTCGTGGCCAGTTGAAGGCGCGCGGACAGGACGTCAAGAAGCGCCCCAAGCCCGCCGCCGTGCGCTAGGTCTCATTCCGCCTTGCCAATCCGGTAAGTACAGCGCCGCCCGCCCTCGAGCAGATACTCCTCCCGTTCGACACCTGCATCCGGTCCAAGCATCATCCGGAACAGCGCCAGCTCCGAACGGCAGAAACCCTGACACACCGTCGCCGCCGCGCAGATCGGGCAATGGTCCTCGATCAGGAGAAAATCCGCGCCATCGCGCTCGACCCGCGCCATGTAGCCCTCGGCCGCGCGGATCGCCGCCAGCGCCTCGACGCGCTCGGAAAGCTGCGCCCGGCCCTGCAGCGCCTTTTCATAGGTCAGGCGCATGTCGCGCTCACGCTCGGCGATCAAGCGTCCGAGGCCCTCCTCGCCGAACAGGCGGCGAATATCGCCGATCATTTTCGCGGTGAGTTCGGCATGAGCATCCGGGAAGCGGGCATGGCCCTTGTCGGTCAGCTTCCAGAATTTTTTCGGGCGACCGACGCCTTCCACGAGATCGTATTTCTCGACCAGCCCCTCACGCAGCAGCATGTCGAGATGCCGCCGCGCGCCCATGCCCGTCATCGACAGCGCTGCGCCAAGCTGGTCTGCCGTCCGGGCACCATTGCGTTTCAGCAGGTGGAGAATGCGATCCGCGGTCTCATGCATGCCTGCATTTTGCCAGAACCGGTGAATTTAGCAACTCTTTGGTATTTAAAATATATTATTAAAATCAACAGGTTGGGTAAAAACTCAGATGCATCTTCTTTTTATAAACTAAATAGATTACAAATTTGCGTGCTGAATCCCGTCATGGCGAAGCGTCCTTCACAGAGACTGCCAAATGTCGCGCTTCATTCCCACCCAGCCCCGCCGCAAGCGCAGCCTTGCCGCTGCGATCGTCTCCATGGGCATGGTCAATCTTTCGATGGGCATTGCCTTCCCGCTCGCGGCGCTGATCATGGCCCGGCAGGGCGCGGAACCCGGCCTGATCGGGCTTTCGGCCGCCGCGCAGGCCGCACCGGTGTTTCTGATCTCGCCGATCGCGCCCTGGATCATGCGTCGCTTCGGCCCGGCCAATGTGATGATCGGCGGCCTTTTGCTGGCCGGTGTCGCCTTCCTGCTGATCGGCTACTACGCCAATTTCTTTGCCTGGTTTCCGCTCCGCTTCCTGCTCGGCGTCGCAGGCACCCTATTGTGGGCAACCAGCGAAGCCTGGATTAACGCGCTTGCCGAGGACGCCAAGCGCGGAAAGATCATCGGCATCTATGGCGCCTCTGCAGCTGCCGGCTTCGCACTCGGTCCGGCAACGCTGGTGCTGCTTGGAACGGGAGTCGAGCCTTTCTATCTGGGTGGCGCATTGATGATTGCAGCCGCCATTCTGGTCACCACCGCCGACAAGAGCCGCAATCACTTCGAAAAGACCGAAAAATCGTCACCCATGTGGCGCCTGGTCTTCGTCGCGCCGACGGCGCTGCTGGTCAATGTGTTTTATGCCGCCGCCGAGGAGTCACTGGTCACATTCTTCCCGCTTTACGCCATCCGTTCCGGCATGGCCGAAAGTGGCAGCCTTGCGCTGCTGACCGTCGCCGCGATTGGCGCCATTGTCATGCAACCGATTGTCGGCGTGGCCGCCGACCGGATGAACCGGCTCGGCCTTTTGATCGGCCTGGTGCTGGCGACAATGGCCGGCTATGCGCTGCTGCCTTTCGCGGTGCCCATGTTGATTGCGACCGGCATCGTCCTCTTTCTGGTCGTCGGCCTTGCCAACGGCATTTTCACGCTCGGCATGGTCCTTGTCGGCGAGCGCTTCCGTGGTGCCGAGCTTGCGGGCGCCAGCGCCTTCACAACCGCTATGTGGGGCACAGGCGCGCTGATCGGAACGCCGCTATCGGGTTTTGCGATGCAGCTCTGGGATCCGCACGGCCTCGTGCTGGCGGTCGTTCTGATCTTCGCTGCCTACCTCCCTTTCCCTGTCATCGCCTGGCTTCGAACGAGAAAGTCCTCCATCGCCTGAAATCGGCGCTTGAGCTTCCGCCGGATACGGATAATCTGCGCGGCTTTTCTCCGTTCAGGGCTTTTGACGCCATGCGCGCCGCGCTCGCCACATTCCGCTCGGACCACCGTCTCTGGATCGATGAGGCGAAGGCGACGCTTGCCTTGTCGTGGCCGCTGATCTTCACCAATCTGGCGCAGGTCGCAATCAATGCCACCGACGTGCTGATGATGGGCTGGCTCGGCCCCGACACGCTCGCCGCCGGCACGCTCGGCTCCAACCTTTATTTCGCCGTCTTTATCTTCGGAATCGGCCTGATGACCGCCGCCTCGCCGATGATCGCCGCCGAGCTTGGCCGCCGCAAACATTCCGTACGCGACGTGCGACGCACCGTACGCCAGTCGTTCTGGGCAGGGCTCACGATTGTCATTCCGTTCTGGATGTTGCTCTGGAACGCCGAGTGGATACTGGTCACACTCGGACAGCAGCCGGCATTGGCAGCGGAAGGCGCATCCTACGTTCGCGCCATGCAATGGTCGTTGCTGCCGATGCTTTTCTATATCGTGCTGCGCGCCTTCATCGCGGCACTCGAACGGCCGCGCTGGGCCTTTGTCATCAGCGGTATCGCCGTTCCGTTCAACGCTTTCGCCAACTATTGCCTGATGTTCGGAAATTTCGGGTTCCCGGCACTGGGGCTGGTCGGTGCGGGTATCGGCAGCGTTCTTTCCTGCAGCTTCATGTTTGCCGCACTGAGCCTCGTCGTACTCTTCGACCGGCAGTTCCGTCGCTATCACTTGTTTGGCCGTTTCTGGCGCGCGGACTGGACGCGCTACCGGGAAATCTGGCGGCTCGGTCTGCCAATCGCCGTGACGCTCGGCCTTGAGGTGTCGGTCTTCAACGCCGCCGTCTTCGTGATCGGGCTTTTCGGTGCCGCGTCGCTGGCCGCCCACGCCATCGCCCTCCAAATCGCGGCCATTTCCTTCATGGTGCCGCTCGGCTTCTCACAAGCCGTCACGGTGCGCGTCGGCCGCGCTTACGGCGCCGGCGACCGCGGCGCAATCCGCCGCGCCGGTTGGACCCCCTTCGTCATGGGCGTCGTTTTTATGGGACTTATGGCGCTGGTGATGATCCTCTTCCCCTATCCGCTGATCGGCGCCTTTCTCGACCGGACTGCGCCCGAAAACGCTCACGTGATTGAGCTCGCGGTCACTTTCCTTGCTGTCGCCGCGCTATTCCAGGTTTTCGATGGCGCGCAATCGATTGGTGTCGGCATGTTGCGTGGTCTGCATGACACGCGCGTTCCGATGATCTACGCCGGTGTGAGCTATTGGCTGATCGGCCTGACCTCGGGCGTCATGCTGGCTTTTCCGCTGGAATTGGAGGGGCTCGGAATCTGGCTCGGACTGGCGACAGGACTGGCTGCAGCCTCTTCGCTGATGCTCTACCGCTGGCTTCGCCGCGCAACACTGCGTCTGGACGAAGCGCCATGGGCACGTCGCACCTGAATCGCTTGTAAGCAAATCGCACACCGATATGATGCGGTCCGGCCGGAGCCGCATCGTGAAATCGCGACGACCCGGAATGGAAGGGTTGAGTCAATTGCGTTGTTCGAACCTGACAACCGGTGTGTTGGTTTTTATCGCCCTCGTTTTCACCGGCGCGCCGGCCCATGCCGATGTGCAGCGCATTGAACTGAAGACAAACCCGCTTGTATGGAACCCGGAGGACCGCAGCGAGACGCGCACCGGCGAACTCGAATGGGCCGGCGGCATCGAAATAAAGTCATCGGAAAAGGAGTTCGGCGGCTGGTCGGGCCTTGCCATCAATCCGGATGGAACCACAATGCTCGCCGTTTCCGACGAAGGACAGTGGTTGAGCGCTAAGATTCTATATGACGAAAGAGGCCGGTTATCGGGGCTCGCCGAAGGCCGCATAGCGCCGATGTTGGGGCTCGACGGCGAACCGATCGCCGGGAAGATGCTCGGCGATGCCGAAGGCCTGGTGGTCGACACAGATGAACCCTTGGCCGGCAAGGCCTATGTCAGCTTCGAACGCGCGCACCGCATTTGGCGTTACGATCTCGGTGCGGACGGTTTCATGGCACGGCCCGAACAGCTCCTGACCCAGCGCCATTTTGGCCGCCTCAATTCCAACGGCGGCATTGAATCGATTGAATTGCTTCCCGCAGCAGACGCCGACGGAGAGCCCCGCATCCTCGCATTCACCGAAGACACGTTAGACCCGCGCGGAAACATCAAGGCCTTCGTGGCTGACGGTCACGACATTTCATGGTTCGCCCTGCGCCCGCGGGCACCATACAAACCGACCGATGTCGCGCGACTGCCAAACGGCGATCTACTCGTTCTGGAGCGGCGTTTCTCGATGCTCGGCGGCGTCGGCATGCAACTGCGTCTGATCGACCAGGATCACATCGTCCCCGGAGCGGTCGTTGACGGCGAAGTGCTTGTCGATGTCGGACAGCGCTATTCGATCGACAACATGGAGGGTTTGGCCGTTCGTGAGGACAAGAACGGCGATCTACTGATCTACATGCTCTCGGACGACAACTTCAATATGTTGCAACGGACACTGCTTTTGATGTTCCGTCTGAAGGCAGACATTTCGGCGGCGACCGAGCCGGTCAGGCTCCCCCGAAACCCGACAGCGGACGAATTGTCCGGCGCAACATTCCGGTCGGAAAAAGCTGTAGCAGCGCCCAACTGAAATACAAACCAGCCTCGACAATGAGGCGCGCAATCAATGCGCTGTCCCACGGCGCGGTCGGTCGCATGCTGAATGCAACGGTGAATGCAATTCCGCCAATCAATGCCGCAAGGAAAGGCGCCTTCCACCAGGGAATGCCGCGCAACCAGTCGAAGGTCAATACGTTGACGAGCTGCGCCAGCGCCATCGCGCCCACAAAGGCAGCTGCCTCGGGATAGGGCACAACCTCCTCGCGAAAGTCGACGATAAGGCCTTCATGCAATGCCAGGACCAGCGCCCCGCCGATCAGAAGCCATACGACAAAGGCAGCTGTGAGCGTCAACGCAGGTCCGTAACGGCGACTGGTCAGGTTAAGAATAAAGAAAACAGCCGGCAGAACGAGAAGACCCCATGTCATCCATTCGGCAGCGTCGAGCCGCGGGTCGAAGGAAGCGAGATAGCGGGCTTCCGCGACAGGCACCTCACGCAGGAAGAAGGCTGCGGCAAAAGCAGCGCACAAGGCCGCAACCGGCACGAACAGCCGCAACAACGCCGTAACCAGCCGCGCAAGCAAACCCGGCCGGCTGATCGGCACTCGATCAACCCCGCTATCCAGCATCCGCACACCCCCAAAACATCGGGGTGAAGTCTAACGGCACGGGCCGCCGTCTGGAAAGACCGCGACCTGACTTTCGACAAACTGGGTAAAAGCTGCTGGAAAAAAGGCGGCCCGAAAGCCGCTCATTTTTTGATTCGAGCGACCGCCGATAACCGTCAGACGGAAGCGACCTGTGCCTTCTCGACCGCACGCTTCAGTTTGAGCGCGCGCGAGGAGAGTTGCGCATCGGCAGCTTTCAGCAGGAACGGGTCAAGCCCACCATTATGTTCCACCGAACGCAGCGCATGCGCCGATATACGCAGGCTGACCTGACGGCCCAACGCATCGCTGATGAGCGTCACCTGGCAGAGATTCGGCAGGAACCGGCGTCGGGTCTTGCGATTGGCGTGGCTCACATTATTGCCGGACATCACGGCCTTGCCGGACAGTTCGCAGCGGCGGGACATGGGACTTCCTTTGTAAATTCGTCAGGCTGCCGCAGTTTCCCGCGCAGCCCTTGCAGGCGGGCACGTATAAAAGGCCCGCAAGGGCCAGTCAAGGGCCCGTTCAGGCTTCTTCTGCGCGCCCGAGCACCAAAGCCAGCAGCCGCCGCGCAGCCGCTGTAGGGGTCGTCGCGCCCTCCCCAACCTCACGCTCAAGTTGGGGCACCAGCGCCGCCGCCCTTGGATCGGTCTTGAGGCTCGCAATCAGGCCTTCCCGCAGCTCGGTCCAGAACCAGGCTTTTGCCTGATGGGCCCGCAGCCGGTCCAGATCACCGGATATCGTCAGTGCCGCTCGGTAGCCCTCCGCAGCCTCCCAGACCTTGTCGAGCCCTTCGCCCTTCAGGGCGGACGCCAGAAGCACGTGTGGTGTCCATGCAGCGGTTTTGGGCCGCATCAAGTGAAGCGCGGCCTGATATTCCGTCTGGGCCCGCCGCGCAGCCGGGGCTAGGTCGCCATCGGCCTTGTTAACCACAATAAGGTCGGCAAGCTCCATAATACCCCGCTTGATCCCCTGCAGTTCATCCCCGCCGCCCGGCGCGAGCAGGAGCAGGAACATGTCGACCATATCGGCCACCGACGTTTCGGATTGGCCGACGCCGACCGTCTCGACAAGGATGACGTCATAGCCGGCAGCCTCGGCAAGCAGCATGGCCTCGCGCGTCCGCCGGGCGACGCCGCCAAGTGTGCCGCCTGAGGGCGATGGCCGGATGAAGGCACGGGGGTCACGCGCCAGCAATTCCATACGGGTCTTGTCGCCAAGGATCGAACCACCCGTCCGTGCCGATGACGGATCGACGGCCAGAACGGCAACGCGCAAGCCTTTGCCGGTCAGGAGCCGGCCGAAGGCCTCGATAAAGGTCGATTTACCCACACCCGGCGTCCCGGACAGGCCCAACCTGACGGCCTTGCCCGTCTCGGGAAGCAACGCGGCCAGCAGCGCCTGAGCAATCTCCTGATGGTCGGCGCGCGAAGATTCGACCAGTGTTATGCCGCGTGCCAGCGCAACGCGGCTCCCGGCGCGAATATCGGCAGCCAGGGCCGATGGATCGGGCAGGGCGCGATTCAGGGCTTGCCGTTGCCGCTGCCTTTTTTTGCCACCAATCGTCATTCCAGTTGCATACTTGGTCAAGCCGGGCTCCGTCCAGCCCCGAGACAACCACCGGGGGTACCGTTCACCTCCGGTTCATGCAGTTTTGGCGACCATAAGTCCCACGAGGCGATCCACCGGGTAAAACCGGGCCCGACCGAGCGAGGAACAAAATGGCGCGACCCAGATACGCAATCAGACGAACAGTGCCGGCATGGACAGCGCTCGCGGCAGCCATATTTGCGCTCGCACCCATGCCCGTTGATGTCGCGGCGGCACCCGTTCCACCAGAGCTGGAAACGGAGCAGCCCAGCATTCAGGCTGACTACACCGTGTATATCGGCGGTTTCATGGCCGCAGAAGGCACGGTCAGCGCAACCTTGCACGACGATACATATGTGATGAAGAGCTTTCTCGGTGTCGCCGGTCTGCCGAAGAACTTTCTCGATGCGAAATGGACCATGGAAAGCAGCGGCCGTATTGACGAGGCGGTGCCGCGCCCTGACTGGTTTGCGTTCCATTCCAGCCAAAAAGGGAAGATCAAGTATCGAGAGATGAGCTACGACGCCGCCGGACGCCCGGAAATGACTTTCGACCCGCCGCTACGGCCTCATGAAGAGATTCGCGTATTGCCGTTTGAGCGCCAGAATACGCTCGATCCGATTAGCGCCCTGCTGTTGCCGGTCGCAACGAACGGGAATCCGTGCGCGCGCCGCCTGGCCGTCTTCGATGGCAAGCACCGCTACGATCTGCAGCTTGCCTTCGACAGCGAAGGCACGGTGACGACGCGCGACAAGGGATACAGCGGCAAGGCAATCCGCTGCTCGGTTCAGATGGCGCCCCGCGGCGGGATGCGCCAAACGAGCTTCATCCGAATGCTACAGCAGCGCGACAATGCATATATCTGGCTCGCCCCGATGAACGACGGGAACATCTATATCCCCGTGCGCATTCAGGTAAGAACACCGATCGGCGGCGCCGTCATGGACGTCGTGAGACTCCGCGAGTACGCGGCGAAAGAGCCGGCTGCAACAACTGCAGAGGCGCAATAGGCGGGCGTCAGCGGTCGCCCGTCTTTTCAACTTCGGACGAACGGGTGACTTCGGAATAAAGCGCCCGCAGGCGCTTCACCAGATCATCTTCAGGTGAAGTTCCCGCTTGTTCGATCTCCTTCAGCAATCCCTCAAGTCTTGCCGACAGCATGTCGTAATAGGCACGCTGCTGCTCATCCGGATTCTTCATCCGGGGATCGCTCAAATCGACAAGACGACGCCGCTTTGGGCGCGCAAAGCCTTCTCCGGTGCTCATCACACCTCCAGGGATCTCGCATATTTGAAACCTGTCGGCGGTCATGTTTTCCCGAGGTTTCCGGACCCGGAAGGGCACAACTCACCTGGCATGGCCCATTGGCGGCAGCTCTGAGATCGTTCGAGCCGCACGCGTGCCATCGCCTGCCCGAATCTTTGTCCGGGCGTTCGGCGCTGAGATAGCGACGTGTGTGAGCAGTTGCAATATCGAAAACGCGCGTCGTGCGCTTTTGACGCAGACCGAGCCTTATTCGTGGGCAGACATAAAAAGTGCCGTATCTGTTGGCAATATTATGCCGCACGCCGCCGTTTTTCACGAATAAGCGTCAGGATTTCAAGCGCCGCTGACGGAATATTCGTACCCGGACCGAAAATCGCCGACGCCCCGGCCTCCTTCAGGAATTCGTAATCCTGTGCCGGAATGACACCACCACAGATAATGAGAATGTCATCGGCGCCTTCATCCTTGAGCGCTTTGGCGAGCGCCGGCACCAGCGTCTTGTGACCGGCTGCGAGGCTCGAAATGCCAATGACGTGAACGTCGTTCTCGATGGCGTCGCGCGCCGCCTCTTCGGGTGTCTGGAAAAGTGGCCCCACATCGACATCGAAGCCGAGATCGGCAAAAGCGGTTGCAATGACTTTCGCACCGCGATCATGGCCGTCCTGCCCCATCTTCACGACCAGCATTCGCGGGCGCCGGCCCTCGGCCTCGGCGAACGCTTCGATTTCCTTTGAAATCTTCATGAAGCCCTCATCCCCTTCGTAAGCCTGCGCATAGACGCCCGATATCGACTTGATTTCGGCACGGTGACGACCAAACACCTCTTCCATCGCGTCCGATATCTCGCCGACGGTCGCGCGCGCGCGCGCCGCATCGACAGCAAGCGCAAGCAGATTCCCGCTGGACCGCGCACCTTCCGTGAGTGCCTTGAGCGCTGCGCTGCACTTCGCCTCGTCGCGCTCCGCACGCACCCTCTTCAAACGCGCGACTTGCGCCTCGCGCACCTTGGCGTTGTCGATATCGAGAATCTCGAGCGGATCCTCCTTCGCCAAACGATATTTGTTGACGCCAACGATAACTTCCTGACCGCGATCGATGCGCGCTTGCTTGCGCGCCGCCGCTTCCTCGATCCGCAGCTTCGGCATGCCGGTGGCGACAGCCTTGGTCATGCCGCCAAGCTCCTCGACTTCCTCGATCAGCTTCCACGCTTCGCTGACGAGAGAATGCGTGAGGCTCTCCATGTAATAGGAGCCGCCCATCGGATCGATCACATTGGTGATGCCGGTCTCGTGCTGAATGACGAGCTGCGTGTTGCGCGCGATGCGGGCCGAAAAATCGGTCGGCAGGGCAATCGCCTCATCGAGCGCGTTCGTGTGCAGCGATTGCGTGCCGCCCAGAACCGCCGCCATCGCCTCGATCGTGGTGCGAATGACATTGTTGTAGGGATCCTGCTCGGTGAGCGAGACACCCGAAGTCTGGCAATGCGTCCGCAGCATCGACGACTTGACGTCTTTCGGTTTGAACTCGGCCATGATCTTCGACCAGAGAAGCCGTGCCGCGCGAAGCTTGGCGATCTCCATGAAGAAATTCATACCGATG
>JAUXOE010000055.1 GCA_030682415.1 Parvibaculum sp.
GTCGTGACGCTGTCCTCGACGACCTTCCCGTCGGCCAGCCGGATCAGCCGGTTGGCATGCGCCGCCACTGTCGGATCGTGGGTGATCAGAATGACGGTATGGCCGTCGGCATTGAGTTCGGCGAGAAGCGCCAGCACCTCGGCGCCGCTCTGACTGTCCAGCGCGCCGGTCGGTTCGTCGGCCAGGATCACCTGCGCGTCGTTCATCAGCGCTCGCGCGATCGAGACGCGCTGCTGCTGACCGCCGGAAAGCTCGTTGGGCCGGTGGCTGCCGCGGTCGGCCAGGCCGAGCCGCGAGATCAGCCGTTGCGCGCCCGCGGCCCGCACCTGCCGGCTCTTGCCGGCATAGACGGCCGGCAGTTCGACATTCTCGGTTGCCGTCATGGTCGCCAGCAGATTGTAGCGCTGGAACACGAAACCGAATGTGTCGCGCCGCAGCGCCGCCAGCTCGTCGCCCGAAAGCGTTGCCACATCGGCGCCATTGACCAGATAGCGCCCCGCGCTCGGCCGGTCGAGACAGCCGATGATGTTCATCAGCGTCGATTTGCCGGAACCGGATTGCCCCATGATGGCGACGAACTCGCCGGCCCGGATGGTCAGCGACACGCCGTCCAGCGCCCGCACTTCGGTATCGCCGGTGTGGTAGACGCGCGTGACGTCGCGCAGCGCGACAAGCGGCGGATGGGTTGGCGCGGTCACAGGAACGGCCCGCCGAAACGCCGCGATCCGCCGCCGCGCTGTTCGGTCTCGAGGCCGCCCGTGCCGAGGACCACCTCCTCGCCCGGTTCGAGCCCCGACACGACCTCGGCCGAAACGCGACTGGCGATCCCCGTCTCGACGCGCCGCGTCTCGGGTCCGCGCGGCGTCATCACGCTCACATTGTAGATGTTGTCGCCCTCGCGCGACGGCCGCAACGCCGCCACCGGCACCAGCGGCACGTCCCGCGCCTCGCCAAGCAGGAAAAACACCTGCGCCGTCATCTCGCTCATCAGCAGGCGGTCGGCATTGTCGATATCGATCAGCACATTGTAGAGCACCACATCGTTGAGCACTTCGGGCGTCGGCAGAATCTGCCGGATCGTCGACTCCCGCCGTCGCCCGGGATGGCCGAGCGTCATGAAATAGACCGACATGCCGACATGCAGCTTGCCGATATCGGCTTCGGCCACCTGTGCCCGCACGGTCATCGTGCTGAGATCGGCGATTTTCAGGATCGTCGGCGCTGTCTGTGTGGCGTTGAGCGTCTGTCCCTTCACCGCCGGCTGCGCCACCACCGTGCCGTCCATGGGGGCATAGAGGCGCGTATAGCCGAGATTGGTCTCGCCGCCTTCGACCGTCGAACGCTGCTGGGCAATCTGCGCCGTGATCGAACCGATCGATGCCCTGAGCGTCTTGACCAGCGTCTCGCTGGTGTCGAGTTCGTTGCGGCTGACGGCGTCGATCCGGGCGAGATCGGCATTGCGCCGGTATTGCCGTTCGGCCAGCACCAGTTCGGCCTGCCGCCCCGCAAGCTGCGACTCGAGATCGGTCAGCCGCGCGCGTGCGGCCTGCACTTCGGTTTCATAGATCTTGGCGTCGATCTCGGCCAGCAGCTCGCCGGCCTTCACCTCGTCGCCGATCTCGACATGCACTTCCTTGAGCTGGCCGGAAACCTGCGCGCCGACATTGACGTCGTTCTTCGGTTGCAGCGAGCCGAGTGCCGTCACCGTCTGTTCGATGTCACCACGTATGATTGTCTGCGTGCGATAGGTTTCGGCCTCGCCGCCGCTGAAGGCGTTGTAGACCCCCCACAGCACGACGAAAATGGCGACGCCCATGCTGATGCGCCGCCAGCCCGGCGAAAGCTGGTGCCATCTTGCGGCCAGCGCGGCCGGGACCGCCCGGGCCCGCGCCCATGCCGTTGAAGTCATCGCGCCGCTGTCATAACCCATCTGCCGCCGGTCCGTTTCAATGCCCCGTTTGAGAGGTTGAACGGACTGCCAGGGCGGTTCCGTCGCGGAAATCCGCCGTTTTCAGTCGAGTCGAACCATCCGCTTACCAATATTGTCTCCGGCAAGCAGGCCGACCAGTGCCTGGGGCGTGTTTTCGAGCCCCTGCATGATGTCTTCCTTGACCTTGAGCTTGCCGGACGCGACCCAGCCCTGCAGCTCTTCCAGCGCCTTCTCGTGCCGGTCCTGGTAATCCATCACGATAAAGCCGCGCATCGTCAGCCGCTTGACGACGATAAGGCCCGGGATGCCGCGCGGCCCATGCGCCGGCGCCGCGCCGTCATATTGCGACACCGCCCCGCAACAGGCGATGCGGCCGAAATTGTTCATGCCGAACAGGCAGGCCTCCAGAATATCGCCGCCGACATTGTCGAAATAGACGTCGATGCTCTTTGGCGCCGCGGCCCGCAGCGCCTTGCCCACAGGCGCGGCCTTGTAGTCGATTGCATGGTCGAAGCCGAGTTCGTCGGTCAGCAGCTTGCACTTCGAAGCCCCGCCCGCGATGCCGATCACGTTGCAGCCCTTGATCTTGGCGATTTGCCCGACGATCGAACCGACCGAGCCCGCCGCCGCCGACACCACCACCGTCTCGCCTACCTTCGGCTGGCCGATATCGAGCAGCCCGAAATAGGCGGTCAGCCCGGCGATCCCGTAGACGCTGAGCAGATGCGACAGCGGTTCGAGTTTCGGCAGCTTGTTGACGGTCTTCGCCTTCAGCGCCGCATATTCCTGCCAGCCCGTATCGCCGAACACGAGGTCGCCGGGTGCCAGGCCCGGCGCCTTCGATTCGATCACTTCCGACACCGAACCCCCGGCCATCACCGTCCCGGCCTCCACTGCCGCCCGGTAGGTCGCGCCCTGCATCCAGGCCCGGTTGGCCGCGTCCAGCGAGATCAGCCGCGTCTTGACCAGCACCTCGCCGTCCTGCGGTTTGGGCACTTCGCCCTCATGCAGCCGGAAATGGCTGGTCGCGAGCTTGCCGCTGGGGTTTTCGGTCAGCAGAATCTGGCGGTTGACGGTCATGGATGGTCCTCCCTCTGATATTGGCTGTTGGGCGTGAGCCTAACCTTGCGTCGCCCTGGGCGCACCCCGAAAGCCCGTTCATCCGCGTACTATTGTGACTGCGTCCCTCAACCGCTAGAAACACCCATCCCGGCCCCATATATCCCTCAGAAGCACCGGATTCCGCCGCTCCCATGACCGACAAGCTCCGCATCGCGCTGGCCCAGTTGAACCCCGTCGTGGGCGACATCGCGGGCAATGTCGAAAAGGCCGTCGAGGCACGCCGCGTCGCCGGCCACGCGGGCGCGGACCTGATCGTCTTTTCCGAACTCTTTCTGACCGGCTACCCGCCGGAAGACCTGGTCCTGAAGCCGGCCTTCCAGCGTGCCGCCATGGCGGCCGCCGCCGAGCTTGCCCGCCACACCGCCGATGGCGGCCCGGCCATGCTGATCGGCACCCCCTGGGCCGACAATGGCAAGCTCCACAACGCCGTCCTCCATCTCGACAAGGGCGAGATCAAGGGCCACCGCTTCAAGGTCCACCTGCCCAACTATTCGGTCTTCGACGAGCCGCGCGTTTTCGCCGGCGGCCAGATGCCGGGTCCCTTCGACATTCGCGGCGTCCGCATCGGCGTCCCCATCTGCGAGGACATCTGGTATCCCGACGTCGTCGAATGTCTGGAAGAATCCGGCGCCGAATTGCTGCTGGTCCCCAACGGTTCGCCCTTCGACTTCGACAAGTTCGACGCCCGCCTGCAGCTCTGCCTGTCGCGCATCCGCGAAAGCGGCTTGCCGCTGGCCTATGTCAATCAGCTCGGCGGCCAGGACGAGCTTGTCTTCGACGGCGCAAGTTTCGTCCTCAACGCCGATTTCTCGCTGGCCCTGCAGATGCCCGCCTGGGAAGAGAAAATCGCCATCACCGACTGGACGCGCACCGACAAGGGCTGGGTCTGCGCGCCCGCCGAAAAGGCGCTGGTGGAGGAGGGCGACGAGGCGCTCTATCTCGCCGTCGTTCAGGGCCTGCGCGACTATGTGAAGAAGAACCGCTTTCCGGGCATCGTGCTCGGTCTCTCCGGCGGCATTGACAGCGCGCTGGTCGCCGCCATCGCGGTCGATGCACTCGGGTCTGAAAACGTCCACTGCGTGATGCTGCCCTATCGCTACACCTCGTCGGAAAGCCTGACCGACGCCGAGGCCTGCGCCAAGCTGCTGAAGGTCCGCTACGATGTCGTCCCGATCGAAGCCCCTGTTGCCGGCTTCACCTCGGCGCTCGAAAATCTCTTCGAAGGCCGCCAGTCCGACACGACCGAGGAAAACCTGCAGTCGCGCACCCGCGGCGTCATCCTGATGGCGATCTCCAACAAGTTCGGTTCGATGCTGCTGACCACCGGCAACAAGTCGGAAGTCTCGGCCGGCTACGCCACCATCTATGGCGACATGAATGGTGGCTTCAATCCGATCAAGGATCTCTACAAGTCGCGCGTCTTCCGTCTCGCGCGCTGGCGTAACGAGAACATGCCGAAGGGCTGTGTCGGGCCGAAGGGCAGGGTGATCCCCGAACGCATCATCACCCGGCCGCCTTCGGCCGAACTGCGTCCCGACCAGAAGGACGAGGATTCGCTGCCGCCCTACGACGTGCTCGACGACATTCTCCATTGCCTGATCGAGGAGGAAATGTCGGCCCGCGACATCGTCGCCCGCGGCCACGACCGCGACATGGTCAAGCGCATCCAGCACCTTCTCTACATCTCCGAATACAAGCGCCGCCAGGCCGCACCGGGCGTGAAAGTCACGACGCGCAATTTCGGCCGCGACCGCCGCTACCCGATCGTCAACGGCTTCCGGGACGTCGACCTGTGAGCGCCGCCGCCCCCGCGAACACCATCGTCCGCTTCGCGCCGTCGCCGACCGGCCGCCTCCATGTCGGCAATGCCCGCGCCGCGCTCTTCAACTGGCTCTTCGCGAAGAAAGCCGGCGGCCAGTTCATGCTGCGGATGGACGACACCGACGACGAACGCTCGACGGCCGAATTCGCGGCCGGCATCGAAGCCGACATGGCCTGGCTCGGCCTCACCCACGACATCTTCGCCCGCCAGTCCGAACGTCTCGCCGCCTATGAAGCCGCGGCCGCAAAACTGAAAGCCGAGGGCCGCCTCTACCCGGCCTACGAAACCGCGACGGATCTCGACCGCAAGCGCAAGCGCCAGATGGCGCGTGGCCTGCCGCCGGTCTATGACCGCGCGGCGCTGAAGCTGACCGATGAAGACCGTGCGGCACTCGAAGCCGAGGGCCGCAAACCGCATTGGCGCTTCAAGCTCGAACAGGTCCACACCGCCTTCGATGATCTGATCCAGGGCCATGTCGAGGTCGACGGCGCCTCGCTGTCGGACCCGGTGCTGATCCGCGAGGATGGCCGCTTCCTCTACACGCTCCCCAGCGTCGTCGACGACATCGACTTCGCCGTCACCCAAGTCAATCGCGGCACGGACCACATCACCAACACCGGTGAGCAGATCCAGTTGATCCGCGCACTGGGGGCGGAGCCGCCGGCCTATGCCCATTACTCGCTGCTGAACGGTCCGGAGGGAAAGCCGCTCTCGAAGCGCGATGATGCCGAGCGTTTCTCGCTCGCCGCGCTGCGCGAAGCGGGCATCGAGCCGATGGCGCTCAATTCCCTGCTGGCCCGTCTCGGCACGCCCGATCCCGTCGAGGCCTGCCTGTCGCTCGCCACGCTGGCCGAAACCTTCGACATCACGCGCCTCGGCCGCGCCGACATCCGCTTCGACCCGGCCGATCTCGCCCGCGTCAATGCCGCGATCCTGCATCTGACGCCCTATGCCGAGGCAAAGCCGCGCCTGGCAGCGCTCGGCTGCGATCTCGGCGAGGATTTCTGGACCGCGGTCCGCCCCAATCTGGCCCTCTTCGCCGAGGCGGCGGATTGGGCCCGCGTCGTTGAAGGCCCGCTCACCCCGGTCATCGAGGACGCGGCCTTCGCCACCACCGCCGCCGCCGCCCTGCCGCCCGAGCCCTGGGATGAGGCGACCTGGGGCCTCTGGACCGATGCGGTGAAAGCCGCCACCGGCGCCAAGGGCAAGGCGCTTTTCATGCCGCTCCGCCTCGCACTCACCGGCCGCCCGCATGGACCGGAACTGAAAAACCTGCTACCTCTGATCGGACGGAAGCGGGCCGACGCCCGGCTCCGCGGCTTAACAGATTGATTTCGTTAAGGTTTTTGTAACGGCACCCAACGAGGATACCGGCATGAACCCGGCACGCTCGATCATCCAGGGTCTGATTATTAGCGGCTGATTTTTATCCGCCGCCGCCGTACAAACACGCCTGCAAACATTGTGGAAAACGGACCGGTCGGTGGCGGATGTCACCCGATT
>JAUXOE010000057.1 GCA_030682415.1 Parvibaculum sp.
CTCCGGGTGTTCGTCGAAATCGATGACGTTGAGGCAGCAGGTGTTCTGGTCGATGGCGGCGAAGGTTTGCAGGCCGGTGCCGAAGGCCCAGCCGATGACGAGGCGGTTGATGCCGCCATGCGCGACCAGCGCCAGCGTCTCCCATTCGGGTTCGGCGATCAGCGTTTCGAGCGCCGAGACGACGCGCGTGTTGACGTCCTCGAAGCTGTCGCCGCCATTGTAGCGCGCGCCCGGTTGATGCGCGCTGCGAAAGGCATAGGCGATGTCGTTGAGATCGGTGATCTGGTCGCGGAATTGCGGATTGCCCTGGAACTCGACGAAACCGGCATGGCGTTCGACCGCAAGCCCGCGGCCGGCAAGGATCAGTTCGGCCGTTTCGACCGAGCGCGGAAAGGCGGAGGCGACCGCGCGATCGAAAGGGATGGCGGCGAGCGCCTTGCCGGTCAGTGCCGCCTGTTCGCGGCCCCAGTCGGTCAGCGGCACGGCGGTCGAGTCCGCCACGCGGTTGCCCTTGTCGTCGACATAGGAAACGTCGCCATGGCGAAACAGATAGATGCGGCGGCGGCGCGCGCCGTCGAAAGCGGTACGAAGCATGGGAACCCCCGGGGGATGACAATCCGCGCAGTATAGGCCCGATTGTGACGGCGCGGTGAAGCCTTACTCCGCCGCCTTGCCCTTTTTGGCCGCCGCCATCGCTTCCTTGCCGAAGACGCGGGCGAAGATCGTGTCGACCTGCCGCGTGTGGTAGCCGAGGTCAAACAGCGCCTCGAGGTCGGCATCCGTCAGTTTCGCCGACACATCCTTGTCGGCTTTCAGCAACGCGAGGAAGTTGCCTTCGCCGCGCCACACCGGCATGGCGTTGCGCTGCACCAGCCGATAGGCATCCTCGCGGGCAACGCCCTTCTGCGTCAGCGCCAGCAGCACGCGCTGCGAATGCACAAGGCCGCCGAGCTTGTCGAGGTTCTTCTGCATCTGCTCAGGGTATACGAGCAGCTTGTCGATGACGCCGGTCAGGCGCACCAGCGCGAAGTCGAGCGTCACGGTGGCGTCCGGGCCGATCATGCGTTCGACCGAAGAATGCGAAATGTCGCGCTCGTGCCAGAGCGCGACGTTTTCCATCGCCGGGATCGCCATGCCGCGCACGAGGCGCGCGAGGCCCGTCAGGTTTTCGGTCAGCACCGGATTGCGCTTGTGCGGCATCGCCGAGGAACCCTTCTGGCCTTCGGAGAAAAACTCCTCGGCTTCCAGAACTTCCGTGCGCTGCAGATGGCGGATTTCGGTCGCGAGCCGTTCGATCGAGGAGGCGATGACGCCGAGCGTCGCGAAATACATCGCGTGGCGGTCGCGCGGGATCACCTGCGTCGACACGGGCTCGACTTCGAGGCCGAGCGCTTTGGCGACATGTTCTTCGACGCGCGAGTCGATATTGGCGAAGGTGCCGACGGCGCCCGAAATCGCGCAGGTCGCCACTTCCTTGCGCGCCGCAACCAGGCGTTCGCGGCAGCGTTCGAACTCGGCATAGGCCTGCGCCATTTTCAGCCCGAAAGTCACCGGCTCGGCATGGATGCCGTGGCTGCGGCCGATGCAGACCGTGTCCTTGTGCTCGAAGGCGCGGCGCTTGATGGCGGCCAGCAGCGCGTCGATGTCGGCCAGCAGCATATCGGTCGCGCGCACCAGCTGCACATTGAAGCTGGTGTCGAGCACGTCCGACGAGGTCATGCCCTGATGGACGAAGCGCGAATCCTCGCCGATGAATTCGGCCAGATGCGTCAGGAAGGCGATGACATCGTGCTTCACCTCGCGCTCGATCTCGTCGATCTTCGCGACGTCGAAGACCGCCTTGTCGCCGCGCGCGCGGATGTTCTTCGCCGCTTCCTTCGGGATCACGCCCAGATCCGCCAGCGCCGTGCAGGCATGCGCCTCGATCTCGAACCAGATGCGGAACTTTGTGTCGGGTTCCCAGATAGCGACCATTTCGGGCCGCGAATAGCGGGGGATCATCGGCGCCTCTCGGGCTTGGAAAAACCGGTCTTGAAGGAATGCGCAGGGTGTAGCACTTGGGCATCCGGGGCTCAATAGCGGGCCGGGACGGGCTGGAAAGTTCCCGAATCTCTTTCATTTCTCTCGGTCGCCGGGCTACCCTGCCTCCCAAGTCGCATCAGGCGGCAGTGAACATAAAGGGAGGGTTTGGGCATGGGCAGGCAGCTTTCGCGCCGACATTTTCTGAAATCGACGGCGGCGACGGCCGTGGTCGCCGGCGCCTATGGCGCGGGCTTCCGCCCGGCGCTGGCCGCGCCCGATCTGGCGCGGCTCGATGCGCTGGCCCAGGCCGATCTCGTTGCCAAAGGCGAAGTCACGGCGCTGGAGCTTGTCGATGCCGCCATTGCCCGCATCGAAAAAGTCAATCCACAGGTCAATGCGGTCGTCACCGAGCTTTACGACCGCGCCCGCGCGGCGGCGGCGGGCCCGCTGCCCAAGGGTCCGTTCACCGGCGTGCCCAATCTTGTGAAGGACCTCGACAATCTCAAGGGCACGCGCGTCACCTCTGGCTCGCATCTCTTCGCCAAAAACATCTCGCAAGAGACCGACCCGCTGATCGCCGCCAATGAGGCGGCCGGCTTCGTCATGGTCGGCAAGTCGAACACGCCGGAATTCGGTCTGCTCGGCACCACCGAGTCGCTGCTTCTCGCGCCCTGCCACAATCCGTGGAACCTCGAACATTCCTCCGGCGGTTCGTCGGGCGGCGCGGCGGCGGCGGTTGCGGCCGGCATGGTGCCGCTGGCGCATGCGACCGATGGCGGCGGCTCGATCCGCATTCCGGCCTCCTGCTGCGGCGTCTTCGGCCTGAAGCCGAGCCGCGGCCGCATTTTTACCGGCGAGCGTAACCTGCCGGGCGATATCGGCGTGCAGCATTGCGTCAGCCGTTCGGTGCGCGACAGCGCGGCGCATTTTGCGGTCACCGAGATGACAGGCGAGGGCGCCATCTTCGCGCCGGTCGGCCGCGTCACGGCGCCGGGCAAGAAGCGGCTGAAGATCGCCTTCGACACGATGAGCTATTACGGCACCGAGCCCGATGCCGACGTCAAGGCGGCGCTCGAAGAGACGGCGAAACTCTGCGCCGATCTCGGCCACGAGATCATCCCGGCCCGCAATCCGGTCGAGGGCGAGCCCTTCATCGACGCCTTCCTGACCGTCTGGGCGTCCGGTCCCTCGCATCTCGTCAAGCTGGCGAAGGAAAATGGTCTCGATCCCAACGAGGTGCTCGAGCCCTGGACCAACGGCCTTGCGGCCTTTTTCGATGCCATGCCCGGCGATGCGATGGAAAGGGCGCTGGCGCAGTTCGCGGCGGCGACGGCGCAGGTCAATGCCTTCATGGCCGATTACGATGTCTGGCTGACGCCGATGCTGGCCTCGGCGCCGCCGAAGCTCGGGCAGCAGGACCCCCGCGTTCCCTTCGACACGCTTTACGAGCGCACCATCCGCTATGTGGCCTATACGCCGCTCCACAATGCGGCCGGCACGCCCGCCATGTCGGTGCCGCTGTCGTGGAACGACAAGGGCCTCCCCATCGGCTCGCAATTCGCCGCGCCGCTCGGCGGCGAGAAGGTCTTGTTCGAACTTGCCTTCGAGCTCGAACAGGCCCGTCCGTGGGCGGACAAATATGCGCCGGTCTTTGCGGGGTAGGTTGGCGCGCAACCGAACAATTTTTTCCTGGGGCTTGTCTCTTGGACCCACTTTGAACGCAGCATGGGCACGGGTGCAAACATGAGATGGTGCGGATGTCTCGCTTTCTCTTGAGTTTCTTGCTTGCGGGCGTGTTGCTTGCGGCTGGTTGTTCGACGCGGTCGGGACAGATTTGCTATACGGCGATCTCCTCGTATCAGGAGCGGGAGTATGTGGCTGTCATGGCCAGCGACTTGTTCGCCGTTCAGTCCGAACTGAATCGTCTTCATGCGATCCGCGATGATACTGGCATTGCAATAGCTCAGCGGGGAAGCGTCTATCTGATGTCGACCTGCGGTTTTCAGGACTTGCTCAACGAAAGGTATGGCGAGAGATTTGCAGTCGAAAACATTTCGAAGGATGAGTATGACAAAGTGATCGAAATTTCTTCGGCATCCAGGCGGCTTGTCCCCTCGGTCAAAATGGAAGACTCAGACTGCAGGCCCGGCACTCGCTGCTGAACTTCATCCCTGCTCGCCGGTCGACCACCGCTGAAGCGGAACGATGAAACTCAACAGGATGAGAAAAGTCACCAGGGCGAGCGCCGCGAACACGTTGCGCGGGAGGCGCCGCCGTCTCATCGGACCGCTGGCGGGCAGGTTGCGGAGTTCAGGCATTCTGCCGGCGGCGGCCGCAACTCTCTCGTCCCACCCGCCACCCAGGGGCGGGTGGGACGAGAGAGTTGCGAGCGGTGTCGACATTGTTCTGCTGCTCTAAAGCCAGCGGCGCACGCGGGCCTTGTAGTCGCGATAGGCGTCGCCAAAGCGCCGCTCCAGATAGGCTTCCTCGCGGGCGACGACACCGTAGCGGATCAGGACGGCAAGCGGCAGCACGAGGATCAATATCCACGGGCTGCGCACGGCCAGGCCGATGCCGCAATAGGTCATGAACATGCCGAGATAGATCGGATTGCGGCTCCACCCGTGAACGCCGGTGGTCACCAGCGCGGTGGTGGGTCTGGTTCTCTGAACCGGCGTTGCCGCGCCGGTGAAGTTGCGGATGCTGGCGGCAAAAATCGCAACGCCGCCAAGGATCAGGGCACCGGCGACAACGGCGCTGATGTCGTGGGCCATACCGGGCCGCGAAATCGGGAAGGTCAGAGGCAGCAGGTGATCGACAACGAAGCCAAGCGCAAGAGCGGCGGCAAAGACGAGAGGCGGGCGCGCCACCGCGCCGGCAGTTTCGCTATCGGTTGGCTGCTGCGCGGCCGGGTCTGAATTCATTGCCATGTCTTTCCCCAGGGTACCGGAGGCGACGAAACGGAACGCCGCCTGATTGACAACCAAGGTGTCATTCTGGCGATTGACAATTTGGTTGTCAATCGAGGAGATTGGCGGAAACCGGAGGAACGGAAGCAATGGCATCGGCACGACAGAAGACCGGGACGGGCCGGCGGACGGCGGCGCGCCCCGCCGCCGGCGGCAAGGCCGAGGCGGTGGCCGAGTTGATGCTCGAAGTGGCCCAGTGCTTCTTCCGGATAAGGGCGCTTGGCCAGAAGACAGGGCTCATCACCAGTTGGGGCGGCGGCGCCTTCGGCTTCATGCGCAGCCTCGCGCTGCTCGGTCCGCTGACCGTGCCGCAGATCGCCCAGATGCGGCCCACCAGCCGTCAGCGCATGCAGCGGCTGGCCGACGAGCTTGCGGCCGAGGGGCTGGTCGAATTCATCGACAATCCGAAACATCGGCGCTCGAAGCTTGTGCGGCTGACGCGCAAGGGCGATGCGCTTTACCGCGAACACGACGCCAGGCTGCTTTCGATTGCATCGACCCTGGGCGTTCCGCTCGGCGATGCGGATATCCGCAAGGCGACCGGGATCGTGCGGCATCTGAGCGACGATGTGAAAGCGCGTTCGGATCAGCTGCCATAGTTGCGACGCTTGCGCGTCGGTGACGGATTCCAGTCCGGCGAATTTCAATTTCAAGTGGGGATATCTCGAAATGCGAAAATCGGTCGCCGTACGGCCCGTCGCATGAGCGTCACTCGATGACTTATCCCTAGGTCAGGTGAAATTTCGCGAACCACAAAACGTTGCAGTAAAAATCTTCTTGAAATCGGCTGTGACGGAGCTTTGACAATGCGGCTCTCTCTGACTTATCCCCGCCCCGGTGAGTCGTGTTCTACTTCTCGTCGAACCGATCGGTGGGGTGAGTTCGGATTCCCGATCCGGCGAATTTCAATTTCAAGTGGGGATATCTCGAAACGCGAAAATCGGTCTCCAGACAGCGCGTCGCTTGCACCTCCCTCGGCGAATTGTCCACCGTGTCAGGTGAAGCTTCGCGAACCACATCACGCTGCCGTAAAAGTCTCCCCGAAATCGGTTTGTGACAGTTTTATGACAGTTTTGTGACAGAGGGGGGGTACGGCTTTGTTGCCGCTGCTGTGCTTTCGGCCGAAAATCGAGGCAGATCAATCCTTTAGGGGCATTTTCGACGGCCGGGAGAGTGCGCCGGCACAGCGGCTGCCGTTGCTGCCTCTGTTTTCGGCCGGATCGTCCGTACTCAGATCAATCCGAGCGAGCGGAAACTGGCGTGCCGGCCCTTGCCGACGACGAGGTGGTCGTGCACCTCGATGCCGAGCGGTTTGGCGGTTTCGACGATCCGTTTTGTCATTTCGATATCGGCGTTCGACGGCGTCGGGTCGCCGGAGGGATGGTTGTGCACGAGGATCAGTGCCGAGGCGTTGAGTTCGAGGGCGCGTTTGGCGACTTCGCGCGGATAGACCGGCGTGTGGTCGATCGTGCCCTTCTGCTGCACCTCGTCGGCGATCAGGTGGTTCTTGCGGTCGAGAAAGAGGATGCGGAACTGTTCGACCGGATTGTGGGCCATGGCGGCGGTGCAATAATCGAGCAGGGCCGCCCAGGAGCCGATGACTTCGCTCTTCAGTACCTGCTTCTGTGCAAGCCGCAGGCTTGCTTCGCGGACAATACGAAATTCGACGAGGGCCCGATCGGAGATTCCCTTGAATTCGCGAAGCAGCGCAGGCTCGGCGTTGAGTACCGCTGCATAGCTGCCGAAGCGGTCGATCAACTCCTTGGCCAGCGCCTTGACGTCGCGACGCGGCACGGCGTTGAAGAGGATCAGCTCCAGAAACTCATAGTCGGGCAGACTGTCCGGCGCTTTCAGGAAACGGGTGCGCAGACGTTCGCGGTGGCCGTGATAATGGGGTTTCGGCTTCTGTTCGGCGCGCGTCCCCATGCGGCCTGAAGCTCAGGCATAGGGCGGGCAATCGCGGCCCGCGGGCGATTTGGTGAAGATTTCGACGCCGGTTTCGGTGACGCCGATCGAATGTTCGAACTGCGCCGAGAGCGAGCGGTCGCGGGTGACCGCCGTCCAGCCATCGGAGAGAATTTTAACGCCTGGTTTTCCGGCATTGATCATCGGTTCGACGGTGAAGAACATGCCGGGCCTCAAGGCCGCGCCCTGGCCGCGCTTGCCGTAATGCAGCACGTTCGGCATGTCGTGGAAGACGCGGCCGATGCCGTGGCCGCAGAATTCGCGCACCACCGAGCAGCGCTGGCCCTCGGCGAATTCCTGGATCGCGGCGCCGATGTCGCCCAGCGTGGCGCCGGGTTTGACGGCGGCGATGCCGCGCATCATCGCTTCATAG
>JAUXOE010000061.1 GCA_030682415.1 Parvibaculum sp.
CAGCTGCGCAAGCATGGCGTCCGGTTCGGCGCCCATTCGATTTTCATGCCGGCCCTTCTGAAGCCGGCTCCGGCTCGTTTGCTGATGATGCTCTGGGCGCTGGCACGCAAAGGCGACACCGATGCATTTGCCGGCCTGCCCCAACCGCCGGCACCGGGCCTGACCTCGGTCACGGCCGACCCGTCCGCCCCGCAAGGCTTTTACGAGGCTTTGGGTTTCCGCGTTTGTGGCACGCGCGCCGTCCGGCTCGACATGCTGGAACGCATTGCCGACCTGATCCGGCCGGTTATCGCCGCCCGCACCTACAATGGCGGCTTCATAGTGACACCCGACATGATGTCGCTGGTTGGATGTTCGGGCGAGGAATTCGCAAGCCTGCTGCAAGGCCTCGGTTATCGCTCGCAACGCGAAACCATCGTTCCGCGCCCGACGGACACGGCAGGTTCGGAGGCAACGGCGGGTGTCGCGCCTGTGGCGGCCGACACCGCTGCGCAACAGACAGCTGCAGAGGCAGCACTTGCGGCGATCGTTGACGCGATCGCAACGCCTGTAATCGAACCGGCAGCCGGCTCAACGACCGAGGCAAAAGCCGTCGAAATACCGATGACAGGGCGAGAGGGGGTCAACCAGGCGGAACCCGAGATATCGACGCCTGCAGAGCCCGCAATAGCCAATGCCGCAGTCGAGCTTGAAATCTGGCGACCGGCCCGCCGCAAGCAGGACGGCAAACCGGCACGGCGGCGGCAGCCGAACAAGGCAAAAGCCGAGACAGAGGAAAAGCCGGCCGAAGCGCGGGGCGAACGTCACAGAAAGCCGAGACGCAAACCAGATGATCGCGGTGAGCGACCGGCCAAGGGTCCGCGTCCGGACGGCGGACACCGCGAGCCGCGCAAGTTGCGCGAACGCGAACCCGACCCGGATTCGCCCTTTGCCGCGCTGGCCGTGCTCAAAGAGCGCGCCGGCGGCAACTGACCCCCACGATGGAAGACGCGGCCGGACGGCCCGGTCAACGCATCGACCGCTGGCTCTGGTGCGCACGCTTTTCCAAGAGCCGCTCTGTTGCAGCGGCCCTCATTCAGAGCGGACGGCTACGCGTCAATGGCGAGCGCATCTCGAAAGCAAGCCGAAACGTGCGCCCCGGAGATGTTCTCACCTTCCCGCTCGGCCCCCATATCAGGGTCATCGAGATTGTGCTGCTCGGGCTTCGCCGTGGTCCCGCGTCGGAGGCTGCGACCCTCTATAGGGACTTGGAACCACCACCGGAGCCCGGTGTGGCAAGAACGGCGGCCGAACCGGCCACGGGTCGCTTGCCCGGCATGGGCCGCCCGACAAAAAAGGAGCGACGCCAGACCGACGCATTGATGAAAAATGACTAGTTTTACAAATATTATTGTATTTGATCATATCTTCCGCAGCGTATAAGTAAAATAACATGTTCTCCGCCATCAAATCGCTCCTCCTGGGTCCGGACGAAGAGGCCGCCCCGAAGTTCGACGATCTTCAGGTCGCCGTCGTGGCACTGCTGGTGCGCGCTGCAACGACCGATGCCAATTTCAGCGACGACGAACGGCACACCATCCGGCGGATTACCGCTGATGCCTTTGGCCTTGCGCCGTCAGACGTGGACGCTCTCGTGGCAACAGCCGAGAGCGAGGAAGCCGGGACAATCGATCTGCACCGTTGGGCGCAGGCGATAAAACGCGGCTATGACGAAACCGAACGCCTAGAACTGATCGAGAAAATGTGGGAGGTCGTTTATGCGGATGGCGTCCTGGACGATTACGAAGCCAACCTGTTGCGACGCGTCGCAGGCCTGATATACGTTCCCGACCGCGAATCCGGTGAAGCGCGGCAACGCGTCCGCGCGCGGCTCGGATTGCTGGATCGGCCCGCCCGCTCCCTCGAAACTTGAAAGGCCCGCGCAAAGACCGCGCGACTGGAGACTGCGATGACCTATATCGTGACCGATGCCTGCATACGCTGCAAATACATGGACTGTGTCGAGGTCTGCCCCGTGGATTGTTTCTACGAGGGCGAGAACATGCTGGTCATCCATCCCGACGAATGCATCGATTGCGGCGTCTGTGAACCGGAATGCCCCGCCGAAGCAATCAAGCCGGACACTGAGCCCGGGCTCGAGAAATGGCTCGAACTCAACACCGAATATGCATCGAAATGGCCGAATATCACCATTAAACGCGAACCGCCGGCCGATGCAGAGGAATGGCAAGGCGTCGCTGGCAAGTTCGATGATCACTTCAGCCCGGAACCTGGCGAAGGCGATTGAGCGGCATCGGCAGCCGAGTCGCCGTTTTGTTCTGATTTGACACAGTAGCCCCGGCCAGAAAGCAGGTCTTTCTGCAGGCAATCTCCGCCGTTTACCGCAGAAACATGCACCAAACAGGTGGAATGGGGCTCTATCCTCCTGTGTTAACTGTCCTTTTGCCGCGCCGCCTTCCAAGGGGGCCGTTTTTGTGTTATATATATCGCACAGTAAGAAATGCTGCGATTACGGGCACGAAAATACCTTGGCAGCACAGCCGCACGTTGAAGACGCGCAGGTTGTGTCTGCATTTCGTCACCTCGCGCCGCTGTACCGGCCCGCAATGGCTGGTCTGAGGTAGCCAAATTGCCGACTGCATGTTGTTTCGGTTGCGATCGGCCCGTCGGCGGGAAACAGGTGTCATCCATAGGTGTCGGCTGCCGGGTTTGGCAGTCGGAGGTTGGGGCCGAAAGGGACTTTCGGCCTGAAGTGTCTGACGGCCTCTTCACGGTGAGCCGATGAGCCCCGGGTGAGGGTGGCTATCCGTAGCGCTTCGAAATTCAAGGCCCGGCAGGGGAGACATCGTGTCTGTCCTCCGGCCCCGGTTATGAAAGGCTGGGTACAGGAAAGGCCATGGCGAGCAAAGTGACGAAATCCCCCAAGTCCACGAAGTCCAAGTCGACGGCCAAGGTCACAGCGAAGGCCGCGACCGCCAAGACCAAGGCGAGCAAGGCGAAAGCCAAGCCGGCGGTCAAGGCAAAGCCCAGCGCCAAGGCGAAGCCGGCGGCGGCGAAAAAGCCGGCCGCAAAAGCGGCCAAGCCCGCCGTCACCAAACCGAAGCCCAAGAGCGCGCCGGCCAAAGCCGCGGCCAAGCCGAAGGCGAAAGCCGCGCCGGCCAAGGCACCGGCAAAAAAGGCCGCGCCCAAAGCCGCCAAGGCGCCGAAGCCGGAACCCGCCAAGGCGCCACCGCCGCGCAAGACACCGCCCAAGCTGGCCAATGCCGCCAGCAAGCTGATGGAGGCGGCAAAGGGCCGCGCCGAAAAGGCGCGCAAGATCGAAGCAGCCGAGCGCGAAGCCGCGGCCAAGCGCGCCAGGGCGGAGGCGGCGGCCAGACCCGCGAAGGTAGAAGCGCCCAAGGAGCCCGCAAAGCCGGCAGCGCCACGTGCCAACTTCAAGGCCAAGGAATATGTCGTCTATCCGGCCCATGGCGTCGGCCAGATCCTCGATATCGAAGAGAAGGAAGTCGCCGGCCACAGGCTTGAGCTCTTCGTCATCAACTTCGACAAGGAAAAGATGACGCTGCGCGTCCCGACCAACAAGGCGGGCGCCGTGGGCATGCGCAAGCTCTCCGACACCGGCGTCGTCGACTCCGCAATCGAGACGCTGCGCGGACGCGCACGTATCAAGCGCACGATGTGGAGCCGCCGCGCGCAGGAATACGAAGCAAAGATCAACTCCGGCGATCTCATATCGATCGCCGAGGTTGTGCGCGATCTCTATCGCTCCGAACGCCAGCCCGAGCAGTCCTATTCCGAGCGTCAGCTATATGAAGCCGCGCTCGACCGGATGGCGCGGGAAGTGGCAGCCGTCGGGCGCATCGGCGAAGACGCGGCAATCGAGCGCGTCGAACAGGCCCTGCAGGGCGCGTCGCGCGGCGGTGACAAGACACCCAAGGACGGCGAGGCCAGCGAGGCGGCCTGATCGTTCCAACGGCAGATATCGAAAAGGCCCGGCTTACGCCGGGCTTTTTTTGTTTTTGTCCCCCCTGCCCCTTTCTGGCCATGAAATCCCGGTACAAGAAATCTGCCTGCGCATCCGGCATTGATCCGGAACAGCTCGCAGGCCGTAGGAAGGTTACCGGCCGAAACTTCGGAGACGCGAAAGCGTACCGCAGCACGGAGGAGTGACTGAGATGCCGCACACAGACACGCCAGAAACGCAGCGCGCCAACCGCCGTTTCATGCGGCGCGCCATGACCGTGCCGCTGCTCGACAGGGAAACCGAATTCGAACTTGCCCGGCGCTGGCGCGAGGATGGCGACGATCAGGCCCTGCATCAGTTGACCTGCGCCTATATGCGCCTCGTGATTTCATTGGCCACGCGCTTCCGCAACTACGGACTTCCCTATGGCGATCTCGTTCAGGAGGGCAATGTCGGCCTGATGCAAGCCGCCGCGCGTTTCGAGCCCGAACGCGGCGTTCGCTTCTCGACCTATGCCACCTGGTGGATCCGCGCTGCAATTCAGGACTACATCCTGCGCAACTGGTCGATCGTGCGCACCGGCACCACCGCCGCCCACAAATCCCTGTTCTTCAATCTGCGCCGCCTGCGCGCGCTGATCGACAGCGGCACACGTCAGACGCTGCGGCAGGAAGACAGGATATTCATCGCCAAGCGTCTTGGTGTCGGCGTCGACGACGTCGAAATCATGGATGCGCGGTTGACGAGGGGCGACCGCTCGCTCAACGCAATGCTTTCCGACGGTACGTCCGACGACAACACGACCGAATGGCAGGACATGCTGCCTTGCGACCGGCCGCAGCCGGATGAAGAAGTCATGGAGCAGCACGACGGCGCCTATCGCTCCCGCTGGATTGCCGAGGCACTCGGCGAACTCAATGAGCGCGAGTTGCTGATCATCCGAGCACGGCGCCTGCGCGATGAAGCGCTGACGCTCGAAACGCTCGGTGCGCAACTTGGAATTTCCAAGGAACGCGTGCGTCAGATCGAACATCTGGCGTTGAAGAAAATGCGAACGGCGCTGCTCGAAAAAGTGCCCGATCCGGAAGCCGCAGGCCTGCTTGGTTGATGGACCTTACTCGGTCACAAGCTTGACGAGCGTGCCGGGCCGCGGCTCCGCGCCGGCACCGAGACCGTTCAGGACACGGAAACGCTCGGCCTGAAAATCCGAATAGACCATACGACGGCCAAGCGAGGCCGCCGTGTCGCCCGGCCGAACGGCAACGACGCGCAGCCCCAACGGTTTGACCGCCGCCGCTTCGGCCGGCGATATCTTGCGGAAGCTCATCACCAGCCCCTGCAGCGCAGCATCGTGACGCGTACCGGTTTGCGGCAAGGTGCCGGTCAGGAAACGATAGACAAGGTCGGGCGCAAACTCGATGACGACCAGCCGCGCATTGTAATCGTTGATCCGCGTCGTGGCCGTCGCCGCATTCATGCCGTTGACCTTGAAAAGCTGCAGTCCGGCCAGCGGCACCCCCTTGCCCCATTGCTGGGTCAGATAACGGCCAATATCAAGCCCGGGATTCTTTGGCCCGGAACTGAAAATCGCCTGCGTCTTGTCCGGTCCGCTGATCTGCACTTCCACAGGCGAATTGGTGATGACGAAACCTTGCGGTGCCTTGAAGGCAAAACCGAGCTTCGGATGCACGAAGTCGCGGTCACGCACAATGCCCTGATCCGGACTGTCGCCATAGAGCATGCCGTCCAGTGCCTTCAGATAGGCCTCGCGATTGCGGTCGCCGGAGCCACCGGATACGGCGCCCGTTTCACGCGCATGCGCGCGTGCGGCCTCGACACGCTGGGCGCTGGCCGGATGACTGGCCAGCCAGCCACTGCGCGCCGCATCATGCGGAAGGTTCCGGAGCTGCGCTTCAAGCGCATCGCGCGCGCCCAGGGACTGCAGGAAATCGGCGGCGGCATAGGGATCGTATCCCGCTGCCGCCAGATAGCGCACACCAAGCATGTCGGATTCGAATTCCTGGCCGCGCGAATAGCCGGCAAGAAGCCCCTGTCCTCCGAGAGCGATGGCCTGGCTCGCCGCCTGGCTGCCGGAGATCCTGCTCAGCAGGGCGCCCACAACCGATGCGCCCATGGCCGCCGTCTGGCGTTGCGCCAAATGGCGCGCTGCGACGTGACCTATTTCATGACCGATGACGCCGGCAAGCTCTGCTTCGTCATTGGCGAGCGCAACAAGACCGCGCGTCACATATACATAGCCGCCGGGTACCGCGAAGGCGTTGACGACGGGACTGTCGAGAACCGTGACGCGGTATTGTCCGTTGGGGATGTTCGTGGCGCGCGCCACCCGCGTCGCAATGCCGGCGACATAGCCGCCGAGCCGTGCATCGGGATAGGCGCCGCCAAAGGCTTGGAGAACCTTCGGATGCGTTTCGGCGCCGATCTGCGCGTCCTGTTCAACCGAACCCAGCGGCGCAACCTGGCGTTTGCCGGTTGCCGGGTTGGTCGTGCAGGCGGCAATGGAGAAAAGCAGTGTCGCCAGTACGGGCACGATCCATTTCGCGCGCGCCGCCTGCTCTCGACGTCCCGTCATCTCGTTTTTCATGGTGTATCGTCCAGCAGCTCGATCTGTTCGGGATGTGTGACGGTGATTTCAGGGCCGTTGTAGCGGCCGAGCCATCCGCGTACCCGCACCCGCCGGTCCTCGATGCCCGATGGGCCGCCATCCTGGTCGAGCAACGCGCCCCAGATCCGGTCGTCGAGAAAGAGCCTAGCGTCCCGCGATGCAACTGTCACCGTGAAGTCGGTCCGCCAGTCGGCGCCGAAGTTGAGATAAATGCGGCCGCGAACGACGGCGGCCGAAATCACCCGGCCCTCGACCAGTTCGAAGCTTCCGGAAAGCCGCTCAAGCGTCGCCACATCGGTAGCGTCGCGGATCGCATAGAAGGGATCGGTCCAGATGCCGCGCCGCGCCAGACGCGCCTCGCGCTCGGCCGCGAGCAACTCGGCGGCGCAGGCCCGGTTGTCGCGGAACGTATAGACGCGCGCCAGCCCAAGCCGCAGCATTTCACGCTGCAGCCACACCTCCCGGCCATTTTCGTCGGCGGTGAAGAGATGAGCCAGGATGCGGCCATGCCGATCGTCGCGGCGGCCGCCATGGCGCAGCGTGACGGACTTGCCGAGCGCCACCGCCGATAGGGCAGCATATGCATCGCCGGCCAACGGCCAGGCTTCAAAATTCGTGCGCCCGAGCGGCAGCTTCGGCGCCTGGATGCCGGTGAAGCGGACCTGCCGGCCATTGTCGAGAACAACTGTATCGCCATCGACGATTTCGACAGCGCGCGCGGTGTCGCCCTGTTCGAGCTCACAGGCCGCATGTGCGACCGGCACGGCGAAGAGCAAGGCGCCGAGAAGCCCGGATGCCAGCCGCAGGGTCCGGCCGCAGGACAGAATATGCATGAAAGACCCCTCGTCCCTGAACCGCCGGCCCGAGCATGCGCGCCGCGAATATCTAGGCGCAAACCGGCGGGCCGGTCAAAGGGCGCGGCCCCGGAATCGGCCGCCTTCGGCCCGGACGCGCGCGCAGGGAGATTGCGGCGCCGCCGTCGCTGACGTAGGTTGCCCGACGCAAGGACACGGCTGGCC
>JAUXOE010000070.1 GCA_030682415.1 Parvibaculum sp.
CCGGCCGAAGCGATCTGTGGACAGACATTGTTCCGGATTGCGCTTGGCGCGCGTCCCGCGCGCCGATGAAATTTTGAAGGATGCGGCGCGGCCGGCGCGGCGCTGATTGTGACAGCGATTGTGACAGCGGAAATGGCAGCGAACCCCCCCTCTGTCACAAAACTGTCCAAAAACTGTCACAAACGGACTTATCCCCGCCCCGCGCTCCCCGAGAGGAATTGGTCGCGGCAGGAAAGTCACAGCAGATGGCATCCCGGCCACATGGGGATAAGTGGATCGCGCTGACTATCTTGCCATAACGCGGCCCCGGCGCCGCCGCGCGCGACGACACACATGGCGCGCGTCAGACGGAGATAATCCGCACCCGGATCAATTCATCTTCTGCGCGGTGCGGCCGGCCAGCCGCCGGCAGATCTCGTCGAGCTGCTCGAGCGTCTTGTAGGCGATCTTGACTTCGCCGCCCTTGTCGCCGGAAAACGAGATTTCGACCTTGAGGCCGAGCTGATCGGAAATGTTTTTTTCCAGCGCCAGCGTGTCGGCATCCTTTTGCGCCTTCGGCAGCGCCTTTGGCCGTGTCGGCGACGGTGCGGTCTCGGCCTTGCGCGTCAGCGCTTCGGCCTCGCGCACCGACAGACCCTTGGCGACGATCTGCTGCGCCATTTCCTCGGCCCGTGCCTGGCCGATCAGCGAGCGTGCATGACCGGCGGTCAGCTTGCCTTCCTCGATCAGTGACTGGACGGGCTTGGGCAGCGACAACAGGCGCAGCGTATTGGCGACATGGCTGCGGCTCTTGCCGATCAGCTGCGAGAGCTTTTCCTGCGTATATTCGAATTGCAGCATCAGACGGTCATAGCCGGCCGCCTCCTCGATCGCGTTGAGATCGGCGCGCTGCACATTTTCGATAATCGCGATTTCAAGTGATTCGGCGTCCGTCAGTTCCTTGACGATGACCGGAACCTGATGGAGCTGCGCGGCCTGCGCGGCGCGCCAGCGGCGCTCGCCGGCGACGATCTCGAACGCGTTCGGATCGCCGGCGACCGGGCGCACGACGATCGGTTGCAGGATTCCCTTTTCGCGGATCGAGGCGGCCAGATCGTTCAGCGCCTCGGTCTTGAAGACATGGCGCGGCTGAAACGGATTGGCGCGCAGGAATTCGATCGGCACCTCGCGGACGCCGCGCGGCGCCTGTGCGTCGCGATCGCCCAGGGCAAAGGCCGTATCGTCGCCGATCAGCGCCGCCAGACCGCGGCCAAGACGGCTCGGGGTTTCATCCGCCATCGTCATTCTTCCTTTTCCCTCTTGCCCGCGCCGCCGCTTCGCGCGCGCCATCCTGCTTTGCCGGTAGCACCGGCCCTACCGGCCGGGCCTCGCCCCAAATCCGCGGAAAGATTCGCTTTCCGGAACCCCGCCCGCCGGCATCACTACCGGGTAGGGCCACATTTTCAATCGTTACAATCGGTTAGAAGATTCTGTTAAGAGTCCTCAGACCACGGATTAAGTTAATACGCGACGCTCACGCGGCGCTGCGCCGGATCGCCCGTTCGCGCTGAATCATTTCGGCGGCAAGCTTCATATAGGCCTTGCTGCCGGCACAGCGATGGTCATAGACCAGCGCCGGCTTGCCATAGGAAGGTGCTTCCGAGATGCGCACATTGCGCGGAATGACGGTGCGATAAACCTTGTCGCCGAGATGCGTGCGCACATCGGTTGCAACCTGGTCGGAGAGCTTGTTGCGCTGATCGAACATGGTCAGCACGATGCCCTGAATCTCGAGCCGCGGATTGAGGCTGGTCTTGACGCGCTCGACCGTGCGCAGCAACTGGCTCAAACCTTCCAGCGCAAAGAACTCGCATTGCAGCGGCACCAGAATGGCGTCGGCCGCCGTCATCGCATTGATGGTCAGAAGATTGAGCGAGGGCGGACAGTCGATCAGCAGATAGGAATAGGGCCGCATCGTCATCTGCGCTTCGGCTTCGCTGATTTCACGCTTTTTGCCATGACGCGGCATCCGTGCCAGCGCATCACGCAGACGGTGCGAGCGGCGCGGCACCGAAGCAAGCTCGAGCTCGGCGCCAAGCAGATCCATCGTGGACGGAACAATATCGAGGCCCGGCACCTGGGTCGGGACAACCGCATCTTCGATCAGCGCCGCACCGATCAGCACATCATAGGCCGACACCTTCCGCTCGGCGCGGCCAATGCCGAGGCCGGTGCTGGCATTGCCTTGCGGATCGAGATCGACAATCAGCACACGCTCGCCGACTGCGGCAAGCGCGGTGCCAAGATTGATGGCGGTCGTCGTTTTACCGACGCCGCCCTTCTGATTGGCGACCACCAGAATGCGCGGGCGATCCGTGGACGGAGCAAGTAGTCCCGAGGTAGTGCTGGCCGGGCGCGGTGTTTCATTGCCGACAGCGGCGCTTAACGCCTTGTCGATCGGGCGATTCTCTCTCGCGGTGTTATCCGGCTGGTCCATAGAGGCCTCGCAGCTTCAACACCAAACCGGAAGGGTCCGACTGGCTGGGGGAAATCTCGGCGTCAAATATCCTCCCTTTACGCGCCTCCGTCAATTCGGCTTCAAGGCCCTGCCCCTTTAGAAACAGGCCGATTGTCTGCGGTCCGAAAAGCGGCGCGGCCCAGGCCAAGAGCTTGTCGAGCGGCGCCAGCGCCCGGGCCGAGACAATATCGGGCTTCAGCCCGCTTTCGATGGCAAAATCCTCAATGCGCCGGTTGTGAACCTCAACCGGCGCCCCGGTCTCCCGCGCCACTTCGCGCAGAAAGACGCATTTCCGCTGGTCGCTTTCAACCAGATGCATGGTGAAATCGCGCATATCTTTTAGCATAATCGCGACAACCAGCCCCGGAAACCCGCCGCCACTGCCAAGATCGGCCCAAATCCGGGGATTTTCGGGGGCCAATGCCACCAACTGGGCGGAATCGAGCATATGCCGGCGCCAAAGCCCGGAAAGCGTCGCCGAAGAGACCAGATTGATCGATTTCTGCCACTTCCGCAGCAGGGTCTCGTAGAGCACCAGACCCTCGATTGTTTCACGTGAAACATGAATGGCGGCGGAAAAGGATTCCGCATCAATGACTTGCGACCCGTCAGACACTATATGTTGGGACATACCGGGTCATGCCCCTCAAGCACTGCGCTTTTGTTTCACGTGAATCATTAACGTGGTCAGCGCTGCAGGGGTTACCCCGTCGACCCTGGCGGCCTGTCCGAGCGTCGCCGGGCGGGCGGCGGCAAGCTTCTGACGCACCTCGATCGACAGGCCCATGATGCCGGCATAATCAATCCCGGCGGGCAGGCGCAGCCCCTCATCCTTGCGAAAGGCCCGGATGTCGGATTCCTGCCGGCCAAGATAGCCGGCATACTGCGCCTCGATCTGAAGCTGCTCGCTGACGTCCGGATCGAAACCGCCGATCTCCGGCCAGATGCCGGCCAACACGCCCATGTCGATCTCCGGATAGGCCAGAAGCTCCATGGCCGACCGGGAGACCCCATCCTGGTTGATCCTGAGCCCCTTCTTGACCAGGGCACTGGGGCTGAGCCGCGCCGCCTCGCAAAGCAGCCGCGCCGCATCCAGCGCTGTCTGTTTGGATGTAAAGGCCTCGGCCCGCACCGTCCCGACAATACCGGCCGAAATTCCCAGACCGGTCAGCCGCCGGTCGGCATTGTCGGCCCGGAGCGTCAGCCGGTATTCGGCCCGCGAAGTGAACATCCGATAGGGCTCACTGACGCCGCGGGTGATCAGATCGTCGATCATGACACCGATATAGGCCTGCGAGCGGTCGAGGATGAGAGGCGCCGAACCGCCCGCCGAAAGCGCCGCATTGAGGCCGGCCATCAGGCCTTGTGCCGCCGCTTCCTCATAGCCGGTGGTACCATTGATCTGCCCGGCCAAATAAAGCCCCGGCAGGCGCCTGGTCTCGAGCGTGGCCCTGAGCTCGCGCGGATCGATATAGTCGTATTCAATGGCGTAGCCGGCCCGCCGCATGACCACATGCTCGAGCCCGGGAATGGTCTTCAGAAAGGCCAGCTGGACCTCTTCGGGCAGCGCCGTCGAAATCCCGTTCGGATAGATCGTGTCGTCGTCGAGGCCTTCCGGCTCGAGGAAAATCTGGTGGCTGTCGCGCTCGCGGAAGCGCACCACCTTGTCCTCGATCGAGGGGCAGTAGCGCGGGCCGACACCTTCGATCTGGCCCGAATAGACCGGCGAGAACCGGAGATTGTCCTCGATGATCCGGTGCCCGGCTTCGGTCGTCCGGGTGATGTGGCAATTGACCTGCGGCGTCGTGATCGCCCGCGTCAGGAAGGAGAACGGAACCGGCGGCGTGTCGCCGGGCTGAACCTCAAGCGCGGCCCAGTCGATGGTCGAGCCGTCGAGCCGCGGCGGCGTCCCGGTCTTCAACCGGCCAAGCTGGAAGCCAAGGCTGTAGAGGCGCTCCGACAGACCCAGCGCCGGCGCCTCCCCCACCCGCCCGGCCGGAATGCGCGTGGTCCCCAGATGGATCATGCCCCTGAGGAAAGTGCCGGTGGTCAGCACAACCCTGCCCGCCCGGAAGCTGCGGCCATCCTCGGTGACGACACCGGC
>JAUXOE010000097.1 GCA_030682415.1 Parvibaculum sp.
GAAGGCCAGCGTGCCCGGCATCGACGGCGATTGCGGCGGCGCCTGCGCCTGCGCCACCTGCATGGTGTTCGTGCCGGAAGAATGGTGGGACAAGATTCCGGCCAAGGAAGACATGGAAGAGACGATGCTCGAATTCGCCGAAAACGCCGAAGCGAATTCGCGGCTGTCGTGCCAGATCAAGGCGGCGCCGGCGATCGACGGGATGCGGGTGTCGATGCCGAAGAGCCAGCATTAGGGGGGTTCGCAGCCTTCAACTTCCTGCGTCATTGCGAGGCCGCAGGCCGAAGCAATCCAGAAGCGGCAAGCCCTGTGCTTGCCGCTTTTTTTGCACGCGGAGACGCGGAGGCGCGGAGAAGAGAAGGTTGTCACGCGAAGGCGCGAAGGCGCGAAGATGCAAAGCCTGAACGGCGCCCCGAGGGCGCCGTTTTTTTGTAGCGATTAATGACAAAAAGCCGCTTCAAGATTCAACATTGCCTAGCTCATAAGCCGAAACCAGTCTCCTATAGTAAGCCGCAAACGCACGACCTCATCTTCCGCCAACGGACAACAGTGCGCTATAGGTCCGCGAAGCAAATTTAGATTGTGCATTACTCTATTGAACGCCTTTTCGTTGTTGAACGTGTCGATGAAAATCTCCCAATTCGCTCGAACAACATCGCCGAGTTCGCCGAATGTCGCATAATCAATTTTGTCCAAAGAGCGGGCCGTTACCCCGCTCTCCCGCTCCCGCTTAATGTTTTTCTCTACTTCCGCCCTAACCGGATCAGGCACCGCCGTGTCCCACCAATTAGGTCCTTTTTCAGCTAGGAGCTTTTCGGATATGAGGTCTCGAATAGATCTCTCTAAGCAATAGAATATTTCATAGTGGCGGCTCATTGCTGCCGCTTCACGACGAAATGTCTCTTTGAACTGCGGGTAGAATTCGTCGTCCTTGTCGTCGGACGAACTCCGCCTCTGCAAATCAACGGCCGCTTGCTTCTCTACTATGTCCAGCTCTTTTTCAATCTGCTGCAAAGACATACCGAAAAGGCGAATGTGCTCCGTGTCTTTCATTTCTGGAGGAGATTCTCTCTGAGTGCTTTAAAGATGGCGTTAAACACGGAAACGTCGTCAGTTTTCGGCAAGACAAGGTTGATCGTGTACGACAAGCCTAACCTTATGTGTTGATCTTCGGCTATCTCGTCGCGCATTTTTCTATGCGGAGGCTCAGCACCAGTTTCCCCGCTTTCCTTTCCTGGCTTGATCTCCAAACCATCAAATGCTGCGAAGCTCTTCAGATTCTCAAATGTCCCGACGATAGAACGCAAAGTTGTTGATCCATGGTCCAAGCCGGTCGCTTGAACAATCAGGCCTTCGAGACTTTTCTTATCAAGCGCATGCACTTTCTCATTTCTCTCATAGAGATCTGCATATCCGTGTCTCAGAGCCTTACCCATAGCCGACCTCGAATGATCGGGATTTCGAAATTGCTTGTAGAGCTCAGTAGGTGAACCGTCCGAAGATAAAAACCCGATTCTCTTCAACAAAGGAATAAACGGCTTGGCACTACCGCTGGAAAAACCCAATGTACTTCCTAGGTAGTCCTGAGTGAATCTGTCTGGCGTCTTCGCTTCTTTTACTTTGGCGAGGATTTTCGTTACCAGCCCATATGAATTCATAAAAGGGGGATAGTCCGCCATCGATCACTTTCTCCTCTGACAGCAACGACATGGCTGTGCTAAGTCCCATGAGGCCAGACTATGACCAATAATACCGCCTAGCCATCAAATATTTAAGTGGTGTAGGCTTCGCACAAACGTCAAATAGGCGTTGTTTCGGTCTCCAACTCTGCGCGAACGAGTCCAAATGATCGGTGTTGACTATTGGCAGTTGGGTGACTGCCTATCGACACGCCTTGGGGTGAGTCCCAACGCATCATCGGTTGACTTGCTGAATGCCCTTTCTGTTACACGGCTGGAATATGCATCCGAGCTTCAGAATATAGTTGAGAAAATTATCAAAGGAGACGCGATCTATCGGAAGTGGCAACGAAATAGACTGTTGCTGAGGGATGCGCCGTTCTTCAGAATTTATCGATGCACCAACAGAACTTATAATGACGCGGCTTTGCGTTTCGATTCGGGCGATGCCACGCCGAAGGATCGGAAACGCGTCGAGGGCCTAGATGGCGAGATTAGTCGATCTCCGTGTTATTTGTCGGCCGGTCATACAGTTTTCTATGGCCTTGGACTTCCGGTAGAAACATCACACTCCGCTGTGCGCATTGGTCACTATCTTTCGACTACCTTTAGCCCCGTGGTGGCAATGAACCATGCGCTTCGTAAATCCTCTTGCGTGTTCAATAGTTCTGTTACTTGGACACAACGCCCAACTGTGGCGATGATACAAGTTCAAAATCATACCCAGTTCATGTTCAATCCAGTAACCCGAAGAAACCGTGAGTATGAGGCTCTATTGTCCCGCGGCTTGGAATTGCAGGTGTCCGAGCATCACCGAATTAAAAAGGGACTATTTGATTTTGTAGTTTGCCAACTAGTCTAGATACGTTCTTGTTTTTCGGTGGCGCTGCATTTCACGCTGGAGACCTAGTATCGCCTCACCTGGGGGCAGCTTCAGGCGCTGATTGTCGATTATATCTGCGTGGCGCTGATGGTGCTGGGCGGGGTGACGTCGCTCCGTGTGCGGCCGGGAAGCGCGGCGGGGCTGCTGGCGGCCGCCTGGGCCTTTGCGCTCGGCTTCGGCTGGCGCAGCGTGTTCGGGCGGCTGGAGCTGCGCGAGGCGGGCGAACGGGCGGCCAACAACGAGCCCGATTACGTGTTGCCGATCATCGCGGGATCGCTGGCGGTGGTCGCGGCGGTGCTGCTGTGGGCGCTTTGGCTGGCGTGGCGGCAGAGCCGGGCGACGGCATAGGACGAGAGGCCGGCGCCCCTAAATCACCTGCAGCGTGACGGCCGCGAGGATTGTGTAGCGGCCGAACTTGGCCAGCGCGACGAGGAGGAGGAAACTCCAGAGCGGTTCGCGCAGCAGGCCGGCGGCCACCGTCAGCGGGTCGCCGATGACAGGCGCCCAGCTCAGCAGCAGCGACCAGCGGCCGTAACGCGCATACCAGGCGCTGGCGCGCGCCAGCGCGGCGGGGCTGGCCGGGAACCAGCGCCGGTTCTGGAACTGCAGCGCCATGCGGCCGAGCACATAGTTGACCGTCGCGCCCAGCACATTGCCGACACCCGCAACGAGGATCAGCGCGAGGACCGGGTGATCGCCCGCGACCAGCAGGCCGACCAGCACGGCTTCCGACTGTGCGGGCAGAAGCGTCGCGGCGATGAAGGCGGCTGCGAACAAGGCGGCATAGGCCGACAGTCCGGTCATTCAGGGGGCGTTGCGCTGCGAGGGGTCGCGGGCGAAGGGGGGCGGAAAATCTTCGCCGTGCTCGTCGCGCTGGCGGCGGGCGGCTTCGGCCCACCAGCGGAGTTGCGCGAGGCTGCGCTCGAAATAGCCGGTCCAGCGGGCGGCATCGACGCTGGCCAGAAATTCGCCGGTTTCGCCGAGCACCTCCTGCGCCTTCGGCACATGGATCATCGCGGAGACCGGCAGGCAGCCCATCTCGGAGAGGAAGGCGCGCATGGCGACCGCGGCGCGCACGCCGCCCCACTGCCCGGCCGAATAGGTGACGATGGCGCTCGGCTTGCCGGCGAAGAGCGAGGCGCCGAAATGATTGAGCAGATGGGCGAGCGCCGGGCTCAGCGAATGATTGTATTCGGGGCTCACCATGACATAGCCGTCGGCGGCGGCGATCTCCTTGGCGAGATCGTCAAGCGCGCGCGGCGCGGCGCCCTTGGCATAGGCGAAATGCGGCTTGAAAACACCGGCGAGATCGTAATCCAGCGGATCGACGAGGCGGACATTCGCCTTCGCGCCGAGCAACGCCTCGACGCGGCGCGCGACGCGCAGGCCGAGACGGGCCGGACGCGGCGGCGTGCTGTCGCGGGCGCTGCCGAGAAAGACAAGATAGCTGAGTTTCATGGCCGGACCCTCCGCGCGAACGATCGGGCAAGACTAGCATGGCGGGGCGGCAGCAGGGGCGGGCCAAGCGGTGCGCGCCATCTTGCCACGAACGGGATTTTGCCCGAACCTCAACTCCGGCCGGCGCGTCCGCGCGGCACCGTCAATCGACAGCAGGACATTTCGCGTGGCGCGACGAGGCCGCCCTCTTCCGATACCGGCCGCGGCGCTGCGGGGCCGCCGCCCATGCTGATCGATGCCCATCAGCTCGATGCCGGCAGCGAGCTTGCGGCCGATATCTGCATCATCGGCGCCGGCGCGGCCGGGCTGATCCTCGCGCATGAACTGGCGCGGGCCGGGCGCGACATCCTGGTGCTCGAATCGGGCGGGCCGGAGAGCACGGCGCAGACCGCCGCCTTGATGACCGGGCGGGCGGTGACGCGGCCGCCCTTCCAGCTGGCCGGCGCGCGGCGCCAGCTCGGCGGTTCGTTCCGGGACTGGGGCGCCAATTGTTCGCTGATCGATCCGGCCGATCTCGCCGCGCCGGCGGAAGCCGGCGGGCCGTGCTGGCCCGACGCGCTGGCACAACTCAACGGGCTTGCGGCGCGGGCGGCCGACTATCTTTGCGGCTTCGGGCGCTTCAGCGATTACAGCCTTGCGGACACCGCCGGATTGCGGCCGGCGCCCCCGGCCGGCGCCGGCGGCGGCACGGCGCTTTGCGAAAAGCTCTATCTGCGCGGCGCGCCGCAAGCGGCCGCGCAACTGGCCGTCGGGCTGGCGCGCGCGGACAGCCCGGTGCGTCTCGTCCTGCATGCGACCGTGCTCGAACTCGCGATCGCCGACGGCATGGCGACCGGCCTGAGCTTCGCCACGCTTGCCGGCGCGCGCTTCACCGTCCGTGCACGGACCTTCATTGTCGCCGCCGGAACCGAGAACGCGCCGCTGCTGCTGCGCTCCTTCGGGCCCGACAGCGCGGCAGCGCGGCGGCGGCTGCCGGCGCTGGGGCGCTTCCTGCATACGCATCTGTTGTCGCTGCACGGGTTCCTGCTGCCCGGCGCGCAACGCAAGCTCTTGCATCGCTATCTGCTGCCGGTGACGCGGGACGGGATCGGCGAAAGTCCGCGCAGCCATTTCTTCGGCCTGACGCTGCCGGCGGCCGGCGACGCGCCGGCGGGCGGGCCCGGCAGCTGCCTGTTCCTCGACCCGGTGATCCATGACGCGCCGCTGCTTGCCCGCGCCACGATTGCGCGGGCCGGGCGGTGGCGGCGCATTCCGCGCCATCACAACCGCCGCTTCCTGGCCGCGGCCAGCCGTGTCGGCTGGTCCTGTTCGCCGGTCATCTACGGGCTGCGCCATTTCATGGAACAGCCGCCGCGCTGGGAGGCGGAAGTGTCGCTCGGCGCGGCGGCCGGTCCGCTCGGCCTGCCGGCGGCGCAATTCAGCTGGCAGATCGGCCAGGCCGAGAAGATGGCCATGATCCGGAGCTGCGAAAGACTGGCCGCGCTGCTGCCGGAAAGCGGCATGGGGCGCATCGTCGATCACGAAACGATCGCCGATCCGGCGTCGGTGGATTTCGGGCGCAATGCACATCCGATGGGCGGGACCGTGATCGGCACGGAGCCCAAGCGCAGCGTCGTCGACGAAAATCTGCGCGTGCATGGCATCGGCAATCTCCATGTCTGCGGCGGTTCGGCGATCCCGCGCAGCGGCACGGCGATGACGACCAGCCTGATCGCGCAACTGGCGCTGCATCTGGCCGATCATCTCAAGACGGGGGAGACGCCGCGATGAACCCGCAAGCGCCGCCGCGACAGGCGATCCTGGTGCTCGGCATTACGCGTTCGGGCACCTCGGCGCTGAGCGGCGCGCTGGCGGCGATGGGGGTCGATTTCGGGCGCGGGCTGAAGCCGCCCGACCGGCAGAACCCCAAAGGCAATTTCGAGCATTTCGAATTGTCGCGTCTCAACCAGCAGGCGCTGGCGCTGTTCGGCCTCGACTGGTCGTCGGCCGCGCCGCTGCCCGGCGACTGGCTCGCGCGCGAAGAGGTCCGGCCGATCCGGGACAAGATCGCCGAGATCCTGCAACGCGATTTCGGCGCGGCGGCGCTGTTCGGCATCAAGGATCCGCGGCTGGTGGCGGTGTGGCCGCTTTATCGCGAAGCACTGGCGGCGCGTGGCTGCGAGGTGACGTTTGTCACGATCGAACGGGCGGCGGGCGAAGTGGCGCGCTCGATCCGGGCATCGGGCTATCTGCACGGACCGGACGCGCCGGGGCGGCTTGCGGCGCTCCACCGCTTCTACATGGACGAGCTCGACCGGCTGGTTGCCTGCCATGGCGCGCTGCGCGTCCGCCATGACGCATTGATGCGCGACCCGGCCGGCACGCTGCGGGACCTGGCTGGCCGGTTGCCGTTCGGCAAGGCCGGCGTCGCGGCCGATGTCGCCGCCGGCGCCGCCACGATCGACCGCGCGCTTCATCGCCAGCGCCAGAGACGCGGCGAATAATCCAGATCGCGGATCAGGCCTCCAGCGCGATCAGGCTTTTGGCGGTGTCGACGGCGGAGTCTTCCCAGGGGCGCGGGCGCCAGCCGAGGAGGCGCATCGCCTTTTCGCCGGTGGCGTGTTTTTCCTTGCCGAGTTCGGGCAGCACCAGTTTCAGCTCGGGCATGCGCATGGCGGCGATGAAGACCAGCCAGTTGGGCAATTGCCGCGCCGGCACTTTCGACGCCGCCTTGCCCATGCGCGCCTTCAGCGCGCGGGCGATGTCGCGCATCCAGACATAGTCGCCGGAGATGGCGAGGAAGCGCTCGCCCTTTGCCGCCGGGTCGGTCATGGCACGCAGATGCAGGTCGGCGACGTCGCGCACATCGACAAGGCCGAAGGAGAGCTTCGGCATGCCGGGCACGGAACCGTCGATCAGGCCCTTCACGATCTGGATCGAGGTCGAGAAGTCGGGGCCGAGGACGGGGCCGAGCACGCCGACCGGATTGACGGTGCTGAGTTCGAGGGCACCACCTTCGCGGGCGATGAAATCCCAGGCGGCGCGCTCGGCGATGGTTTTCGACTTGGTGTAGGGCGAGAGATCGTCGCCATCGAGATTTGTCCAGTCGGTTTCGTCGAAGGGCTTCTTGCGGACGGGGTGGCCATAGCCGATGGCGGCGAAGGAGGAGGTCATCACGACGCGCCGGATGCCGGCATCGCGCGCGGCGCGCAACACCCGCAACGCGCCGTCGCGGGCCGGCACGATCAACTCGTTTTCGTCTTTCGGCACGCCGGCGGGAAAGGGCGAGGCGACATGCAGCGCGTTGTCGCAGCCGCGCGCGGCCTCGGCCCAGCCGTCATCCGCCATCAGGTCGGCGGCGACGAAGGAAAGGCGCGGGCCGGGCTCGGCACCGCCCGCTTTCAGCATGGCGCGGACATCGGCCTCGCGGGCCAGATTGCGGACCGTGGTGCGGACCTCATGGCCGGCGGCCAGCAGTTGCAGGATGCAATGGGCGGCGATGAAGCCCGAGCCGCCGGTGACGAGGACTAAGGACATGGGGGAGTTCCTCCGTTGGCGGATTGTTTTGTGTCGAGGCCGAAGCCCC
>JAUXOE010000105.1 GCA_030682415.1 Parvibaculum sp.
CGCACGGTCTCCCGGTCGAATATGGGTCCGACCTCCGGTTCCATGTCGGCCAGATTGTCTTCGACGATCTTCCGAAAGCTTTCGGCGCCGCCGGCGTCGCGGCAGATTTCGGCCGTGGCGTGAAAGCGCGCGATGGCGGCCGCCAGGTCATCGATCAACGTCAGCTTCAACCGGCCCTCATCGGCCATGGTCGCCAGCAGTCCCTCCGCCGCGAAGCGTTTCATCTCGACCAGCCAGTCGGCAACCTCCCCTTCGTCGCCGCCGAGCCGCAAGCCGGCGCGCGTCCGGCGCACCGGCACGGTGCCGAGATAGATCTCGGGTGCGGTGCGGCGGTTGAGCGTCACTTCCGTCTCGCAGGCCGCGCGGCGCTTCCCGACATCGGAGAAATCGAGAAAGGTGAAGCGCACCGGCTTTTTCAGTTTGAAGGCGCGATCTCCGGCCAGAAACACATGCGAGATATGGGTTTCGACATGCGCGACCGGCGTCTCCGGTGTGAGCCCGTAGGTCTCGGGCCGCGACAGGAAGGTGATCAGCGCCTTGTCGGTGGTGTCGGCCAAGGTCACATCCGTTCGAGGCGTGTCGGCGTTTCAAGCCCGGCCGGGTCCTGGTGGACGATCACCTCCGAGCCCGGAAATTCCGCCATCACCTCACGCTCGACTTCGTCGGCGATGCGATGCGCCTCGACCAGCCGCATCGCGCCATCCATTTCGAGATGAAACTGGATGAAGGTGTGAATGCCCGAGGCGCGCGTGCGCAGATCGTGCAGGCTGACGACCTCCGGATGCGCCATGGCAATTTCCTTGATCCGGCCGCGCTCCGCTTCGGACAATTCGCGGTCCATCAGCTGGTTGAGCGCGGCCCGGACGATTTTCGCCGCGCTCCAGGCAATCAACGCCGCAATGACGATGCCGAAAAACGGGTCGGCGCGGTGGAGACCGAACATGCCGGAGAGCACCAGCGCGGCGATCACCGACAGGTTCATCATCAGGTCGCCGCGGTAATGGATCGAATCCGCCTCGATGGCGAGCGACTGCGTGCGGGCGACGACATGGCGCTGATAGGCGACGAGGCCCAGCGTGACGACAATCGCCGCAACCGTGACGGCAATACCCACCAGCGAATTTTCGATGGGCGTCGGGTTCAGCAGCCGCATGACCGCCGCGACCGCAATATAGCCGGCCGATGCAAATATGAAGAATGACTGCCCAAGCCCCGCCAACGCCTCCGCCTTGCCGTGACCGAAGCGATGCTCCTTGTCGGCCGGTGTCAGCGCATGACGGACTGCAAAGAGGTTCAGAAGCGAGGCGGCGCCGTCGAGCAGCGAGTCGAACAGCGTGCCGAGCATCGCGATCGAGCCGGTCATCCAGAAGGCGATCGCCTTGATCGCGACCAGGGTGACGGCGACGGCGACCGCTGCATAGGTCGCGCGGCGCATCAGACGTCCGTTATGGGCGTCGGAACCGGGGATAAGTTTTTTTGTCGGGTCGTCCGCGTTCATCGAGAATGTCGCTCAATCCGATTTGTGACAGTTTTGTGACAGAGGGGGGTAATCAGGGAAAAAGCTGTGCCGTGCGCCATGCCGCGCCATCGGTTGCGCGCTCGAAAACCAGCCTGTCATGCAGGCGAAACGGCCGGTCGCGCCAGAATTCGATCCGTGTCGGGACGATCCGGAAACCCGACCAGTGCGGCGGCCGCGGCACCTTTCCGAGGCCGAATTTCAATGCGTATTTCGCAACTTCGCGTTCAAGCGCGAAACGCCCTTCAAGCGGGCGCGATTGCCGCGACGCCCAGGCGCCGATCTGGCTGTCGCGCGCACGCGTCGCGAAATAGGCGTCCGCCTCTTCGTCGCTCACCGCGCTGACCTGCCCGCGCACGCGCACCTGCCGCCGCAAGCTCTTCCAGTGAAAACAAAGCGCAGCCTGCGGATTCTCGGCAAGCTCGCGCCCCTTGTCGCTTTCGAGATTGGTGTAGAAAACAAAGCCGCGCGTATCGACCTCTTTCAGCAGCACCATCCGCACATCGGGCAGGCCCGATTTGTCGACAGTCGCCAGCGCGACGGCATTGGCGTCTTCCGGCTCCTTTGCCCGCGCAAGCTCCATCCATTCGTCAAACAGCGCGATGGGATCCTCAGACGTAAAGACTTCGGTCTCATCGGCCGGCGTTGTCGTGTCGCTCATCAAAACGTCCTGTTTCGTCACCAACGATCCGGAATGGCCGATTTCAGCCCGATCCGGCGGCGCCGTTGCTCTAATCTCGCCACAATCGCTGTCCTATATAGCGCAGTTCTTATATGGTTCCGGAAAGGGATTTTTCTGCCCCGCCTGGAAATATTGAGGCGCGTTCGCAAACAAACAGGATGGAGCCCATGAATCTCGTCAAAGGAATTGCCATCGGCGCTGTCGCGCTGGCGCTCGCCGCCTGCGATCAGAGCGGGATCAACAAACAGACCGTGGGCACTGTCGGCGGCGCTGTCGCCGGCGGCCTTCTCGGCTCGCAGGTCGGCGGCGGCTCGGGCCGGCTCTGGGCCACCGGTGCCGGCGTGTTGCTCGGCGGGTTGCTCGGCAGCGAGATCGGCAAGTCGCTCGACCGTGCCGACCAGGCCTATTTGGGGCAGACCACCTACAATGCCCTGGAAACCGGCCGCACGGGTCAACCGGTTCAGTGGCGCAATCCGGATTCGGGCAACTACGGTACGGTGACACCTCAGGCAGCGCAGCAATATAGCGGCCAGACCTGCCGTGAATATTCGCAAACGATCTATGTCGAGGGCCGGAGCCAGACGGCCTATGGCACGGCGTGCCGCCAGCCCGACGGATCGTGGCAAATCCGGAACTGATTTTTCGGCGGGTGGGTCTGAATAGATGAAACGATTTCGGCTCACCCGCTCCCTTTCCTGCGTCGCCTTGATGACGGCCCTTGCATGGCCGCAATTCGCGCTGGCGCAGGGTCCGGGCACAACAGTGCGTGACCGGATCGAGCAGAGCGCCGCGATGGAGCACCCCGACGGTGCCGGTTTCGATGAGGCCGTCGCCGCCTATGATGCAGGCGACTACAAAAAGGCTTTCGATATCTGGCTGCCTCTGGCGCAGCGCGACGACCTTGCCGCGATGCGCAATGTCGCGTTGATGCTGCGGCATGGCAAAGGCGTCGAACGCGATCCGGAACGCGCCCTCTATTTCTACGAACGTTCCGGCCGTGCCGGTCTGGTCGCCGCACAAGTCAATTCCGCCTTCATGCATCTCGACGGCGACGGCATCCCGCAGGACTACAAGAAGGCCTCTTTCTGGTTTCACGCGGCCGCCATGGCGGGCGTTCCGGTCGCGCGATACAATCTCGGCGTGATGTATGAGCGCGGGCTTGGTGTCGAGGCGGATCCTGCCCGGGCGCTTGCCTGGTATGCGCTGGCGGCGCGCGCCGGCCATGCGCAGGCGCTTGATCGTCTTACGGTCCTGGTGCCGTACCTGCCGGGCCCGATGCCACCCACCGATGCCGATGCAGCCCTTGTCGTGACGGCGCCAGCGCCGCCCGAGGCGCAGCTCGACCGTCTCGACGTCGGCACCGCGCCTTAACCAATTCGTATCGCGGCGGCGGCTAATCTTCGGGTTTCACTTGGGTGGAGAATCGGGCGCCGTGCGCGATCCTTACGAAATTCTGGGACTTAAGCCGGACGCGGGTAACGCCGAGGTCAAGGCGGCCTATCGCCGGCTTGCCAAGCGTTTGCACCCCGACGCCATGAGCGAAGGCAATGCGGCGCGCCAGCAGGCGCGATTCCAGGAAGTGACGACCGCCTATAATCAGCTCAAGGACGACGCCGCCCGTCGGCGTTATGAGGCCGAGCGGCGTGCCGCGGCCGGTGTCGCGCGGGCCTCGGCCTTCGAGGAAACCATGCGCCGCGGCGCGGCCGAACATCCGGCGTCGGAGGATATTTTCTCGGAGCTTTTCGAGGGTATTCGCAGCGCCGGCAAACGCGTCTTTCGTGCCCGCGGCGATGACCAGACCTACCATCTGACCGTGAGCTTTCTCGACGCCGCCAACGGCGCCCGTAAAAGAGTGCGCCTCGCCGCCGGCAAGATGCTTGATGTCAATGTGCCGGCTGGCATCGAGGAGGGTCAGCAGATCAGGTTGCGCGCCCAGGGCGGCGCCGGGCATGGCGGTGCCGAAGCCGGAGATGCGCTCGTCACCGTCGCCATCGACCCGCATCCCCATTTCCGCCGCGAGGGCCACGACATTCACCTCACCGTGCCGGTGAGCCTTTCGGAGGCGGTGCTTGGCGCGCGGGTCGACGTCCCCACCATTTCGGGGCCGGTATCGCTTTCGGTGCCGGCCGGGTCGAACACCGGCACCCGGCTGCGCCTGAAGGGCCGGGGAATCGCTGCCGAAGGCGGCACGCCGGGCGACCAGTATGTGACGCTGACGCTGGTTCTTCCCGAGCCCCCAGATGAGGCCTTGCGGGACTTTGCGGCGACCTGGACGGCAGGCGCTAAGCACAATCCGCGCAAGGATTTTTCGGAATCCTGAACCGACATGAACAGACATGATTCGTGAACCGGCCGAACGGCCGGAATCCGGGCCTTTTTTGTTCGACCGCTATAGGCTTTTGTGTAGGATGCGCGACGATTTTCGACCAGCGAACAAAACAGGGACGCAATGAACAAAGCCACCAGCATCGAGGACGCGGCCCTGAAGGGCAGCCTGATGGCCGGCAAGCGCGGGCTCATTATGGGCGTCGCGAACAATCGGTCGATCGCCTGGGGCATCGCCAAGGCCTGCGCGGAGCAGGGTGCGGAGCTGGCCTTCACCTTCCAGGGTGAAGCGCTGCAGAAGCGCGTCATGCCGCTGGCTGAATCGGTGGGTTCGAATCTTGTGATGCCCTGCGACGTTACCGACGCGGCCAGCATGGACGCCGTGTTCGAACGTCTGTCGAAGGAATGGGGAAAGCTCGATTTCCTCGTTCACGCGATTGCCTATGCCAACAAGGATGAGCTCGACGGCCGCTATGTCGACACCTCGCTCGAAAACTTCACGGCGAGCCTGGCCATTTCCTGCTATTCGTTCACCGCGCTTTGCCGCCGCGCCGAGCCGCTGATGACCGATGGCGGCTCGCTCGTCACGCTCACCTATTACGGCGCCGAAAAGGTCATCCCGCATTACAACGTGATGGGGGTCGCCAAGGCGGCGCTGGAGGCGAGCGTGCGCTATCTGGCGGTCGATCTCGGGCGCAACAATATCCGCGTCAATGCGATCTCGGCCGGGCCGATCAAGACGCTGGCGGCGTCGGGCATCGGCGACTTCCGATACATCCTGAAGTGGAACGAGCTCAACGCGCCGATGAAGCGGACCGTGACGATCGAGGAAGTGGGCAAGACCGGCCTCTATCTCCTCTCCGACCTGGGTTCGGGCGTTACCGGCGGGGTCCATCATGTCGATGCCGGCTACAATGTCATCGGCATGAAGGCCGAGGACGCGCCGGATATGAGCATCGTCTGAACTTCTCCTGTATGGTTTGCTTCCGAGACCTGCCCGGATTCGCCGGGCGCGCGTCGTAACATTTTTGCAAGGACGGCCTCGCTGGCGGCCGCGTTTCAGGGCCATGTCGCACAACACGTTCGGCCATCTCTTCCGCGTGACGACCTGGGGTGAAAGCCACGGGCCGGCGCTCGGCTGCGTGGTCGATGGCACACCGCCGCGCCTCGCGCTGAAAGCCGAAGACATCCAGCACTGGCTCGATCGCCGCAGGCCCGGCCAGTCGCGCTTCACGACGCAGCGGCGCGAGCCGGACGCTGTCAAAATCCTTTCCGGAACCTTCGTCGAGGACGGGCTTGAACTCACGACCGGTACGCCAATTTCGCTGATGATCGAGAATGTCGATCAGCGCTCGAAGGACTATGGCGACATCGCCAGCAAATTCCGGCCGGGCCATGCCGATTTTACCTATCTGTCAAAATACGGCATCCGCGACTATCGCGGCGGTGGCCGCTCGTCGGCGCGCGAAACGGCGGCGCGGGTGGCGGCGGGTGCCGTCGCACGCGCTGTCTTGCCGGGCGTTTCGATCCGCGGCGCGCTGGTTCAGATGGGCCCGCACAAGATCGATCGCGCCAATTGGGATTGGGACGAGACAGAGCGCAATCCGTTCTGGTGTCCGGATGCACGGTCTGCGGCGCAGTGGGAAGACTATCTTGACGGTGTGCGCAAGCAGGGCTCGTCCTGCGGCGCCGTGATCGAAATCGTCGCCACAGGCGTGCCTGTTGGCCTCGGCGCGCCGGTTTACGGCAAGCTCGACGCCGATCTTGCGGCCGCGATGATGAGCATCAATGCGGTCAAAGGCGTCGAGATCGGCGATGGCTTTTCTGCCGCTGCTCTTTCTGGTGAGGAAAACGCCGACGAGATGCGCGCCGGCAATAGCGGCCCATTGTTCACATCCAATCATGCCGGCGGCATTCTTGGCGGCATTTCAACCGGACAGGATGTCGTCGTTCGCTTTGCGGTGAAGCCGACCTCGTCGATCCTCAGCCCGCGCAAAACGGTTACGCCCGGCGGCGAGGAGACAGAGATCGTCACCAAGGGCCGCCACGACCCCTGCGTCGGCATCCGCGCTGTGCCGGTCGGCGAGGCAATGATGGCTTGCATATTGGCGGATCATTGGCTGAGGAACAGGGGGCAAAACGGTGAGTGACGCAGAACGGACGACGGCCGCACCGTCGGCGCCGCTGACGGTCCACTATGCCAAGGAGAAGGGTGAGGGCATCGTCTATGGCGGCATCCTGATTGCCGGGGTGCTGCTGCTTCACGCCATCACGCGGGCACCGACGATTGCGACGCTGGGCGCATTGATTGTGCTTTATGGGGCGCTCTATCACTGGCCTTATGTCAGGCGCGACCGCCGCGCGATCGAGATTTCGCCGTCCGGCCTCACCCTCGATCGGCTCGGACTGCTGCCGTGGAACGCCATCGCAGGTACGGAGATTGTCGACCGCTATCTGCGCACGATCCGTAATTCCGAACTGCGTATCGAATTGCGCCGCTCCATCGAGACGGCTGTGGAGAACCCGGTGCAGGTGCATCCGCTGCGACGCCTGATGTATCGCTGCTGGCGCTTGACCGGTCCGCAGCAGATAACCGTCAAGCTCAACACCCTCGATGCAAAGCCCGAGGTGATCCAGGCGGCAATCGGACAATATACCGGCCGCACCCACTGATCCGGCTCAGGCCGGCTTCCCGAACCACATGACCTTTGAGAGAAAGGCCGGCGTTTGACCCAAACGCTCAAGCCCCGCGCGCGCGAAGATCGCGGTCAGGTCTTCCTTGAGATAGGAGGAAAAATAGGGCTCGTGAAAACCGATCGGGAAAAACTCCAGAAGGCCATCGAAGTCAGGTCTGTCGCCGGTCTGCAACGCATCGACCAGTATCAGGACGCCGCCCGGCTTTAACACCCGCGCCATTTCGGCGGCGACGACCTTGCGTATCTTTGGCGGCAGTTCGTGGAAGAGAAAGATGCAGGTCACAACGTCCTGCGTCGATTCCCCGACCGGCAGCGTCTCGGCATTGGCTTCCACCAGCGTCACGCTGCGCCGGCGCGCGAGCCGTGTCCGTGCTTCGGCGATATAAGGCGGCGACAGGTCGATACCGGTCACGCTCAGTCGCGGATAATTTCCGGACACCGTTTCCAGAAAGCGGCCGGTCCCGCAGGCAACATCGAGAAAATGCAGCTTGCGCTGGTCGCGCCCTTGCAGCGCCTCGGCCAACGGGACCAGCGCCTGACGGCGCATGGCATCGGCCGTGCCCGTGAACAACACTTCGACCTGCGTGTCGTAGAGTCGCGCCGATTTTTCCGAGAGCCAGCCATCGGTCTGGTAGTGGAAATTCTGCAAATAGTACCGGGGAAACCTGTCACGCAACGCCGGTGTCAGCACTTCGGAATGACGCCGCGCCAATCGGCGCTCGTCGACCGCGCGGGCGTCGCGGAAGAACGCCATGCTGCGCTCGACCGCAGCGGCAGGATCGGCCAGCCGATCGGCGGGGAGGCGATAGGTCCCGGACTCGATGTTCTTCCAGTCGCGTTCGAAGAGCTCGCGCATGGCGGCAATGAGGCCCTGCCAGCCGGGACGGGCGCCCTTGATTGCCACGGGGGCCTCGCCCGGCGGCGTCAATGGACCATGCATCCGGCGCAGCGCCAGATAGTGACCCATGAACCAGGCGACCCGCGCGCCCTGTGCCGCGCCATATCCAAGACGTGCCAGCGGTCCTGCCATTGGCGTTCTCAGTCCCTCGTGAAAATACCGACCACTTCAATATGGGGCGACCAGAGAAATTGGTCCACCGGTGTCAGACGCTTCAGGCGGTAGCCGCCATCGATCAATGTCCGGGCGTCGCGGGCGAATGTAGCCGGGTTGCAGGACACGCCGACGACGATCGGCACGACCGACTTTGCGAGTTCCGCCGCTTGCGTCGCAGCCCCGGCGCGCGGCGGGTCGAACACCACCGCGTCGAAGGGCTTCAATTCGCTCGCGAGCATCGGCCGGCGCACCAGATCGCGGGTTTCGGGGGTCACCGGCTTGAAGCGGAGCATTGGCCCCTGCTCGCGCACCGCACGCACAAGAGCTGCAAGCGATGCTGCTTCGCTCTCGACCACATGAACGGCGGCATGGGGTGCCAGCGCGGCGGCAAAGGTGCCGCAACCCGCGAAAAGATCGGCGATCCGACCGGCGCCGCCGACACCGTCGCGCACCAGACGTACCAGAGCCGCTTCGCCATCGATCGTCGGCTGCAGAAAGGCACCGGGTGGCGGGGTCAGGCCGAGTCCGGACAGATCAACAAACGGTGCGTGCCGCTCGGCAACGATCTCGCCGTCCCATGACAGCCGTGCGAAATCGGCAATCTCTGTCTGCTTTGCCAACTCGGCACGCAGCGGCCCATCCAGGGTCTTTCCGCCGGTTACCGCCACGTCGAGACCGCTCGCCGTCGCAGTCACCAGCAACGACGCATGCGCGTTGCGCGCGAGACCGTGGCCAACCAACACGCCGAGCGCCGGAAGCGCGCGCTCGATCTCCGGCACGACCAGCGGACATTCCACTATGGGAATAATCGTATGGCTTGCCTTCGCGTGATAGCCGAGCGTCAGCGTTTTCCGGCTGCGCGTCGCGGAGAAAGTGGCGCGGCGCCGGCTTCGCGGCTGCGCCGGCTGGAGCGCATCGATGTTGGCAACGATGCCGCGCGGGCGCAACGCCGCCTCCAACTGCGCATGCTTCCATGCGGCATAGGCTTGCGGCGCCATGTGCTGGAGCGCGCAGCCGCCGCAAACCGTGAAATGCGAGCATGGCGGCTCCACGCGGTCGGGCGATGCCTCGAGAATCTCGACCAGGGCCGCCCGTCCCTCGCCTTCCGGGCGTATGCGCACACGCTCACCCGGCAGGACATAAGGCACGAAAAGCGGGCCCGCCGGCGTTTCGGCAATACCGTCGCCCTGCGCGCCGAGTGAGCCGATCTCGACCTCGATTTCAGCGGTCATGACAAGCGGCCAGCAGGAATTCCCGATTGCCGTCACCACCTTCGATCGGGCTCGGGACAATACCGATGACGCGCCAGTTCATTTCTTCGTCCATCCAGTGCGAAATCTCGTCACAGACGTTCTCATGCAAATCGGCGTCGCGGACGATGCCGCCCTTGCCGACATTTTCCGGTCCAACCTCGAATTGCGGCTTGATCATCGCGACGAGATGGGCACCGGGCACGGCCAACGCCAGTGCGGGCGGCAGCGCTTTCGCAAGACCGATGAAACTCAGATCGGCGACGATGAACTCGATGCGTTCGGGCACGCGCTCGCGCGTCAGGTCTTTCACATTCAATCCTTCAATGGCGCGAACGCGGGCGTCGCCCGCAATTTCCGGCGCAAGTTGGCCGTGGCCGACATCGACCGCAACCACGCCGGCCGCGCCGCGTTCCAGCAGCACCTGGGTAAAGCCGCCGGTCGAGGCGCCAACGTCGAGGCAGATCATACCCGATGGGTCGAGTGCGAAATGATCGAGCGCATGCCGCAGTTTCAATGCGCCTCGCGACACATAGGGATGCTCGGGCGCCGTCACTTCGATCTCATCGCCATCGTCAACCAGGTCGGCAGGCTTCGCCGCCGGGCGGCCGCCGACCCGTACATGGCCGGATCGGATCGCCCCTTGTGCGCGTGCACGCGTCCGAACCAGCCCACGCTCGACCAGTGCAAGATCGAGGCGGCGCTTTTTGCCCGACATCGGCGCTCTCAGACGAGTTTGGGCAGAGACTGCGGCGCGATTGCGGCAATGTCGGTGATTTGCCGCTCAAGTCCGAGCGCCATCAACGCGGTTTCGACGATCTGCGCTGCATTGAGATGCGCGAGATCGTACATCTTTTCGGGCTTGTCATGGTCGATGAAGAAATCGGGCAGCGTCATCGGCCGGACCTTGAGGCCGTGATCGAGCGCGCCGGAACGGGCCAGAAAATCAAGTACATGGCTGCCAAAACCGCCGACCGATCCTTCTTCGACGGTGATCAATACTTCATGTTCGCGCGCAAGGCGCGCCACCAGTTCCTCATCGAGCGGCTTGGCGAAGCGCGCGTCGGCGACCGTTGACGAGAGCCCGAGCGCTGCCAGCTGGTCGGCGGCCTTCAGCGCCTCCTGAAGCCGCGTCCCGAAAGACAGGATCGCCACTTTTGTGCCTTCGCGCAGAATACGGCCCCGACCGATCTCGAGCGGTGTGCCGATTTCCGGCAGATCAAGGCCGATGCCTTCGCCGCGCGGGTAGCGGAAGGC
>JAUXOE010000113.1 GCA_030682415.1 Parvibaculum sp.
CGGAGATAGAGAAAATTTATTGCGCCTTCGGCGCGAAGCGCCAGGAAACATTCCCTGCGTCTCTGCTTGAAATTTTCCTGCTTGCTCTCTTCTCCGCGCCTCCGCGTCTCCGCGTGAACCCTTCTTCCCTTCGCCTCGCCGTTTGCTGCGGCTGCCGATGGATCCCGGCGCTTGTCCCGGCGAAGGCCAGGAACGCCGGTATCCACGGGGGTCCGGCAAGGTGAAGATTTTGCACGCGGAGGCGCGAAGATTCTTCCGGCGCGAAGCGCCAATCCTCTACTTCTTCCTTCTTCGCGTCTTCGCGTCTTCGCGTGAACTATTCCTTCCCTTCTCCGCGCCTCCGCGTCTCCGCGTGAACCCTTCTTCTTCCCTTCGCCGCGCCGTTTGCTGCGGCTGCCGACGGATTCCGGCGCCTGTCCCGGCAAAGGCCGGGATCGCCGGGATGACACTGCGTTTTTGGCAACCTGATAAACCCCTTCCATCAGAAAGCCTGTCCGATCGAGGCATAGATCTGGAACGCGTCGTCGACGCCCCGCCGCCGGTCCAGCGGCACCGCCACGTCGAAACGGATCGGACCGATCGGCGTGTAATAGCGAAGCCCGAGCCCCGCCCCCCACAACAGGCTGCCGTCGAAACGCGGCGTCAACTCGCGATAGGCCTGCCCGGCATCGACGAAAGCCACCACGCCGATCGTCTCGCTGACGCGGTAGCGCGCCTCCGCCCCGGCCTCGATCACTGAACGTCCGCCCAGCGGCGTGCCGGTGGCGCTCAGCGGCCCGGCCATCTGGTAGCCATAGCCGCGCACCGAGCCGCCGCCGCCGGCATAAAACCGCGTCGAGCCCGGCACATCGGTGGTGTCGTCGGCCACCAGCGTCCCGTAGCGCCCGCGCACCGCCAGCGTCAGGCTGTCGGCGACGGCGAAATAGGTGGCGCCGCTGCCCTCGAGCCGCAGAAAACTGGTCGCCGCCCCGTCGGCGCTGCCGAAATAGGGCGTCGCCGCCACCGTCGCCCGGATGCCCTCGCTCGGATCGAAAATATCGTCGGCGCTGTCATAGCGCAGCACCGCCGGCACGCTGAACAATTGATAGTCGGTGCGCCCGGTCGCGTCTTCGGTCTGCGTCACCTCGAAGCCGACACCGGCGCTGCCGCTGAGCCGCGGCCCGAACACCCGTTCCAGCGAGGCGCCGGTCCTGAGGCGATATTCGTCATAGGCATCGCTCTGCGCATTGGCGATCTCGGCGCTGATGAGCAGCGCCTGGTCGGGGCGCAGGAAGCGCGGCTTGCGGAACTCGGCCGTGCCCTTCTGTTCGATCTCGGCGATCGACAGCCCCAGCACCAGCTTTTCGGCCGCGCCGAACAGGTTGCGATGTTCCCAGCTGCCGCGCACGCCCGCGCCCTCGCTCGACGACCACGCCGCACCCAGCCGCACCGTGCGCGGCTTGCGCTCGGCAAGCTCGATCTCCTGCACCGCGCGGCCTTCTGCATCGACCGCCCCCGTTGTCACCGACACCGTCTCGAACAAGCCGCTGCCGCGCAGCGCCGCCGTCGTCGCATCGACCTCGCGCCGGTCGTAAACCGCGCCCGGCGTCAGCGTCGCAAGCCCGGTCACATAATCTTCGCGTGTCCGCCCGTCCGGGTTGCGCACCAGCAGCGGCCCGAACAGCAGCCGCGGCCCGGCCGCAATCGTCAGCGTCACATCGGCCATGCTCGATGAGAGATCGACCACCACCCGCCGGTTGTCGAGTGCGGCTTGCGGATAGCCGTGATTATGCAGATGCGTCACCGCCTCGTTGGTGAGAACGATGATGCGCTGCGCCCGCGCCGCGCGTCCGGGCTGGAGGCCCAGCGCCGCCCCGTCCTGCGGCAGCGCATGGGTCTCCACTTCGCTATCGGTCAGATCGGCATAGACGATGCGGAAGCTGCGGATCATCGCCCGCTCGGCCAGCACCACCTGGTAGATCACCTCGAAGCGCCCGCCCGACGCCTCGCGCACCATGGGCGTCACGCGGCCATTATAATAGGCCTCCGAGCGCAGCACCTCGACCAGCCGCAAACTGTCTTCCTGCGCCCGGCGGCGCAACTGCGCCAGCGTCGAAGGCGGCGGCACGCCATCGGCATCGTCGACGCCCAGCGCCCGCGCCTCTTCCAGCATCTCGCGCAATTGATCGGGGATGCGCCGCCCCGCCACCCGCGTCGTGAAGGAAAGCGCCCCTTGCGCCCGCTCCCAGACCCGCGGCGTCGCCGCTTCGTCTGCCGCCGCCCGCGCCGCCGCCGTCTCCGCCTCGGCCGCCTCCGCCGCTTCCTTGTCCGCCGCGTCGTCGGCTGCCTCGGCCGACGCCTCGGCTTCGGCGGCCGCCGCCTCGGCGCGCACGAAATCCGGCGTCAACGCCACAAGTGCGAAGAACGCCAGCGCCAACGCAGCCACACACTTCCTTCCCACCCTCCCCTTGAGGGGTGAGAGGCGGTTCACGTCAGTGAACGAAAAAGTCCGGTGGACTTTTTCGAGCCTCGAACGCCCTGAGCCATGCGAAGGGCCTTGTCGATAATTTGTGAGCGCAAGCGAGCAAATTTCGGGGCGGGGTCGCGGCGCTGACGGCACCGCAAAACGACCCCGTGGGAGGGTCAAAATTCGCAAAGCGAAATTTAGGGCGGGGGCGAGGAGCAACAGGCGACAGCAAGCGAAAAACCCCGCCGGGCTTTTCCAGGCCCCGAACGAAATCGGCGACAGCCGCGTGCCCGTGCCGCGCCTCACCCGCATCCCGTCTCCGCCGCGCCGCCGCGTCTGCCCGTCATGATCGCAAACTCCACCATCCGCCCGCCGCGCCGCCGCCCGCCGCCGTTTTTGACACGTTCAGGCCACCATAATGGCAGAAAATGGCGGCGAGGGGGCAGGGGTGGGGAAGGGAGCAGGAGATCCAGCCGGCAACCGGCTTCACGCGAGTACATGATTGTCGGACATGCGCCATTGGCAGACACAAAGAACAGATTCTACACTGGGCGTTTAAAAAGCCCGCTGCCTAGTCTCAAGGTGGTGGTGTCTTTGCTGCAGACGCATATTTGCGGTCAATGGTGCCGACTAGGACTTTTCAAACACTCTCACCCCAAGCCGCTCAACGACGGCTTTCACCTGCTGACAAACAGGATCCAGGCGCTCCCCCAAGGGCTCTGGTCCGGCCGAATAAGAAATCAACGTCAAGCCCTGCAGGTCTGACGGCAGCTTCAAATTCGCAATCTTGGGATGCACTAGGATCGAACGGTGCCGCGATAACTTACCCATGAAGAGACCCAGCTCAAACAGGACATTGTCGCGCAATGTGGGTGCACGTGAGCCGCGCGACTCCAATACGTCGTCGGGCTCTGCGATCGCCACCGCGAAGTCCGACTCTGCGACCTGCTTCTCCAATGCTTCCAGGGGATAGCCACCCGCCCAAAACACGCCCTCATCCCACACGGTGCTGAATACATGATGCTCCATGCCGGCACGAAGCGCATGAGCAATTTCCTTGGCCTCGGATGAGGAAATGATGAACAACTTCGGTGAGCGGTTAGGCTGGGCGATTGTTTCGTTGCGTTGGAACAGCCGTTTGGACAAATCCTGCGCCAGCGGCAGGAACAACTTAGGATGCGCCTCGGCAATCTCAAAAAACGGTTCGGTGGCTATCTTAAGCGCCACCACGGGTTCCATCGCTCGGGCCGTGGCTGACCGAGGCAAAGACGGTTCAATCGCCGCCATTTCCCCCACGGTCTGGCCAGCCTTGCGCACAGCAACATTGGCGCCATTGACGATGATCGCCACTGTGCCGACGATCAAGAAATAGATGTCGTTGTCTGGCGCGTCCTGCGTAATGATCGTATCGCCGACCCCAAATTCAACCAGCGAGCCGGCCTTAGCCAGACTTTCGGCCAGAACAGCATCCTGCATTACCAGCGGTTGGACTTTTAGAGCCCGGACCAGCGAAGCCATGTTGTCGCCTTCAAAACGTTCTTTCATGCAATTCAAGTGGGTCCCGCCACCTTCTCCTTTTCCAACAAGGGACAAGTATTCGTCCGCTCGCAACACTTCCGGTTCTGGAACGAATCCCAAAACCCTGCCGTCGCGCTAACCATGTTCGAGAGGGCGGAGGCCAAGCCTGCTGCGAGATCGGCATGATTGCCGCACCTATTCATTGGCCTCCCCGATCCACACATGCAGGGCCGGCGGACGTTCACGATACGCGGCTCGGCATCATTCCAGACCGAATAGATATGTTTCTCCCCCGCCATCACGCGGAGGAATCGGCCCTTATGCATCTCAACCCTGAGGTGGCCTGCGCGAAGCTGCGCATAAAGCCCAGCGTCGAACGCGGCCGCAATTTTATCAGCAGCTGCCTGATGCTTGGCCGCGCCGCCATGGGCCCAAGCATTGCCGTTAGGCCAGCGCTTGAGTCTCTTGGCACGTTCCTGCAGCTTCAGGAAACTGATCACAATGCCCCACCAATTGTCGGCGGCTTCGGCGCTGGTAACAGGATCCGGCGCATCGGCGCCGTAGCCTAGGCAGAAGAGGCCACCATTGTTGATGTGCAATTCGGGGCACCAAGTCGGGAGACGATCAGGGACTGCTTCCCGAACTTCGACCTCGACCGTTCTGGCATCGATCCAAAGCCTGTAGGGTACGATCCTGCCATCCGCACGTCGCAGATAAAGAAGTACCGTAAACGTATCGCCGCGATCCTCCACCATCTCGGCTTCAAACGCAGCGACACGCTCCTTGATCAGGTCGGACGCGATACTCAGCAGCCAGTTCCTTTGGCATAAGGGCGTGCCTGAACTTCGGAGACGCGCGCAACTGCAGGAGACGCCAGCTCGAAAGCCGCGGCCTTCGAAGCGCGTGCCGACTTGTCGTTCTTTTCAGCCAGTGCCTCTACGGCCTCATTGTAGTCGAGGTCGGCCACCTTGCGCTTAGACCCGAAGATGTCACGAACAGCGTCGGTTCCGGTGTCGTAGGCAAGCTGGCCGATCGCAGTTTCGGCTTTGCCGCAGCGAGCTTGCTCCTTTTCCGACTGCAACACGCCGCGGCTCACCGAGCACCGCACGCGATCCCCCTGCATACCTAGCCGTGTGATGCTCATCGGGCCGAGCTCGAAGCCGATCTGCAGCCCCAAATTCTCGACATCAATGCCGTTCTCCTCCAGCTTCTCCAGCGCTAGGTTGAAGCTGCTGCGTAGCGCACCAGCACACATCACGGCGGTGCTGACGGTTTCTGGTTCATCGGTGGTCTGAGAGGTTCCCTCGCATAGCAGGCCATGGAGGCAGTCACCAATGAAACGGACGCGCCGGCCATCAAAATCCGAGGTCAACACTCGGTCCAACTCCGCGCGCAGCACATGCAAGACCCGCACGACATCGTCGGCGTTTTCAACTATGTTGCGCGCGACATAGGCGGTAAAGCCGTCTAGGTCGGCATAGGTCGATACCGCCTCTTGTCGACGGGAATTGCCCGGCGTGAGCTTGGTAATATCAATAGTTCGCAGCGGCGGGGTGTGCCGGGAGAACTCAAAGCTACCGATGGGATTTTTCTTCAAGTCATCCCGCCACTCCTGGACGATAGTTTCGACCTTGACGTCCAATTTGCTCTTTTGGACGCTAGTTTTGATCTCATCTTCCGTCAGTGCCGTCTTCTTGGGCTCATTGACCTCACCCAGGCCGACCGCAGCGCGTGCCTTGTTGGTCAGGAAGATTCCTTTGGCGGTGCCGCCCCCGGACATCTTGGCGGCTTGGTTGGCCGGTTCACCCAAGAACAGCGGCTCGCGGCCGCCATTGCGGCCATTGTTAACCGTCAGCGCCGTTCCGCTGTCGATGCCGACGCGGACTTTGGCATTAGGAAGCTGCTCGTGCTGGTCGCCCGTCTGGCCCAGAACACTGATAATGAGGTCGGCGATGGCAACCGCGCGATGTACGCGGTCCGCTTCGTTGTCTTCCCCATAAGGCTTGGTCACCAACGCGTGCAGGCGCTGGTTATGGAAGTCAACACGGCGGGCATCGCTGCGCGTCAGGATTCGGTTGACCGCGCGGTAATGCAAATTGAGGAAGGTCAGGGTCTGGCGATGGCAGCGCACCCCTTCGACTCCGGTCGTGCCCAGCATGTCATCGATATTGAGAATGTCAGCGTACAGGTGGACGGCGTCGATCTTGTAGGCCTTGTTGGTCGGAATGCTCTCCAGCGACATATCGCGGGTGTAGTCGAGAATTTCGACCGTCTTGACGTCTTTCAGTTTCTTGTCGATGTGATCGGCGGCCCGATCATGGTCCCAAGTATGGGTCACAGGTGTCTCCTTCAGCCAGGCGGCGAGGGAGACGGCGGGATTGCCGGAGCTCGGCCGGATGGGCTTCATCAGATAAAGCTCTCGATTTGTGCCAATTCGGACATCTGGTTAATATTTTTTCTTTGTCCGGATTTGCCGTTTCCGAGAGCTAAATATTTCAAGGGGGACCGATCCATGGGCTTTTCTTTTGTGTGAGCGCGCCGATGCTTTGGAAGCCATTGAATTGGCTGATAAAAAGCGCCTAGTTGCACTTTCCGAGTATCTTGCCCGTGGCACTGGTGACGAAGGGTGCGACTTGTTGCAGGCCGCCACCGTGCGCTGGTTACAGACGGATACGGTCGAATATCCCTCACCTAACGCCGCCCTTGTCTTTCTGCGAGGCGCAATGTTCAGCGTGAGATACAACCGCCTTAGGCAGCTCCGCCTGCAGCGTTCCCAGATCGGCGAACGGCTTGTGCCGGCAACGCCGGATGCGATGGACCCGGTCGAAAACATCGCCGACCAGACCAATTCCACAGAAGACGAAATGTTCGTGCAGCAACTGTTCGATCTGCTCGACGATGATCTTGAGCTGCAGGCCTATTTGCTGGGGCGACTATCTCGCGCCACTCGGACAGACATGAAAAGCGATAACAATTGGGATGATAAGAAATATGACGCCGTGCAGAAGCGCTTTAACCGAATGATTAGCAAACTTCAGTCGGAGGGGGCGTTGCCATGACCAACAACAGCTCTATGTCGCTAAGGGAATTATTTCTTGAAGAAACTTGGAATGATTTGGAGAAGCAGGGCCCGGATGCATTGGATCAGTTTTTGATCGATGTCGGCATAGATCCGGGAAACGCATCACAACGTTTCGACGAAAGCGTTGATGCGGCAAAGCGAGCACTGCGGCGACAGCGGTACGAGGAAGCAAAGCTAGCCCTCCGAGAGAACAAAGGGCTGCAGCCGTTTAAAATAGTTTCGTACGATATAACGGCCAAGCAAGAGATTCTTACGAGAATACAAGATCGCATCGTAAACACTGGAGCGATGACGATAGCGGCGCGAAATCGAACCATCACGGCAGAAAGCGATATAGATGCTTTCCTAGAGGCGTGCATTCGATTGGGTATTATAGATGACGATGGCAACTTGATAGTTGAAGAGGACTAGAAATTCGTGCGCCCCGCCGAAGCACTCTTATCTGATTTGGGAATTTCTGATCCATGCGATATCGATCTGCGCGCAATTGCACATTGCGTTGGCGTTGAAGTGATTTTCCGAAATCTCGCTGGGTGCGAGGCTCAAATAGTCGGGGTTAAGGATCGAGCTATTGTTTTTGTATCAGAAGATGCCCGACACACCAGAAAGCGCTTCAGTACCGGGCACGAACTGGGGCACTGGCATCACCATCGCGGGCAATCATTTGTTTGTCGGAAAGAGGACATTGGCCGACCAGTCGATAATCGCTCCAACAATGCTGAACGGGTTGCGGACGCCTATGCCGCAGATTTAATCCTGCCACCGTTCATGCTGCGCCCTCGCATAGCGCTCGCAAACCTAGGTTCTCTCGAACTGATCTCCGAAATCGCCACTCAGTTTGCAGCCAGTCTCACGGCGACTGCGTTGCGTTTCGTGAAGATGACAGAACAGCCAGTTATTTTGATGGCGCACAATCTCGCCGGAAGGAAATGGCAGTGGGCAAGCGTAGCGGCTGGGCAGCTCCGAGTCAGAGACGATATAGATTCTCGCAGCTGCGCATTTAGCGCAGCAAAGGCCGGCCATATTCAATCTGCAAGGAGGGAGCCGGCTCACTACTGGTTTGATCGGCGCCACATTGAACAATTTGATTTGAAGGTCCAAAGCGTCCAGACAATCGAAGGAGAGCTTCTCACGCTGATAGGAATCCCGGATAAACGCCTTGTTGAGCTTTATGGCTAGGTATGCCCTTGTCACTTCAGCTTCTTGGCCACACGGGCCTGCTTAGGCGCAAAGCCACACGAACACCTCCTTTCACTCAGTGCGGAAAATGGAGTGACGAGCATTCCCCTCCATCACGCCGCCGCATCCGCCAAAGCCACTCGGCGCGCGGGTGGTATGAGCAATCCTGCTCTCGGGCACAGACCTCCCGCCGCGCCGTGCCCACCCCCATTCTCCGCTGGCGGACAATCCCCCGATAGACGACACTCACCCCAACACCATCCGGCACTCGGCAGCCGCGCGAGAGAAAACACATGGGGAAACACGCGAAATGATCATGCGCGCCTTCCGGCCGCTGCTGACGATCCTGGTCACGGTCATCGGCCTCGCCTTCATCGCCTCGGTCTTCTCGCCCACCGCCCGCGAGCACATCGAAGGCGCCGTGCCGCTCTGGGAGCAAACGCGCCCCGCCGAGGATACGGTGCGCGAATGGCTGGGCCTGCCCGAAAGGCGGCGCGGCCTCTGGCCTTTCGACTGAGCCATCCCCCTTGCCCTCCCTAATGCGGCCCATTACCCTGTCTCCATGAGCGATACCGAAACCGACGCGAAGCCGGGCAAGCGCGGCGACACGCGCCTGCGCCTGATGCAGGCCGCCGAAAGGCTTTTCGGCGAGCGCGGCCTGCATGGCGTCACCCTGAAGGAAATCAACGCCGCCGCCGGCCAGCGCAATGAATCGGCGCTGCATTATCACTTCGGCTCGAAGCCGCGCCTGATCGACGCCATTCTCGGCCAGCGCGTCAAGGTGATCGACGCCCGCCGCGTCGAACGGATCGACGCCTTGATGGCGGAAGGCCTGGAGCGCGATCTGCACGCCATTCTCCGGGCGATGTTCGAGCCCCTCACCGAATTGCTGGACACCGAGGACGGCGTCCGCTTCGTGCGCTTCGCCGCCCAGGTTCTCAACGATCCGGATTTCGATCTGCCCTCCATCGCCGTGCGCAGCGGCTATGAAGGCATTTCCCGCGCCAACGCGCTCGTCGTCGCGCTGCTGGGCGACCTGCCGCCCGAAATCGCCGTGCAGCGCCAGCGCTTCATGATCGAGATGGCGCTGACCTCGCTGTCGATCTGGACGCGCCGCGGCGACGCGACGACCGACGCCGAAGGCCGCGCCTTCTTCATCGCCAACCTCTTCGACGAAATCGCCGGCGCCCTCCAGGCCCCCGTCTCGCCCGAAACGCTGGCGGCGCTGAAAGCCACGTCGAAGAGCTGAGCCGCAAAGCCATCGTCAAATAAAAGTGTCCCCCCGGCGAAAGCCGGGGCCCA
>JAUXOE010000114.1 GCA_030682415.1 Parvibaculum sp.
GCGGCGGTGCCGGCGGTCATGGCGCGGCGGTCGATTCGATCGGCGCGCTCGGCACCCTCGCGGCCGGCACAACCGGCGGCGCGGGCGGCGCGGGTGGCGCGTCCACCGGTGGTGAAGGCGGTTCAGGCGGCAATGGCGGCACCGGCCTGATCTTTACCGGCATCGGCGAAAAAAGTTTCACGATCAACGCCGACATCACGGGCGGCGTTGGCGGCGCCGCGGGTGCGGGCGTCGCATCGGGCGCGCTCGGTCTGGGCGGCGCCGGCATTGTCGGCAGCGATCTCTCGATCACGATGGGGGCAGCCGGCGCCGTGATCGGCGGCGTCGGCGCCAATGCGATCACCTTCACCGGCGGCCTGAACAGCATCACCTTCCTCGACGTGACCTCGGGCATCAACGGAAACATGGACATAACCGGACTGCTGACACTCCGGCAGACCGGCACGTTCGTGGCCTATGACCACGCCATCACCGGCAGCGGCGCGATCGCCAAGACGGGCACCGGCGAAGTCAGACTGACCGCCCCCAGCACCTATCTGGGCAGCACGACAGTGACGGAAGGCACACTGTCGGTCTTCGCCCTCGGGGGACTGGGTTCGGCCACCGGTGCGGTGATCGTCAATGGCGGCACCCTCGGTCTCTTCGCCGACCAGACCAAGGGCAATCTTTCGGGAACAGGCGGCAACATCGCCTTGTCGGGCGGCGGCCTCACCGCCACCCAGACGATCGACCAGACCTATGCCGGCACCTTCTCCGGCGGCTCGACCTTCACCAAGGCCGGCACCGCGATCCTTTCATTGACCGGCGACAGCAATAGCTTCACGGGCGATACGACCGTCGCGGCCGGCACGCTCGCCATCAACAACAGCGCCGGCACCTATGGCACCGGCGGGACCGCCACCGTGCAGAGCGGCGCAACCCTTGCCGGCACCGGCACGATCGGCGGCGATGTGGCCATTGCGAATGCGGGCACGCTGGCGGCCGGCAATGCGGGCGCGGGCACGCTGACGATCGATGGCGATCTGCTCCTCAATGCCAGTTCGATCGCCAGTTTCGAGCTCGGCGCCGCGGGCGTGGTCGGCGGCGCGCTGAACGACCTTGTCAATGTCGGCGGCCTGCTGACCCTCGACGGCACGCTCAACATCGACCCGGCGACAACCGGCCACTACCGGCTCTTCAATTACGGCACCCTGCTCGACAACGGCGCCACCGTCGTCTCGACCCTGGGAACGGGCACGCTGCAGCTTGCCACGGCCAATCAGGTGAATGTCTTCGTCAACAATGCCGGCCAGCTGATGCAGTTCTGGGACGGCATCAACACCGTCCCCGACGGCCTTGCCAATGGCGGCACCGGAACCTGGACCGCCGGCACCACCAACTGGACCTCGCCGCCGGATTTCACTTTCAACGACACCTGGCAAAGCCAGGTCGGCGTCTTCGGCAGCACCGGCGGGATCGTCACCGTCGTCGGTACGCAGGATTTCGAGGGCCTCCAGTTCACCGTCAATGGCTATCAGCTGACGGGCGGCACGCTCAACATGCTGGGCGATGCCCCGGGCGCGACGCCGGCGCAGAGCTTCCTCAATGTCGACACCGGCATCGCAACCGCGATCGCCTCGACCATCAGCGGCAGCGCCGCCGATATCGGACTGCGCAAACTGGGCGGCGGCACGCTGACGCTGTCGGGTGCCAACACCTATACCGGCGACACGACCTTCGGCGGCGGCATTGTCAGCGTTGCGGCCGACAACAATCTGGGCGTGGCCGGCGGCCTGGTGTTCGCCGGCGGCACGTTGCAGATCACCGGCACGGCCTTCAATGCGACAGCCCGCAGCATCGCCCTCGAAACGGGCGGCGGCGGCTTCGACATCGCCGCTGCCGGCAACAGCTTCCTCGTCAGCCCCTCGATCACGGGCCTTGGCGGCCTGACCAAACTGGGGCTCGGCACGCTGGTGCTGGCCAATGACAACAGCTACAGCGGCGGGACCGTCATCACCGGCGGCACCTTGCGGATCGGCAATGGCGGCACCACGGGTTCGCTCGGCAGCGGCGACACCGTCAACAACGCCCGGCTCGAATTCGATCGCACCAATACGCTCACCTATGCGGGCGTCATCTCGGGCACGGGCGCGGTGGCGCAGATCGGCAGCGGACAGACGACCCTGACCGGCATCAGCACCTATACCGGCGCGACCACGGTGACGGCCGGCCAGTTGCGCGTCAACGGCTCCATCGCGGCCTCATCGTCGCTCACCGTCGCCACGGGCGCCACGGTCGGCGGCACCGGCATCCTGCCGACCACCACCCTGGCCGGGACGCTTTCGCCCGGCAACGCCATCGGCACGATCACGGTCGACGGCGACATCACCTTTGCCGCCGGCTCGACCTATGCCGTCGAGGTCGCGCCGGGCGCGGCCGACCGCACCAGCGTCACCGGCGCGGCCATCCTGTCCGGGGGCACGGTCGCGGCGGCCTATGATCCGGGCAGCTTTGTCGCCAGACAATATGTGATCCTCGACGCGGCCGGCGGAACCGGCGGCACCTCCTTTGCCGGCCTGACCGGGGCGGCGCCGGCCGGCTTCAGCCACGCGCTGGCCTATGACGCCACCAACGTCTATCTGCAGCTCTCGCTGCTGATGGGGGCCGGCGTCGGTCCCTTCGCCGACCTCAACCGCAACCAGCAGGCCGTGGCCGACGCGCTTGTCGGCTATTTCGACAGCACCGGTGGAATTCCGGCAGCCTTTGCGGCGCTGGATCGAAACGGGCTGACCGCGGTTTCGGCCGAAACGGGAACTGCCGTGCAACAGGCGGGCATCCTCGCCGCCGATCGTTTTCTCGACGCGATTTCGGCGCCCTATCTCGGCGGCACCGGCGCGGCGCGCAGGACGGCCTCGGCTTTCGACGTGGAACCCGCAAGCGCGGCCGTCGGGCAGTGGGGGGCCTTGTCCGACAAGTCCGGAGTAGCCGCCGGCGAAGCGGCGCCGGGCCTGGAACGTTTCTCGGTCTGGGGCGCGGTCATCGGGGCGACCGAGAAGATCGGCGGCGATGCGGTCATTGGCGCGCAGAAAGTGGACTCGGACGTCTACGGTCTCGCTTCCGGCTTCGACTATATCGACGGCGGCACCCGCGCCGGCATTGCGCTCGGCGCCTCCTGGGCGAATGCGAGCCTTGCGGGTCTGGGCTCGGCCGATGTCGACAATTTGTCGGTGGGCCTGCGCGCCAGCCACGATTTCGGCAATCTCTACATTGCCGGCGCCGCCGCCTATAGCCATCACGCCGCCACGACCACGCGCAATGTCGGCGGCGAAACCTACACAGCCTCGTTCACGGCGCATAGTTTCGCGGGCCGTGCCGAAACCGGCTACCGCTTCCGGACCGAACCTGTCGATATCATTCCCTATGCCGCGATCAGGGCCATTTCGCTTTCGACGCCCGGCTATGTCGAGACCGGAAATGGCGCCGGCACATTCGCCCTTGCATACGCGTCCGACGACACCCTGGACCTGCGATCGGAACTGGGCCTGCGCCTTCGCAAACACACCCGCGGCACGGACGGCAACACCACCCTGTCCGGGGCGATCGCCTGGGCGCATGACTTCGACCCGGAACGCAGGGCAACCGCCGGCTTCGTCACGCTCCCCGGCACAAGCTTCGTCACCGACGGCGCGACCCGCGACAGCGACACCGCCCTGGTCTCGATGGGCTTCCGGCACCAATGGGATCGCGGTGTGGCGGTCTCGGTCGACGTCGATGGCGGCTTCGGCGCCGACACGACCAGCCTCGGCGGCAAGGTCGCGATCCAGCTGTTCTGGTAACACGCCTCTTCATCTTCCCACCCTCCCCCTGAGGGAGGGTCGATAATTTGTGAGCGTGAGCGAACAAATTTCGGGGAGGGGTGCTCCGCTATCGGCAAATGGCGCGCTGCCGGTTATGCGCCGAAGTCCCACGCTCACCCCTCCCCGAAAAATCCTCACTGCGTTCGAATTTTTCGACCCTCCCTAAGGGGGAGGGTGGAAAGAAAACCCCTCGTCGAACCTTCGCGCCTTCGCGTGCAATTCCTTCCTTGTCGCGCCGACTTGTCCGCCGTAGCCTTTGTCGAAGGCGGAAGCCTCTTGCGAAGGCGGAACCATCGCCCCATGCCGATGAGCTACCGCGAATTCAACGCCTTCTGCGCCGCGCTGCCCGCCACCACCCATGTCGTGCAATGGGGCGGCGCGCATGTCTGGAAGGTGGGCGGCAAGGTCTTCGCGATCGGCGGCTGGCAGCGCGGCCACCATCCCGGCATCACCTTCAAGGTCTCCGACATCGGCTGGGAAATGCTGCGCGACGCGCCCGGCTGCCGCCCGGCGCCTTATCTGGCCTCGCGCGGCATGAAATGGATCCAGAACCACGAGCCCGGCCTCGGCAAGCGGGAGCTGAAGCAATATCTGAAAGCCTCCCACGCCCTGGTCGCCGCCGGCCTCAGCAAAAAGAAACGCGCCGAGCTGGGGTTGTGAAGGCGGCGCCCGCGCCCCGACCTTCTGGCTGGTCGCTCGATAACCTGAACCGGCGGCAGGCCGGGGACTGAGATGCGGTCATGTCTGTGCTGCGGCACCTTCGAGAGCGTGGGCGCTTACCGTCGACTGTGCTGCTCCTACGCTCTCTAGTTAACGGGTGGCAAATAGATCGTTTCACCGTTAGTTTCTCCGCTCGGGGATCGAGTGGGGTGGCATGGCGCAAGTTCGACCGATATTTCAGCCGGTGACGGCAGGTCATCAGCATTTGGGCCGTTTAGTCTCCTTGGTCGGGGAGGCTTGGATGACGGAACTCCTTCTATCGTCCGCCTTCGCAAACTCGGCGGGCGTTGGTGCTGTTTCGGCTTCGCTTGCGCCCATAGCCGGGAAATGCCGTGCATTCATTGGTATACGGAATGGTTCAACTACCGCGCAAGCGCTCGCTGCGCTACTTCGTCTCGGAGTCCAACTCTACGGAGTGGACACGGCCACGCGAAGCCGCATCTTCCATCCGAAATTGTATTTGGCGACGAGCGTTGCTCGAGCGCGAGCAATCATCGGTAGCGCGAATCTGACTCATCCGGGGCTGTTCAATAACATCGAAGCCGGCGCCGATATCGACCTCGACTTAGGCGAGCAGGCTGACAGAGATTTCGTTGAGGGATTTCTGAACGGATTCCGGCACCTAGTAGCCAACTTCCCTGAGCATTGCTTCCCCATCACCTCCGGGCGCCAAATCATCGAACTGATGCGGCAAGGACTGCTGGAAGATGAGCGAAATCCAAAAACTGATATAGCCCTGGGAGCAGGAAAGCAGGGTGCGAAGACCAGCAAGGCCAGCATCGCTCTGCCGTTCACTGCACCGCCAAAGAACAAACGCGCCCGCAAGCCGAGGCCTCCGCGTACGGGCCCAAGCGCGCCGGTCTCGGCTCCATCCCCATACGGTCAACTTGTGTGGCTAAAACCCAGCCTCCCAAAAAGCGACTTACAACTGAACGCGGGGCACGCCCCTGGCGTGCTACGGCTGACGCAAGCGCAGTACGAGGTGAACGGACAGCGCATCGACCAAACGACCTATTTCCGTAATGAGGTATTCGCCCATTTGCCTTGGACCTTCAATCGCACGGCCGATAAGGAGACGACGGTTGCGCCGGTTTCGCTCGTCATTGCCGGCGTTTACGTTGGCGATTTCGACTTGCCCTTGAGCCATAAGGCCGCGTGGGAGTCGGGCCAAGGCAATTACACGACCGCCCTGCATTGGGAAGATGCTACCGATCACATAAAGAAGCCGGGACTGGTGGGGCGAACCCTGCGCTTGTACGAGCCTGCAAATCCGCGGAGCCGCTTCATCCTCGAGATCGACTAAGCGTCAACGGCCTCAGTTGAGGTGCGGTGCCTCCGGTCCCGGAGCTTGCGCCACCCCTCAAGCGCGCTGGCCTGCTTCGCCTTCGAGATGCCGAGGGCGCCAAGGACCACTTCGCCCTGCCGCTCAAGGGTTTCGTGTGTCGGCCGGTTACGGATGGAGGCGTCCAATCCCTCCAGGTCGATCTCGATCGTCTGGGGCAGGGGGATCAGCAGCCGCTCAATCTCGGATGGGATCAGCTCGAGGACACCACCGCCATAATGCCGTCCCTCAAGCTCTGCGCTGAGAGCCGTCAACGGGTTGATGAAGCAGCCAACCAGCCGCTCTCCCTCTCCCTCTCGGGTGCGGATGCGATAGGCGGTGTCCGTGGTGTAGGCGCCGATCTTGTTGAGGATCAGGCGCGGCGTGTCGTGGCACCGCTTGAGCATTCCCACCTCGGTCGAATAGACCGAAGGGACCTTGTACCAAGGGGCTCGGATGCGACACTTGTAGCGAGTGTGGAGCTCCTCTGCCTCCCCACGCTCGATATACTGGCGCGCTCGGCTGGCCATCTTGTTGGGCGCATCGTCAAACCAGAGGAAGTTGGTTGGACTTCCCTTCTCGGCATTCGCTGCATGCTGACGTTCGTCATAGATTACGCCGGGGCAATGCTCGCTTCTACCGAACATCGGGTGTGCATATTTGCTCAGGCCATACGCCCTGACTGTCTCGTCGGGGACGAGGAAGAACTTATTGGCCCCGGTGACGATGCCCACGTCCACGCGAGCAATGTCGTCGAAACGATGAACATCGGAGTGAGCCTCAAGCTCGTCGAAGAGTTCGCGAGTCTCAAGGTCGAGCAGCGCACGGGTCCACTTGCCCGCAACAGTCTTGCCGTTGATCGACTGCGGCTCTGCGAACAATTCTGAGGGTGATCGACGGAGGAACTCTCGGCCACGTACGGGGACCATGCCGAGCCCCTCGGCTTTCTGCCTAGGGCTACTCCGCTTTTCAGCCATCAGGATAACGGCGCCTTGCAGCGTCCCTTCGAACCACAGCTCCTCGGGGTCGATAATGACGAGCCGCCGACATTCCTTGCCGAGGTAACTCCGCAACGATTGGGCGTGAGTGACGTGGATTATCTCTGCCGGGACGACCATTGCCAATATGCCGCCGGGACGAAGCAGCGACATGGATGCGAGGATGAAGGATACCCACGCATTGGTGTGTTTCGTAAACTTGAGCTCGAGCTCATCGAAAATCGCGGCAGCCCGCACCTGGAACTCGGGCGGAAGGAATTGGTAACGGACAAATGGAGGATTGCCGACCACAGCATCAAAGCGTTCGCCGTCTTTACCCATGTTGTTAATTGCCCACTGGAGAAAGTCCTCCGAGCGAACATCTGCACCACATAGACCGAGATCCTTTGCGCGCTGAGCGGCCTTGCTGGCCTCGACTTTGTCAAGTTCGAAACCAATGAGGCTCGTCTTTTGGAAGCTGCCTACGTCGGCCATCGCCTGAAAGAAAGCGCCATCACCGCAGCTCGGCTCGAGGACCTTCTCTGGCTTGAGTTCAGCTACCCACCGGGAAATGAAATGCGCGAGATCGAGGGGCGTGTAGTAGCCACCCCGTAGTTTTTGGGCCGTTTGATCTTCTATAAATTTCACGACCACTTCCTCGTCAATGACCCATTTGTTGAATCTTAGAGTCAGCGATTCCACAGAGCAAATTATATCTCGTGTTTCTCTGACCTAACTTCGGAATGTACTGACTGAAATTGAGGTACCTAATTTCCGAAACTTTGGCGCACTTGAGAAAATTTCGACCCTCTGACCCCTGCGTTCGGAAAGCGGCGCTCCCACGCCCCACCAATACGACACCCCGACGAATGCGTCTTCACATCGTCGCCCAGATGCCGCGCAACCTCGATCGTCTTGCGGATTTTTGTATCGCCGAAGGTCCCGCCAGATTCTCACAAAAATTCTGTATACAGAATAAAATCGCCGCCGCTTCGCGCCTCGGCCCCTCGTTTTCGTTGTCCCACACCTCACCCGTCAGAACGTGCCCAGACGTTTATGAACACACGAGCTAGGGCGACGATTAGGCCCACCAATTCGTCCTCGGCCATATGCTCGATCATCGACAATGAGAACAAAATAGGAACATAGTTTGGTCGAAGTCAAGTCCGGAAAGAGCTCTTCAGTTTGTGGACCGGCCGCGCACCCAGCCCCGGCATGCAGTTCATCGCAATCTACACCCTCAACCTGACCCAGAAGGCAAAGGAAGTCCTGCTCTTCAGCGAGGAAGGATTGAAGACCGGCACAATACGGCGCTGATCGACGGCGTGCGCAAATTCGCGATGGATGTCCGCGATCTTGACATTGACCTCATCGACTGGATCAAGGACGGAACGAATTCGGATTACAGATATGATCCGGAGTCAGCATCGCTTCAAAAGCGGGAATAGACACCCCCAATCCCTCCGTACACCCCCCAATCCCTCACCGCTCCGGCCGCGTCCAGATCCAGCTGCCGCCGATCAGCCCCGCCGCCAGCGGCGCCAGCGACCAGGGGAGCGGCGCCAGCAGCAGCGCGACACCCGCACTGATGGCGAAAGCGATGAGCGCCGCCTGCTTGCCCCGGCGCGAAATGGCGCCGCGCTCCCGCCACAGGCGAATATGGAAGCCGAAGGTCGGATGCGCGAGCAGCCTTTGCTCCAGCGCCTTGTTGCTGCGCGCAAAACAGAAGGCGGCGAGGATCAGGAACGGCACGGTCGGCAGCAGCGGCAGCAACACGCCGAGCCCGCCCAGCCCCAGCGCCACGAACCCGGCCATCAGATAAAGAAGTTTCGTCAATCGAGGCTCCGGAGATTTCCACCGCCGGCCATCCGCCCGCGGCCGCCCCGCCCGCGGCCGGAATGTGGATCGGCGGCATTCACATCTTGATGCCGTTATTAGCCGAAAAACCCATCCCCGTCCCTTCAAACCATCCGGCCCGCCGCGCGCCGCCCTGTAAAACCCGGGGATAAGTGGCCGCTCCATCCGTACACGGATCAATAAAAAAGCGGTTTGTGACAGTTTTATGACAGATTTGTGACAGAGGGGGGGGTCCAGGCCGGTTTTCGCTGCCTGAAAAGTGGTGCACCCGACAAGATTCGAACTTGTGACCTCTGCCTTCGGAGGGCAGCGCTCTATCCAGCTGAGCTACGGGTGCCTTGATCGCCAAGGGGGCCGCCGGGCAAGCTCCCGGGGCGGCGCGGGCGCAAGGTAGAACAAAGTACAGCCCCTGACAATCGGCCGAATGGGCGCCTGTTCAGAGCGTCAGCGCGATGCCCTCGGCCGCGTAAAGCGCCTTCAGCCGCGCGAAGCCCGCCGCCGTGAAATCGCTTTCGGGCAGCGCCGCGCCGGGGCGCAGCGGCGCCTGTCCGAGCCCCTCCACGCGTTCCAGCGCATAAATCGCGCCGACAGCGGTGAGATGCGACTGGCCTTGCGCGTCGTCGATCGTCGCGTGCCGCGTTTCGCGGAGCCCGTGTGTCGCGCCCTCGACCACGTTGACGATTTCATGCGCCGCGCCGGGGCCGGGCTTCGTTGCCGCAATCGCGTTGATGCCCGGAATTTTCATCAGCATACCCCATATGCCGAGCCGGATCAGCCGCCGCATGGCCGCCAGCGCATTGCCCTTGTCGAGGCCGA
>JAUXOE010000116.1 GCA_030682415.1 Parvibaculum sp.
TGACCGGCGCAAACCGCAACACCGTCAAGAAGCACCTGGCCACACTGGTGCAGTCAAGGCATCTGGCACAGCACGGCACAGGCAAAGGAACGTGGTATGGGCGTGCGTCATAGCCATGGATCAAGGCCGCATCTGAAATGCGGGCGGCGGGCGACAAGCGCACCTGGACGCTGGCGCCGACACGCGCCGGCCGGCGCGCCTTCGACGCCATGGGCGCCGCCTTTGCCGGCATCAACGCGCTGATCGACGAGGCCTTTCCCGGCACCGACATCGACCGCGCGGCGAAGGGGCTGCGCCGGTTGATCGGGTTGCTGGAGGCGGAGGGGGAGGAGTGAGGGGGGTGCAGCGAATTGGCCCCGCGCAGAACCGCGGATTGGCCGCTTGAATCCGCCGGCCTGCCGAAAGAAGCTGCGGGAGGGCGGCGCGCCGTCGACGGCCGAAACAGGGGCGGAACCGATGACACTCGAAATCATTTCCCGCGGGACGCAGCACGGCGCGCGGCCGGCCCTGCTCTTTCTGCATGGCGCCTATCACGACGCGCGATGCTGGGACCATCACTATCTGCCCTGGTTTGCGGCAAGAGGCTGGTCCGCCCATGCCCTCAGCCTGCGGGGGCATGGGGCGAGCGCGGGCGATCTGCGGAACAAGCCGGGCCTTGAGGACTATCTCGACGATGTCAGCCAGGCGCTCGACCGGATCGGCGGGCCGGCCGTCCTGATCGGACATTCGATGGGCGGCGTGCTGGCGCAGATGGCACGGGCGCGGCATGGCGATGTTGCCGGCGCCGTGCTGCTGGCCTCCTCGCCGCTGCGGCCGGCGCCTTCGGTCGTCCTGCGGATCCTGCTCAGGCATCCCCTTGCGACGATCCGCAGCCAGCTCTTCGGCGACACGGAAGCGGGCAAACGCGCCTTCACTTCCTTCTTCTTTTCGCCCGATCTCGATCCGGCGCTGAAGCGGCAATATGTCGGCGAATTGTCCGGCGAGTCGCATCGCGCGCTGACGGAGGTGTTTTCGCGGCCGAAGCCGGAAACGCCCGATCTGGCGGCCCGGCCGGTGCTCGTCGTTGCCGGACGGGACGACTGGTCGATCCCGCGCCGGGATCACGCAGAGCTGGCGCGGGCCTTCGCGGCGCCGCTCGAAATCTGTCCGGGTGCGCATGATCTGATGCTCGATCCGCAATGGCAGGCATCGGCGCGCACGATCGAGCGCTGGCTGACGGCGACATTCGACGGGGCGGCGACGGCCGGATGAGATGACGGGCGGTCAGGCGGTCTGGCGCGCCAGCTTCGAGGCGCCGCGCGCCGCCGCGGCCGGCGTTCCCAGCACATAACGCGCGCCGGCCAGCCAGCGGATCACATCGACAATGTCGAAGGCGACGCAGACCAGGGTCGACCAGAAGGTCAGCTGCAGCCAGTAGAAATAGAAGGCGCCCTGCGCCGGCGACAGCGGTTCGCCGGCGCTGCCGGTGAAGAGCCGCAATCCGAGCCAGACGGTGAAAACCAGCCAGGGCAGATGGATCAGCCCGGACAGGCGGGTGAGGCCGCGCTGGCGCATGATCATGACCGCGATCAGCGGGCCGACGGCCAGCCAGGACATCACCGCCCAGAAGGCTTCGGGACGGTCGAGATGGAACAGGCCGACCGCGTAGAGAAGATTGAGATACCAGAGCCAGGCCATGACCGGCGTCCGGATCGACCGCCAGGAGCGGAAGGCCGCCACGCGCAGCGGCAGCGCGGGATCGAATGTCTCGGCGAGCGGCGATGTCATGTTGTCCGGTTCCCTGCCTGTGGCGGCACCATCGGCCGCGCGGCCGCCCCGGCGCAATTACGCGGCGGGTAATGGCGGCTGGAAAAGGCGGCGCGATGCATCGCCCGGACGGAAATCACGGCCCCGCCTCAGGCGCTGTCGGCGGCGCCGCGATAGCGCCAGCGCAAGGTCTGGCCGGCGAGGAAAGGTTTGATCCGCGCCTCGCCGGCGGCGATTTCGGCCGGCACGTCGAGGCCGGCGCGTTCGAGCATGACGCGGCCGCCGTTGAGCGGCAGGCCGTAAAAAGCCGGGCCGTGTTCGCTGGCAAAGGCTTCGAGCCGGTCGAGCGCGGCTTCTTCCTCGAACACGGTCGCATAGGCTTCGAGCGCCACCGGCGCGTTGAAGATGCCGGCGCAGCCGCAGGCCGATTCCTTGTCGCCGATGGCATGCGGCGCCGAGTCGGTGCCGAGGAAGAATTTCGGATTGCCGGACACGGCGGCGCGGCGCAGCGCCAGCCGGTGGCGCTCGCGCTTGGCGACCGGCAGGCAATAGAGATGCGGCCGGATGCCGCCTTCGAACATCGCATTGCGGTTGATCATCAGGTGATGCGGCGTGATCGTCGCCGCCAGGCGCGGGCCCGCCGCCGCGACGAAAGCCACCGCCTCTTCGGTGGTGATGTGCTCGAAGACGATCTTGAGGCCGGGGAATTGCGCGACGATCTTCGTCAGCACGCGCTTGATGAAGACGGCTTCGCGGTCGAAAATGTCGACATCATGGTCGGTCACCTCGCCATGGATCAAGAGCGGCATGCCGATGCGCTGCATCGCCTCGAAGACCGGCGCGAGGCCCGCCACGTCGCGCACGCCATGGGCGGCATTGGTGGTGGCATGGGCCGGATAGAGCTTGGCGGCGGTGAAGACGCCCTCGGCGTGGCCGCGTTCGATTTCGGAAGGCGCCGTGTCGTCGGTCAGATAGGCCGTCATCAGCGGCGTGAAGCCGGGCCCGGCCGCCGCGACGATGCGGGCGCGGTAGTCGCGCGCCGCGGCGACGCTGACGACCGGCGGGGCGAGATTGGGCATCACGATCGCCCGGGCGAATTGCCGCGCCGTGTGGCCGGCGACCGCCTGCAGCATGGCGCCGTCGCGCAGATGCACATGCCAGTCGTCGGGCCGGCGCAAGCTCAGCCTTGTGCCGGGCGCCGCCCGCTCCTTCTCACCTGCCGACATTCTTCCTCCAGGGTCCGCCGGAACGCGCGCGCGTTTCCGTTGCGCCTGCATGATACAGAAATTCGCCGCCGCGGCACGGGGTGTGCGCGCGGCGGGGGCGCAATTTATCGCCCGCCCTCAGCGCGGCCGCGTTTCGAGATGTGCGCGCAGTTCGGCCAGTTCCCGGCGCAGGGCGTGCACGCCCTCAAGCGTCGCCTCGCGCTCGGCATGGGCGCGTTTTTCGATCGCCGCGCGTTCCTCGCGGGCGCGCGCCTCGCGTTCGTCCTGGGCGCGGGTGTGCTCTTCCTCATGCAGCGCCTGCATCGAATTGACGATGATGGCGATGAAGAGGTTGAGCACCATGAAGCTGGTCATCACGATGAAGGGGACGAAGAAGATCCAGGCGTAAGGATAGATTTCCATCACCGGGCGGACGATGCCCATCGACCAGCTTTCGAGCGTCATGATCTGGAACAGCGAATACATCGAGCCGCCGATGGTGCCGAACCAGTCGGGGAAGCTCTGGCCGAACAGCTTGGTCGCCAGCACCGCGCCGACATAGAAGACGAGAAACAGCACCGCGATGATCGAGCCCATGCCGGGCAGCGCCCCGATCAGCGAGGCGATGACCTTGCGGAGCGACGGGACGACCGACAGCAGGCGCAAGACGCGCAGGATGCGCAGCGCTCGCAGGACCGAGAACGGGCCCGCCGCCGGCACCAGCGCGATGCCGACAATGATGAAGTCGAAAATGTTCCAGCCGTCGCGGAAGAAACGCGCGCGGCTGGCAAAGAGCTTCAGCGCCAGCTCGACGACGAAGATCGAAAGCGCGATGCGGTCGAGCGCGATCAGGAAGGGCCCCGCCGCCGCCATCGCGGTGGGCGAGGTTTCGAGGCCGAGCGTCACCGCATTGACGAGGATGACCGCCGTGACGAAATGCTGGAAGAGCGGGCGCTCGACAAGCGCCGCGACGCGGGCGCGCAAGGCACCTGTCTTTGTTTCCGTCATGGCCATGACCGCGCCGCCTTCATTTTCACGAAACCCCCGCCCAGATAGGTGAGCGCGAGCGCGGATGCAAGCCGCGCCTCACACCAGATGCTTGACCATGCGAATATGGGAGGGGACGCCGTGGGAGGCCGCGATTTTGGGGACGCTGGTTTCGGCAATCCGCTCGAGCCCCATGCGCTCGTAAAAGCGCACCGCCGGGTTGACGCTGGCGACATCGAGATGCAGCGCGGCGCAGCCGGCTTTTTTCGCCCGTTCGAAACAATCGTTGAGCAGCAATTCGCCGATACCGCGGCCGCGCGCTTCAGGGTGCGCCGACAGGAACAGCAGATACCAGGCATCGTCCGGCACTTCGGGAAAGAGCCAGGGGATGTGGCCGGCGACGGAAGGGAGATGCGCCAGCAGTTCGGGCGAGCCCATTTCGGCCATC
>JAUXOE010000129.1 GCA_030682415.1 Parvibaculum sp.
GACGACGACATCGACGGTGACGGCCGGAAACTGGACAAGCAGCGCAAGATTGTCGAGCACGAGACCTCTTCCGCTCTCAGCGTTCGGACCAGGGCGGCGTCGGCCAGCGGATTTTCGCCTCGGCGAACTCCTCCGGATAGACGACGACATATTTGCCGTCCTGCACCTGGAACAGCACGGTCGGCTTGGCGATGTTCTTGCCGGTCTCGTCGAATTTGATCTTGCCGTAGAACGTCATCATCCGCGTTTCGGCCAGCGCATCGCGCACATCCTCAGGGGAAAGCGATTTCGCGCGTTCGAAGGCATCGGCATAGACCTGCACCGCGGCGCTCGATTCGGCCGCCTGATAAGGCGCGACCTCGCCATAGGTTTCCTCATAGAGGCGCGCATAGTCCGACGCGCTGCCGAAGAGCGCGTCGGCATAGGTCAGCGTCGAAGCCCATTGCGCGGCGCAGAGCGCATACTCGGCCGCCGGTCCGAAATTTTCGGCGATGCGTGCCGAATCGCAATGCGTCAGCGCCAGCATCGGCACATTGACGCGCTGATCGGCGAACTGCCGGATGGCGAGCGAGGCGCCCTTGTCGTGACCGGAAATCAGCATCAGGTCGGGCCGGAGCGCCTTGACCTTCGACAGCGTCGCCGACATGTCGTTGAGCTCCGGCGGCAGCTTGTCGTCGACCACGACGCGCATACCATGGCGTTTCATGTCCGCCAGCACACCATCGCGCACATCCTGCGAGAAGGGATCGTTTTCGAACGCCATCGCAACGCGCAGCTTCGACGGGTCGTCCGAGAGCCGTGCTGCGATGTCGACGGCGCCGCGCAAATATTCGTCGGTGGTCGACAGCACCGCGAAGAGGTAGCGATAGCCCTTGCGGAAGAGCGATATGGCCGCGCCGTTCGCCTCGACCATCGGGATGCCGTATTTCTCGGTCACCGGCGCGATGGCTTCCGTCAGCCCCGAGGAATAGGGCCCGAGCACATATTGCACCTTGTCCTGCTGGATCAGCCGCTCGACAAGCTGGGCGCCGCGCGCCGGCGTCGACTCATCGTCGTAATAGATGACTTCAAGCCGGTAGGGCTTGCCGGCCACCGTGACGCCGCCCGCCTCGTTGATCTTGTTGACGGCGAGGTCGTAGCCCTTGCGGGTGAAGGCGCCGTTCGACGAATATTTTCCCGTAAGCGAAACGGCAGCGCCGAGACGGATGACGCCGGGCTCTTCGGCCACCGCAGGCGCCACAAGCAGCGTCAGACCCAGAAAAATCCCGGAAAACAGCCCCTTCCGCATCGCCCTCTCCCCCGCGAACCAACCGAACCGGGACCCTTATACCCGTCTTGACGCCCGCATGTGAAATTCCCAAATAAACAGTACCGGACGCCGCGGATCGCGGGTCCGGCCGGGAAAACGGCCACCGGCCATGATGGCGGCGGCAGAGCGTTTTCCTTCATCGACAACATCGCTTGAATGAGGATGTACCTATGCGCAGCTACGATTTTTCCCCGCTCTACCGCTCGACCGTCGGCTTCGACCAGCTTCAGTCGCTGCTCGATTCGGTGACCCGCGAAGCCAGCCAGCCGAGCTATCCCCCCTACAACATCGAACGCACCGGCGAACACGAGTACCGCATCAGCATGGCGGTCGCAGGCTTTGCCGAGAGCGACCTGTCGATTGAGGTGAAGCAGAACGTGCTCACCATTGCCGGCCAACGCGCCGAGCCCGAACAGGCAAGTTATCTCTATCAAGGCATTGCCGGTCGCAGCTTCGAGCGCCGCTTTCAGCTCGCAGACCATGTGGAGGTGAAAGGCGCCCATCTCGAAAACGGGTTGCTGCATGTCGATCTCGTGCGCCGCGTACCCGAGGAGCTGAAACCGCGCCGGATCGAGATCTCGAGCGCGCCTGCAAGCCGCAAGACGATCGAGGGCAACCTGGCGGCCGCCGACTAAGGTCTGCGCCGTTTGAAATGCGAGGGACGCCCCGAAAGGGCGTCCCTTTTTGCTGGTCAGCTCTCGAAGGTAAGCCGTGTCTCGACAAGACTGGGGTCGCCCTCCATGCGCTGGCGCGTGAAACCGAGATCGTCGCACATATCGAGCATGCCGCGGTTCTCGCGCAGCACATGACCGAATATCTCGCCGATACCCCGTGTCCGCGCATAGGAAATGAGGTGCTGCATCAGGGCATAGCCGAGCCCGTGGCCCTGCATGTCACTGCGCACGAGGATCGCGTACTCAGCGCGCTCCCGATTGGGGTCTTCGGAGAGACGCCCGACCGCCGCAAGATGCACACACGTCTCATCGGTAAAGACGACGAAAGCCATCTCGCGGTCGTAGTCGATCTGCGTCAGTCGCGCCGCGAGCTGGCGCGGAAGGCGTTTCAGGGGCGACAGAAAGCGCAGACGCAAATCCTCGGGATCAGTGTGCACAAGGAGATCGTCAATCAGCGGTGCATCTTCGGGGCGTACCGGACGCAATGGAAAAACCTGCCCCTCGCGTCCGGCCAGTGTGCTTTCAAGCGCCGAGGGATAGGGCCGGATGGCAAAGCGCGACGTCCCCCGGCCCTTGGCCGGTTGAATGCGCACGCGCGCATCGAGCGCAATAACGCCCTCATGATCGGCCCAGAGCGGGTTGATATCGAGTTCGGAAACTTCAGGATTGTCGGCGGCAAGATCGCCCAGCGCCATCAGAACACCTGCTATCGCCGCTCGGTCGGCCGGTGGGCGGCCGCGATAACCGTCGAGCAGCCGTGAAATGCGGGTGCGCGAAATGAGGTCATCGGCCAACACGGGATTGAGCGGTGGCAGCGCCATCGCCTTGTCGCGCACGACCTCGACCGCCGTACCGCCCTGCCCGAAGAGGATAACCGGGCCGAAAGTGGCGTCGTCGACAAGACCCAGAATGAGCTCGAATGCATCCGGTTTCGATGCCATGCGCTGCACGGTAAAGCCGTCGATCTCGGCGCCGGGACGAAGATGTGCCACGCGCGCCAGCATGCGCGACGCGGCCTCTTCGACAGCCGCCGCATTCTCGAGCGCCAATGCGACACCGCCGACATCGGACTTGTGCGTGATGTCGGGCGAAAGGATTTTGAGGGCCGCCGGATAGCCAAGTTCATCGGCAATCCGCGCCGCCTCCGACGCCGAACGCGCAATCCTTGTCTCAACCACCGGAATTCCATAGGCGGCAAGCAACGACTTTGCCTCGACCTCGCTCAGCCATTCGCGGCCGGCGGCAAGGGCCGCCTCGACGAGCTTTCGCGCCGCATCGAGATCACGTTGCGGCATCGCCGGACCCGCCGGCGGGATCTCCATCAACAGGCGCTGGTTTCGGTTGTGCCGGACATGCAGCATGAAGGCGCGCACCGCGCCTGTTGGCGTGTCATAGGTTGGAATCTTGCTGGCCATGAAGGCCTCACGCGCCGCCTGCGCGCCCTTGTCGCCCAACCAGTTGGTAAAGACGGGCTTGCTGCTTGCCTCTGCCGCTTTAATGACAGCTTCCGCCGCCGAGAGGTTGTTGACGACGGCGGTCGGACAATTCATCACCAGCAGCGCATCGGTGCCGGGGTCCTCCAGAAGGGACGCCATCGCGTGCGTGTAGCGTGCGGCGTCGGCATCGCCGATGATGTCGACCGGATTGGCGCGGCTCCAGGTGCGCGGCAACACCTTGTCGAGCGCGGCAACCGTCTCCGGCGAAATCTCGGCAAGGCGGCCGCCCTGATCGATGACGAAATCGGTCGCAAGAACGCCGACACCGCCGCCATTGGTCAGAATGCCGAGGCGGTCGCCGAGAATGGGCCGCCGCTCGGAGCGTGTCGACAAGGTCTCGACCGCCTCGAACAGGTCTTCGATACCAAGCTCGCGCAACATGCCGGCGCGCCGGAAGGCGGCGTGATAGACGGCATCGGAACCCGCCAGAGCGCCCGTATGGGACGCCGCCGCCCGGGCACCGGCTTCATGCCGGCCCGATTTGATGACAATGACGGGCTTCAGGCGCGACGCCTGCCGCCCGGCCGACATGAACTTGCGCGCGTCGGTGATGGATTCGATATAGAGCAGGATGCTTTTCGTCTGCGGATCGGCCGCGAGATAGTCGAGCATGTCGCCGAAATCGACATCCGACAT
>JAUXOE010000178.1 GCA_030682415.1 Parvibaculum sp.
TCGAGTCACGAATCAGTGCGCTCCGGCCGCCCCGCCCCTGCCCCCGCCAATTCCCCGATTGGCCCCGTGGCGGCAAGCGGCCCGGATGCACGGACCCGGTCCCCGTCCCCCGCGGGGCCCCCCTCGTACCCCCCGAGGGTCCGTGCCACCCCTCTGCCCGAGAACGGCCGCCGCGGCCGGGGCGCATTGACGAATACCAGCGGCCGCTTCGAGCCACAGGCCCGCGAGCCGCTCGACGACGGCTGGGGCGGGCTCGATGCGCCGCCGCCGCTGAAAACCCATGTCACCTCGGAAACGGCGCGCGCGGTGCTGACGCGCAATTCCTCGCCCGATCTTCCCTTCGACCGTTCGATCAATCCCTATCGCGGCTGCGAGCATGGCTGCATCTACTGCTTCGCGCGGCCGACGCATGCCTATATGGGCCTCTCGCCCGGCCTCGATTTCGAAAGCCGGCTGTTTGCCAAGCCCAATGCGGCGGCGCTGCTTGAGAAGGAACTGGCGCGGGCGAATTACGAACCGGCGCCGATCGCGCTCGGCACCAATACCGATCCCTATCAGCCGATCGAACAGCGCTACCGCATCACGCGCAGCCTTCTCGAAGTGCTGTCGGCCTATAACCACCCCGTCACCATCGTCACCAAATCGGCGCGCGTCACCCGCGACCTCGACATTCTCTCGTCGATGGCGGAACGCAATCTCGTCAAGGTCTATCTCTCGGTGACGACGCTCGATGCAAAACTCGCCCGCATGCTGGAGCCGCGCGCCTCGACGCCGGCGCGCCGCATGGAGGCGATCTCGATGCTGACGCAAGCCGGCGTGCCCACCGGCGTCATGGTGGCGCCGGTGATCCCCGTCCTTACCGACAGCGAAATGGAAAAAATCCTGACGGGTGCGGCCTATGCCGGCGCGAAGGAAGCCGGTTTCATCCTGCTGCGCCTGCCGCTCGAAATCAAAGACCTGTTCCGCGAATGGCTGGAGGAAAACAAGCCCGACGCCGCCGATCACGTCATGTCGCTGATCCGCCAGATGCGCGGCGGCAAGGACTACGACGCAGAGTGGGGCAAACGCATGCGCGGCGACGGCCCCTACGCTTGGCAACTCGCCCGCCGCTTCGAACTCGCCACAAAAAAACTCGGCCTCGCCAAAAAATCCGGCACCCTCGACTGCACCCGCTTCCTCGTCCCCGGCCGCGGCAAACAACTGGCCCTGCTTTAAGGAAGAGATTGGCACGCGAAGGCGCGAAGACGCGAAGGGTATGAAGATACGAAGGAGAGTGGTGGCGAGAGGATGATTGCGCCTGCGGCGCGAAGACACTTCCGGCGCGAAGCGCCAGAAGACTTCTCTTTCTTCTTCGCGTCTTCGCGTCTTCGCGTGCCAGTCCTTTCTTTCCTGCAAACTTCGAGCAAGCAAGACGAGTGGGTCATGAAAAATGCGACGAACGGACTGGAAGAGTTATCGGCCGAGATCGTCGATGCCGCCTTCTAGCTACATAAGGGGCTCGGGCCGGGCCTGCTTAAATCCGTCTATGAAGCTGTACTTGAGCGCGATCTGGAACGGCGCGGATTGCAGGTAGAGAGGCAGAAATTCCTGTCCTTCGAATATGACGGGATGAGGTTCGCCGAAACCCTGCGGGTCGACCTGCTCGTCGACGGCCGCATTGTTATTGAGGTCAAGTCGGTCGAACGGCTACTGCCTGTCCATCCCAAGCAGGTGCTGACCTACCTCCGGTTGTTGAATCTTTCGATGGGATTCCTGATCAATTTCGGCGCACCGACGCTCAAGGAGGGGCTGCATCGGGTTGTGAACGGCTATGCTCCCTCTGCAGCATCGCGTCTTCGTCTTAACCGGACATCCGCCTAGCCATCTTCATGGACTCGCGGCACACTCCGGCCCATGCCGCGCGCCTTGAAAAACCCGCTGCCCGATTTCCGCTTCGAGCTTGAGGCCGGGCATCCGCGCCTCGTTGTTTGCGGTGTCGACGAGGCGGGGCGCGGGCCCTGGGCGGGGCCGGTGGTGGCCGCCGCCGTCATTCTCGATGCCGCCCGCATTCCACCCGGCCTCAACGATTCCAAGAAACTCGATGCGGCGCGCCGCGAACATCTTTTCGCGCAGCTTCAGGAATCCGCCGAAATCGGCATCGGCGAGGCCAGCGTCGAGGAAATCGACCGCCTCAACATCCTCAAGGCGACCATGCTCGCCATGTCCCGCGCCGTCGCCGCGCTCGGCACCGCGCCCCACTTCGCCCTGATCGACGGCAACCGCCTGCCCGATCTCGCCTGCCCGGCACGGGCGATCATCAAGGGCGACGCGCTGTCGCTTTCGGTCGCCGCCGCCTCGATCGCGGCCAAGACCGTCCGTGACCGGACGATGTGCGATCTCGCCCGCACCCATCCCGGTTACGGCTTCGAGCGCCACAAGGGCTATGGCACGGCTGCGCACGGGGAAGCGCTTTCCAGCCTCGGACCCTGCGCGGCGCACCGTTCGAGCTTTGCCCCCATACGCAAGATGTTGAGTCCGGCCGCCTGAGGGGGACTCGATCTTGTGTTCTGCGAATCCATTAACCTATTGATTCAAAAAGCTTATTGACCGCGATTCCGCGCCGACTCATCATGCCCCCAATCCGGCGCAGGACCGGAAGCGACGTCAGTAACAGGGGTGTTCAGTGGGGCGCGTCACAGCCAAGGCCAATCCGGCCGAGACCATCATTCAGGGCGACTGCATCGAGGCGATGAATGCGCTTCCGGAAAAGTCGGTCGATCTCATCTTCGCCGACCCGCCCTACAATCTGCAGCTCGGCGGCGAGCTGACGCGGCCCGACCAGTCGAAGGTCGACGCGGTCGACGACGACTGGGACTAGTTCGCCAGCTTCCAGGCCTATGACGAATTCACGCGCAACTGGATGACGGCGGCGCGGCGTGTGTTGAAGGACACGGGCGCCATCTGGGTCATCGGCTCCTATCACAACATCTTTCGCGTCGGCGCGACGATGCAGGATCTCGGCTTCTGGCTGATGAACGATGTCGTCTGGCGCAAATCCAATCCGATGCCGAATTTCCGCGGCACGCGCTTCACCAATGCGCATGAAACGCTGATCTGGGCGACGCGCGATGCGGATCAGAAGAAATAC
>JAUXOE010000143.1 GCA_030682415.1 Parvibaculum sp.
TTGACGATGGTGGTGAAGGCCGCGCCGATGATGATGCCGACGGCCATGTCGAGCACGTTGCCCTTGAGGGCGAAATCACGGAATTCCTTGAACATGGGGTCCCCTCGCAAATGACGCGGACGATTCGCGCCGCGAGGACCAGCGTGGCGCGGATGCCGCGCGCAGACAATCGGCAAAAACCGGGCGCTTACTTGCGCTGCTTGTGTTCCTCGAGCCGGGGCATGATCTCGACGAAATTGCAGGGCCGGTAGCGATGGTCGAGCTGGTGGACGAGGATCTCGTCCCAGCCATCCTTGCAGGCGCCGGGCGAGCCCGGCAGGGCAAAGAGGAAAGTGCCGCCGGCAACGCCGGCTGTGGCCCGTGACTGGATGGTCGAGGTGCCGATCTTGTCGTAGCTGACGCGGTGGAAGAGCGCCGAGAAGCCCTCGATCTCCTTGTCATAGACCGACTTGAAGGCCTCGGGCGTCACGTCGCGGCCGGTCAGGCCGGTGCCGCCAGTCGAGATGACGGCGTCGATGTTTTCATCCGCGATCCAGGACATCAGCTGGCCGCGAATATGGACCGTGTCGTCGGGCACGATGCGGCGCGCCGCGAGTTTGTGGCCGGCCTTTTCGATCCGTTCGGCCAGCACATCGCCCGATGTGTCGGTCTCGGGCGTGCGGCTGTCCGACACCGTCAGCAGGGCGATATTGAGGGCAATGAATTCGCGGGTCTCGTCGATGCCGGGCATGGGGGCGGCCTTTCGCGGGAAGCGTCTGAGCGCCTCCTATAGCGGAAAAGGCTGGACCGTGTCCCCGTCCGATTTGCCCGCCGGCCGAGGGACCGCCATCAGGGCCGGTTCGGCCGCCGGCGCCGGGCCGGAATGCGCGTTCAGATTGGCGAGCACCAGGAGACGGTCGCTCGGCGAAAAGCGTTGTGGCCGATGGGCCGAGGACAGGAGAACCCGAAAGGGAATTTTCAAGGCGTCGAGCGACGAGAAAAGGCGCTCGTAGACATGCGGCAGGTCGATCTGGCGGGTGATCTCCAGCCACAGCGCGGAGTCATACCGGTCGGTCAGGAAGGTCTCGATCCCGGTGCGGTGCTCGATGCGCTCGAGCAGTTCGGCCATCGGTGCGACCAGCACGATGCAGCTTTCGATCAGGCCCGAATCGACGATACGTGAAAAGACCGGGTCTGCCGCGAAATCCCAAAGCGCGTTGGCGGCCGCATAATCGCCGCCAAATGAGGTTGCCTGATGCAGCAGATTGTAGTGGACCAGCGTGTCGGGCGCGAAGCCGCTTTCGGCGATCTGGAAGCCATAGGCGGCGTTCGGATGCGTGGCACCGAAAAGCTGCCGCTCCTCCGAGGCCATGAAGGTCGACTTCCCGACAGATGAAGGGCCCGTGATCAGGATCGCCATGATCTTTGCGTTGTCTCAAGCAGGCGTTTCGATCGGCCAACGACCGACGCACGCGGTTTCACTATAAAGCCGAAAAGTTCCGCAGCATCGGCCGGCGTGTCGCAATGTTAGCGGAGGCTCGCCGTTGCCTGCTCGTAGACCGGCCAGGTGCCCGACGCGGAGGCGTCGAGCGAACCGACAGGCTGGCCGAGGCGTTCGCTGTAGATCCAGTAGTTGGTCAGCACACGCTCGATATAGCCGCGCGTTTCGGCGGCCGGGATCGACTCGATGAAGAGGAACGGATCGCCCTTGAAGTCGATGCTGGCCAGCCAGCGGTTGAGATTGCCGGGCCCGCCATTATAGGCTGTCGTCAGCATGAAGAGATTGCCGTAAGGCTCGCCGGCGCCCATCAGCTCGGCCAGATATTCCTGTCCGAGCGTGACATTGAAAGTCGGGTCGAGCAGTTTGTCGCGATTGCCGGCGGCCAGCGAGCGGTCCTGCGTGATGTGGCTCGCCGTTGCCGGCATGATCTGCATCAACCCGCGCGCGCCGGCATGCGACATCGCGTCCGGCTGGAACTTGCTTTCCTGCCGCATGAAGGCCAGCAGCAGCGCCCGGTCGACCTTGTAGCCGTTCGAGGGCTTGTAGTCGGGCACCGGGAAGAGGCCGGCATTGAGCGCGATGCGGCCGCCCTTGCGGGCCGATGGCGGCAGATGCGCGGCATTGGCGACCTGCAACTCGACCGCCGGCAGTTTGAAATCGCTGGCCAGCGCGATCAGCGCCTGATCCAGCGCCGGGTCGATATGGGCATGGGCGCGGATGAGTTCCTCGCCAGCAAGCGCGCGCTTGCCGATCTGGAACAGCGCCACCGAGCGCGCCACCTGTTCGTTGGCGACCAGCGCGTGGAAGGAGGCGGCGTCGAGACGCGCTTCCTGCCAGTCGATGCGGAGATCGCGGCCGAGCTGGCGCGTTGCCAACAAGCCGTAGAAGGTGGCACCCGTATCGGCCGCCAGTTCCAGCATCGGCGCCACATGTTCGGGCTGTTTCTCGGCCAGGAAGGCGCGCGCCGCCCAGAAGCCGCCGGCGGCGCGCGTCCAGGGATTGGCGACGGTCGAACGCGCCAGCCGCTCGAAATGCCGCGCCGCGGCGCCGTAGTTTTCCATTCGCCAGGCGGCAAGCCCGGCATACCAGTCGGCGCGCGGCACCTGGCGGGCATGATGGCGCAGGATTTCGCTGGCCAGCACATAGGCCTTGTCGTTTTCGCCTTCGAGGAAATAGGAGGCAACGACGCGCTCCATGATCCGGTCATATTCGACCGGCCTGAGCGCGGCGCGCGCATTGCCGCGCTTCAGCCAGGCATGGGCGCTTTCGGCCTTGCCTTCGCGCACCATGCGCCGCACCTGATTGTCGATCTCGCGAAAGCGCGGCGAGCGGATGTCGGTCTCGCCGTCATCGACCGCATAGACGGCATGGGCGGCCTGCCGCCATTGCCGCGCCACCGGCCGGGCGGGAAGCGCGGCGGAAGCCGGGCGCTTGCGCAGCGCCAGCCGGTGAATATCGGCCGCACCCGGATGGTCGCCATAAGCGGCCATCCAGTCGCGCAGCTCCGCATAACGAGTCGTGTAGTGCCGGCCCATATATTTGACATGAAGGACATGGCCCACCAGGCGCCTGTCCTTGAGCTGCGCGGTGAGCTTGTCGGCTTCCTTGAAATTGCCGCGCTCGGTGGCGGCGAAGATCTGGCGGTAGAGTTCGCGGTCGGCGCCGGTCAGGATTTCCGGGCTCCAGATCCGCGCCGCCGGCACGGCCGAAGTGCCGGCATGGGCCGTCGGGATCGCGGCGAACAGCGCGGCCAGCATCAGCAGCGCGAGGCCGGCCGTCACCGCCCGCAAAAGCGGTCCTTGCCGCATGGCTGCGGTTTTCATCGGCTTGCCCCCCGTTTGCTTGTGTCCGCATCTTAGCGGGCAGGTCCGCCCCGGCAAGCGCGCCGTGCCGGAATGGAACAGGAACAACGCGCAAAAGGCAGCAAGGGTTAACCGGCGGAGGGCGCCTCGAGCCGCGCCTGCAGCGACTGAAGGTCCCGCCAGGCCAGCCGTTTCTGGGCCGGCTGGCGCAGCAGATAGGCCGGATGAAGGGTCGGCAGGGCCGGAATGTCGCGGCCGCCGCAATTATTATATGTCGACCATTTGCCGCGCAGCCGGGTGATGCCGGTATCGGTGTGCAGAAGCTGCTTGGCCGAGACGCCGCCGAGCAGCAACAGCACCTCAGGCGCCACCAGTTCGATATGGCGCTCGACAAAGGGCATGCAGACCGCATGTTCGGCCGGTGTCGGCGTGCGGTTGCCGGGCGGCCGCCAGGGCAGTGTGTTGACGATGTAGACCGATGTGCGGTCGAGGCCGATCGCCGCCAGCATGCGGTCGAGCAATTGTCCGGCGCGGCCGACAAAGGGCAGGCCCTGCAGATCCTCGTCGCGGCCCGGCGCTTCGCCGATCAGCATCAGCCGGGCTTTCGGATTGCCGTCGGCAAAGACCAGGTTCTTCGCCGTGTAGCGCAAGGGGCAGCCTTCGAAACTTTCGAGCGCGGCGCGCAATTCATCGAGCGTCTTGCAGGCCGCGGCGATCGCGCGCGCCCCTTCGGCCGCGCGCGCATCGTCGAGCGGCAGGGCGGCGGGCGGCGCGGCCCTGGGTTGAACGGGCGCAGGCGCGCCGCGCGGATCGGCGCGGGGGCTGTGGCGCGGTTCGTCGCCGGCGGGCGGCGCTGTCACAACCGGCGCGGCCGCCTCGTCCAGCATGTAGCGGTCGACCGGCGCCTCGGCCAGCGCTTCGCTGACACCCGCATCGACATAGAAGCGCAGCAACGCCGCTGCTTCGTCGGCCGCGAGCGGAAGGGATGGAGGGCCGGATCGGTTCATGGGCCTTGCGGTTCCCGGGATTTGCCGAATGCCGCCGGTTTGACGGTCACAAATGCGCTTCTACAATCGTTCATTCCGAAAGAACAAACGCCCGAATTGTTGAGAATAACACGCAACTGAGGCCGCCATGCGCGGTATCGCCCAATATATTGACCAAACGGGTCATCCGCACCATAACGGACCCCGATTTTGAGCAAGTCCGGGCGCAAAAAAGCGGCGGCGAGGAGAGGCTGAATGAGCGAGCAGGCGGTCGAACGCGAATATATGGAATATGACGTTGTGGTTGTCGGCGGCGGCCCGGCCGGGCTTTCGGCGGCGATCCGGCTGCGCCAGCTCGCGGCCTCGGAAGATTTCGACCTCTCGGTCTGCGTGATCGAGAAGGGCTCCGAAGTCGGCGCGCATATTCTCTCGGGCGCGGTGATCGACCCGATCGGCCTCGACACGCTGCTGCCGGACTGGCGCGACATGGGTGCGCCGATCGACACCGAAGTGACGGCCGATCATTTCATCTATCTGGGGCCGGCCGGCGGTTTGCGCGTGCCGAATTTCCTCTTTCCGCCGCTGATGAACAATCACGGCAACTACATCGCCAGTCTCGGCAATGTCTGCCGCTGGCTCGCCGAACAGGCCGAAGGGCTGGGCGTCGAAATCTATCCGGGCTTTGCCGCCGCCCAAGTGCTTTACAGCGAGGACGGTGCGGTGCGCGGCGTCGTCACCGGCGATATGGGCGTGGCGAAGGACGGTTCGCACAAGGACAGCTACACGCCCGGCATCGAGCTGCGCGGCAAATACACCTTCTTTGCCGAAGGCGTGCGCGGCTCGCTGTCGAAGGATCTGATCCGCAAGTTCAAGCTCGAAGAGTGCCGGGAGCCGCAGAAATTCGGCATCGGCCTCAAGGAGCTCTGGCAGATCGATCCGGCGAAGCACCGCAAGGGTCTGGTGCAGCACACGATGGGCTGGCCGCTCGACAATTCGACCGGTGGCGGCTCGTTCCTCTATCACTTCGGCGACAATCTGGTCTCGGTCGGCTTCGTGGTTCACCTGAACTACAGCAATCCCTATCTCTCGCCCTTCGACGAGTTCCAGCGCTTCAAGCATCATCCCTCGATCGTCGAGACCTTCGAAGGCGGAAAGCGCATCGCTTATGGCGCGCGCGCCATCACCGAGGGCGGTTTCCAGTCGGTGCCCAAGCTGACCTTCCCCGGCGGCGCGCTGATCGGCTGTTCGGCCGGCTTCGTCAACGTGCCGCGCATCAAGGGCAGCCACAATGCGATGCTGACCGGCATCATGGCCGCCGAAGCCGCCTTCGAGGCGGTGAAGGACGGGCGCCAGGCCGATGAACTCGTGGCCTATACGCAAGCCTATGAGACAAGCGCGGTCTACAAGGACCTGAAGCGCGTGCGCAACGTCAAGCCGCTCTGGTCGAAGCTCGGCACCTTCTTCGGCATCGGCCTCGGTGCCGTCGACATGTGGATGAACAATCTCGGGCTTGGCCTGCCCTTCACGCTGAAGCACAAGAAGCCCGACCACGCGACGCTGAAAAAGGCCAGCGAGAGCAAGCCGATCGTCTATCCGAAGCCCGACGGCAAGATTTCCTTCGACAAGCTGTCCTCGGTCTTCATCTCGGCGACCAATCACGAGGAAGACCAGCCAGTCCACCTGACGCTGAAGGACCCGGCCATTCCGATCGCCTACAATTTGCCGAATTACGACGAACCGGCGCAGCGCTATTGCCCGGCCGGCGTCTATGAGGTGATCCGCGACGCCGATGGCGCCAATCCGCGCTTCCAGATCAACGCGCAGAATTGCGTCCACTGCAAAACCTGCGACATCAAGGATCCGGCGCAAAACATCAACTGGGTGGTGCCGGAAGGCGCGGGCGGACCGAATTACCCGAATATGTGAGCGCCAGCCGCCAACACGCCTGTATCCGGCGCGCCTGCTCCTGTAGGCTGGCGGCGCGCCGCCGCGGCGGCCCACCACCATGTCACTCCCGGAGGCAGGGCCCCTATGGCCGTTACAGCTAGCGCACCGAACGGCGAAACGATCCTCCCGTCTGCATTGAAGCGCGTCGCATTGATCGCGGCGCTGATGCTGCTGGGCGGCTGTGCGTCGCTCGGGTCGTTCGCCAACACAGGCGCAAAGCGCGGCGAGACGCCCTATGGCGCCTATCTGGCTGGCCGCCATGCGGCCTCGATCAACGATTCCCGGAAGGCCGCCGAGTATTACGACGCCGCCCTGCGCGGCGAACCCAATGATGCGCTGGTGCTCGACCGGGCCTTCATGGCCGCCTTGTCGGCCGGCGATATCGACCGCGCCGTCCGGCTGGCCGAACGGCTGACCGCAATCGAGACGGGCCAGCGCATGGCGCGGCTGACGCTGGCGCTGGCGGACATGAAGAGCGGCGATTTTGCCGGCGCGCGCGAAGAGATCGCGGCCTCGGCGCCGGGACCCTTCACGGCCCTTGTCGGCACGCTGACAACGGCCTGGGCGGCGACCGGCGAGCGCAACAAGGAATTGATGCTCGAAAAGATCGGCGCCTTCGAAGGACGCACGGCTTTTGCCCTTTTCCGCTCCTACCATCAGGGCTTGATGCTCGACCTGCTGGGCGACACCGCCGGCGCCGACGCGGCCCTCGCCGAGGCCATGAGCGCCAGCGGCGGCAGCAGCGTGCGTGTCGTCGAGGCCTATGCAACCTTCCTGCAGCGCGAGGGCCGCACCGACGAGGCCCGCGCGGCGCTGGAAGGCTTCCTCGCTTTTGCGCCCGATCACCCGCTCGTGCGCGATCATCTGGCGCGCCTGACGCGCGGCGAGGCGTTGCCGGTCCATGTGCGCAATGCCGCCGATGGTGCAGCCGAGGCGCTTTACGGACTCGGAAGCGCCTTGATGCAGGACACGTCGAGCGACCTGTCGGATGTCTATCTCCAACTGGCGCTTTATCTGCGTCCCGATTTCGATATCGCCCGCTCGCTGCTGGCCGGCACCTATGAAAACCGCAAGCGCTGGCAGGATGCCATCGACGCCTACAACAAGATCGACCGCAAGTCGCCGCTCTACATGAATGTGCGGATCCAGACCGCGATGGCGCTCAACCGGCTCGAGCGCGAGGTCGAAGCGATCGCGATGCTGAAGCGTCTCGTACGCGAGAAACCCGGCAGCATCGATCCGGTGGTTGCCATCGGCGACATTTACCGCGCCAAGGAAAATTATGCCGAAGCCGTCATCCACTATGAGCGCGCTATCGCCCTTTCGGGCGCGCCGTCGGAGCGCGACTGGACGCTCTATTATGCGCGCGGCATCTGTTTCGAGCGTCTTGGCGAATGGGAAAAGGCCGAAAAGGATCTGAAGCTGGCGCTGAAACTCTCCGACGACCATCCGCTGGTGCTGAACTATCTTGGCTATTCCTGGGTCGAACAGCATCACCGCCTCGAAGAGGCGCTGGCGATGATCGAGAAGGCGGTGGAGCGGCGTCCGAATGACGGCTTCATTGTCGACAGTCTCGGCTGGGCGCGTTACCGGCTTGGCGAATACGACCTTGCGGTCAAGTATCTTGAGCGCGCGGTCGAGTTGCAGCCCGACGATCCGACCATCAACGAACATCTGGGCGATGCCTTCTGGAAGGTCGGCCGGAAAATCGAGGCGCGCTTCCAATGGAGCCACGCCCTGGCGATGAATCCCGAGGAAAAGCGGATCAAGCTGCTGCGGACCAAGCTCGACCTTGGCCTCGAAGCGGCCGAGAGCGCCGAACGCGAGGAAGGCGGCGCGGGCGCTGCAGGATCCTGACGCGGTGCCGGGCGCGGAGAGCCGCCATATCGTCGAAAATGCGCCTGCCAAGATCAATCTGAGCCTGCGGATCATCGGACGTCGCGCCGACGGCTATCACGAATTGCGGAGCCTTGTCGTCTTTGCACAAGCCGGCGACCGGATTGTCGCCGAAACGGCCGACGATCTGACGCTGGAAATGCGGGGCCCCTTTGCAGCGGCGCTCGGCCGCGAGCCCGACAATCTGGTGTTGCGCGCCGCGCGCCTGTTGCGGGAACGGACCGGCGTGAAAGCCGGCGCCCGGCTGACGCTGGAAAAGAACCTGCCCGTCGCCTCCGGCATCGGCGGCGGATCGGCCGATGCAGCGGCGACCTTGCGTGCGTTGACGCGGCTCTGGGGTGTTGAGCCCGGCATAGCGGCGCTGACCGAGATGGCTGCATCGCTCGGCGCCGATGTTCCGGTCTGTCTCGATGCGCGTCCGGCCCTGATGTGGGGCACAGGCGCGAAACTGGCCCGGCTCGATGCGTTGCCGCGCTTTCATCTGGTATTGGTCAATCCCGGCCTGGCGCTGCCGACCGGCGATGTGTTCCGGGCGCTCGCCGCGCCGGCACTGGAAACCGAGCCGGCGGCGCCGAACATTCCGGTGTTCGCCTCGCTCGACGATCTCACCGGCTGGCTTGCCGGCGAGCCGAACGACCTCCAGGCACCGGCAACGCGCCTCGCGCCGGAAATCGGCGCGGCACATGCCGCGCTCGCCGACAGCAAGGATTGCCGGCTGGCCCGCATGTCGGGTTCGGGCGCAACCTGTTTCGGTATCTATGAGCAGGAAGCCGCAGCCCGCAGCGCGGCAGCCGCTGTTGCGCAGGCACATTCGGGCTGGTGGGCGGTTGCCTGCGGCGTCAGTGATTGCGGTTGATACAGAACTCGACCAGATCGGTGAGAGCTTGCCGGTAGTCGCTCTCGGGGAAGATCGCCAGCGCGTCGATGGCAATGGCGCCGTAATGGCGTGCCCGGAGGATCGTATCGGCCAACGCATCGTGCTTCTGCATCATCTCGATCGCTTTTTCGAGATCGCCGTCGCTGCGCTCGCCGTCCTGCAGCGTACGTTGCCAGAAGGCGCGTTCGTCCGCC
>JAUXOE010000144.1 GCA_030682415.1 Parvibaculum sp.
GATAACACGCGCAACCGTCGCATCGAATTCAAGCTGACCGAACGCTGATCAATAGGCTTTCAGCTCTTTCGATTGTGCGCAGACCAGAACTTGCGGCTCGAAAACCTGACCGAGCAACATCACGTCGCCATAGCCGGCGGCCACACTGATACCCGATATCTCCGCGCCAAGATTGAGATAGATCGTGCCGGCCTTGCCGCCGCCATTTTTGTCGACCTCGACACGCACGACCTGGCTCGGCGAAAGCGCGGCGGGGTCGCCGGCATGGGCGATGAAATCGATCAGATTGGGATGCGCGCCGATCAGCAGCGAGCCGTCGGGCTGCACATCGATATTGTCGATGCCAGTGCCGAGCCGCGCCATGTCGACACCGCGGAGATCGCCGCTCGCGGCGTCGCGATCAAACACATGCAGGGTCATACTCATCAGGTCGGCGACATAGATCCGGCTACCGTCGGTGCTGGCATTGATGCCGTTGGCGTAGCCAAAGCGGTCGGCGGCGATACGCGCCGCTGCACCGTCGTGATAGACGACATTGGTGTTTCGCAGCAGCAGGATATTGCTGAAAAGCTGGTGCAACCCGTTCTTCGAGGCATGGTCGTTGGTCGCATAGAAGCTGTCCGGCCCTACTGCCACGACATCGTTGAGCGAGACGAAGAGCGGATCGGTGACGCTCAACGCATGGCTCAGCGTTCCATCAGCCGCAATATCGAAGATTTCGACAACCTCATGCCCTGCAGCCGGGTGGTTGACCGCGAAAAGCCGCCGCGCGCCATCCGGCCCGACATAAAGGCTGATGCCATGGGGCCGGAAATCGGCCGGCATGTTCGGCGTCACCGGATAGAGCGACCAATCGGCCTGCGGCGCCGTCAGATCGATCGCATAAAGGCCGCCGCGGACGGCTTCGGAGCCCGGCGCACCGGCCTGCACCGCGCGGCGATCATAGGCCGACACATAGGCTATGCCGCGCGCGTGATCGATCACGATGTCTTCCGGGCCCGGCACCGCCTCGATGGCACGGCACTCGGCGGCAATCTCCTGTTTGATCGCGGTGAAGTAGCCGGCAGCGGCAAGGAAGCGCCAGGAAAGAACGCTGACGACGACGACAAGAGCCAACGCAACATAACCTGCAATCCGCCAACGTTTCGACATGACATTCTCCCGATGAATTTCGTTCAACCGATAGCCGCGCTGACCGGTCCGGACAATGGCTCGGTGGCCTCGCCCAAAAGGTCGCCGGTAAACTGCAACCGCGCCAGCCGCGCATAAAGCCCGCCCTGCCGCAAAAGTTCTTCATGCGTGCCCGACGCGACGACACGACCCTCTTCCATGACGATAATCCGGTCTGCCTTGAGCACGGTCGCCAAACGATGCGCGATCACAAGCGTCGTGCGATCCCGCATCAGCCCTTCAAGCGCCTGCTGGACGGCCGCTTCGCTTTCGGCATCGAGCGCGCTGGTCGCTTCGTCGAGCAACAGGACCGGCGCGTCGCGCAGGATCGCGCGCGCAATAGCGAGGCGCTGGCGCTGACCGCCCGAAAGCGTCACACCGCGCTCGCCAACCTGAGTGTTGTAGCCATCCGGCAGGTGGGCGATGAAATCGTCGATGCGGGCGGCCCGCGCCGCGGCTTCGATCTCGGCGAAGCCGGCCTCGGGTCGGCCATAACGGATGTTTTCGGCAATCGTTGTGCCGAAGATGACCGTCTCCTGCGGAACGACCGCGATGCGCGCCCGCACGTCGCGCGGGTCGGCGTCGCGCACATCGGTACCGTCAAGCGCAATATGCCCGGATTGCGGATCGTAGAAGCGCAGAAGCAGCTGGAAGACGGTACTTTTTCCGGCACCCGACGGACCGACCAGCGCCACCGTTTCGCCGGGATTGACGTCGAGCGTGAATCCCCGAAGGGCCGAGATGCCCGGCCGTGCCGGATAGGCAAAGGTGATGGCATCGAAACGGATCTCGCCGCGCGATGGTACTGGCAGGGAACCGGGAACCGCCGGCGCCGCGATCTGCGGCTCGACATCGAGAAGCTCCATCAGGCGCTCGGTGGCACCTGCCGCCATCTGCATGTCGCCCCATATCTCGGACAGCGCCGCCAGCGCACCGGAGGCAAAGAGCGCATAGAGAATAAACTGCGCCAGCGCGCCACCCGTCATGTCGCCGGCGATAACATCCTTCATGCCGAACCAGATGACGCCGACGACGCTGGTCAGGCCGAGGAAGAAAATCAACGCCGTCAGCACCGAACGGGCAACGATGCGCGCCCGCGCCGTATCGAAGGACTGCTCGACCGTGTCGAAAAACTGTCGCCGGTCATGTTCCTCATGGGTGAATGCCTGCACCGTCTGAATGGCATTGAGGCTCTCGGTACCGAAGGCGCTGGTATCGGCCAGCCTGTCCTGCGCCGAGCGCGACAGCCGCCGGACCCAGCGGCCGAGAAAAACCAGCGGCAGAACGATCATCGGAATGGCGAACAGAACGAGGCTCGACAACCGCGCGCTGGTGACAACCATCATCGACGATGCACCGGCGAAAAGGAAAAGATTGCGCAGCGCGATCGACGCCGAAGAACCGACCACGGTTTTGATCAACGTCGTGTCGGCGGTCAACCGCGACAGAACTTCGCCGGTGCGCGTCAATTCGAAAAATGCCGGCGAGAGCTTCAGCACATGCGCATAAACCGCCTGCCGAAGATCGGCCACCACCCGCTCGCCGAGCCAGCTGACGAAGTAGAAGCGCGCGGCGCTGGCGATACCGAGCACCAGTGCGACGGCGATCAGCGCCAGGAAATACTGGTCGATAAAGGCAGCCGTGACCGTATCGTCGGCGTCGTTGAGGAGATCGACGAGCCGGCCGCCGGCCATCGGAATGGCGAGCGTCGCGAGCGTCGCCAGAACGAGTGCGAGAACCGCCAGCGCCACCATGCCCCGATAAACCGCCAGGAAGGGCAGCAGCCGCAGGATCGGCCGGACCCGTTTGGCAGGCTTGCGCCGTTGCGCTTCTTCCTCAATGGCCTCGATGACCGGATTCGATGTATCGCTCATGCATGTCTGCCGGTTCTTCGTTGCGGGACCGGCCACACTAGCCGCTCGGGGGGACCCCGGGTATAAGTTCCGCGCTGGTATAGCAATCAGGTCCCTGTCGCCGCAACGCCGCCCCGCACCGCCCGCTGCGGCATGAGCGCGCAAAATCCGGGATAGATGGCCCCAAAACAGCCTTTGTATCTCGGCTTGCATGGGCATCGCCCGTTCGCTATAAGCCCCCATTCCGGCAGCGCGGCATCCCCGATGGGGCAGCCCCGGCGCGCCGTTTTCAATTCGGGAAGGCGTGAGCCATGAAGAAAGACACCCATCCGGACTACCACTTCATCACCGTGACGATGAACGATGGCTCCACCTTCCAGACACGCTCGACCTATGGGTCGGACGGCGCCACGCTGGTGCTCGACATCGACCCGACGACGCACCCGGCCTGGACCGGCGGCGGCCAGCAGCTTCTCGACCGTGGCGGCCGTGTCAGCCGGTTCAAGAAGAAGTTTGGCTTTATCGGCAGCAACTGAGCCTTCCGCGACAAGCCCGGAAATGAAAAAGCCCCGCATTGCGGGGCTTTTTTGTCGACGTGACCGGCGAAGCTACTCGGGCCGGCGCTTGCGGCGGCCGAATTGCGGGCGCGGGAATTCGCTGGAAAGGCTTTCGCGGAAAAACGCCTCAACGCGCTGCATCTGTTCGGCCAGCGGGTGGTTGAGCGCCGGCCCGGCGACGGGCTCCCTGAGCCGGGTATCGAGGCGCTCGACCCGCGCATAGAGCCGCTCCGACCGTTCGATCAGCTCCAGAAGGCGCTGCGGCAGAGCGTCGGCGCCGGCAAAACGCGGCTGGCGGGCGATTTCCTTGGTGGCGAGGCGGTATTTCTCGGAATTGGCTTCCTCGGCCGTCATTTCGCCCTCATGCACCGCTTTGCGGACCAGAAGCCATGAGGCGACCTGCATCAGCCGCGTGGTCAGGCGCATGCTCTCGCCGGCATAGGCAAGCGAGGCCTCGCGGGGCAGACTCTTTGCCGCCGCCCGGCCCTCACCGTCGAGATAGGCCGAGGTTTCCTCAACCAGCCGCATCCCCTCGCCATAGGTGCGCTGGAAGAGGCCTGAGGCCATGAATTCGCTCAAGGTGACGCATTCGGCTTCCGCGAAGCCAATCTCGTCGCCGGTGATCTCGTGCACACTCATCCCACAAACCCCTGAAATCGCGCCATTGCGGCACAGTCAGGGTCTGAGGGATCAATATCCGTGCCAGCGAGGGGTCAGCGGACAAAAAAGAGCCGCGGGAAAGCCCGCGGCTCAAGTTCTAACAGGGAGGCGTCAAACAGAGTGGATAGGAGCCACTCAGAAATCCAGAGAACTGGATTACGCAAGGTCACCCTAGCGAGATCATTCCTAACAGGAAGTTAATCTTGAGGCAATTTGACGCGCCGACGACAAGACGAAAGACGCCCGAACATTGTGATACCGCAACTAAAAGCGCTGTATTTCTAATGCCTTAACTACAGGTGTCTATTTTTTGAACAATGCTTCGGCGGCCGACAGCGAACCGCGCTTCTTGACCATTTCGTTGCGGATTCGCGCAATTTCGGTTCCGAGCGCTGTGATTCGTTCCTCCAGCTCTTCGAACCCGAGAAGGCTCAGATCCTCCTTGGCAAGCGCCGCCAGCGCCTCATTGCGCCGCTTGCGCGGCTCCAATTCGTCCCGTTCCATAACGCTCCGCCTCCAAGATCGTCGTCGGTTGCCAGTTTGGGGACAGCGGGCTAGACCTGCAAGCCGATCCGCCGACGAAGAGGTGCGCCCCTTGCCGAACCTGCCCGCGACAATGACGGCCATCGCCATCCGCGAGCCCGGCGGCCCGGACGTACTGGAAACCCGCCAGATTGCGCGCCCCGAGCCCGGCCATGGCGAAATCCTGATCAAGGTCGCGGCAGCGGGCGTCAACCGGCCGGACACGATCCAGCGCATGGGGCTCTATCCGCCGCCGCCGGGCGCGCCGGCAACGCCCGGCCTCGAGGTCGCGGGCGAAGTGGTGGCGACAGGACCGGGCGTCACGTTATGGAAGACGGGCGACAAGGTCTGCGCGCTTGTCGGTGGCGGCGGCTACGCCGAATACTGCCTAGCGCATGAAAGCCATGCCCTGCCGGTGCCGCAGGGCTTGTCGATGACGGAAGCAGCGGCGCTGCCTGAAACCTTCTTCACCGTCTGGACCAATGTCTTCGAGCGCGGCGCGCTCAAGGCCGGCGAGACGCTGCTGGTGCATGGCGGCTCGAGCGGCATCGGCACGACGGCAATCCAGCTCGCCAGCATCTTCGGCGCCCGCGTGCTGGCAACCGCCGGCTCGGCCGAAAAATGCGCGGCCTGCCTGAAACTCGGCGCCGAGGCGGCGATCAACTACCGGACGCAGGATTTTGTCGCCGAAACGAAACGGCTGACGGAAAACCGCGGCGCCGATGTGATCCTCGACATGGTGGGCGGCGACTACATCCCGCGCAACATTCAGGCCGCCGCCACCGATGGCCGCATCGTCTCGATCGCCTTCCTCAACGGTCCGACGGCCGAAGTGAACTTCCTGCCGGTGATGCTGAAACGGCTGACGCTGACCGGCTCGACATTGCGGCCGCGCAGCATCGAGGAAAAGGCCAGCCTCGCCCGTGCCTTGCGCGAAAAAGTCTGGCCACTGATCGAAGCCGGCCGCGTAAAACCCTTGATCGACACGGTTTTTCCGCTGAAGGACGCCGCAAAGGCGCATGCGCTTATGGAAAAAAGCAGCCATATCGGCAAGATTATACTGACGATCTGAGCCGTTTTCCGGGCGCGGCCACATTCGCGCCTGAAATGATCACAGTCTGCCCCACATGTCGCCACAGGCGGCGCCGAAGGTCGGGACGTTGACGGCATCGCCGTCGCGCATCGTTGCCTTGCGCGATGCCGCTTCCGGTCGAACAGACCTGTATTCCCATGACATGAAAGAAACTCCGATGAAAAACCTCAGACGATTCATTCTTGCGGCCGTCTTCGCCGCGGCGACGTCGGTTTCACTCGGCGCATATCAAGGTGCCCACGCGGCAACGGCCGAAGACCTCAACAAGGAAGCCGAACTCGCACTCGACAAGCTCTATGCGACCAGTCCGGTCGCCAAGGAGATTGCCGGAAGGGCGCAGGCCGTTCTCATCTTCCCGAACGTCGTGAAGGCCGGTCTCGTTTTCGGCGGCGCCTATGGCGAGGGCCTGCTGAAACAGGACGGTGAAGTGACCAATTACTACAACTCCGTCACCGGTTCCTGGGGCCTGCAGGCGGGCGCCCAGTCTTACGGCTATGCGGTCTTCCTGATGAACGACGCGGCTGTGAACTATCTGGCCGAAAGCCGCGGCTGGGAAATCGGCGTCGGCCCGACGGTTGTGGTTGTCGACGAGGGCGTGGCCAAGAACCTCTCCTCCTCCACGCTCAAGGATGATGCCTATGCCTTCATCTTCGACCAGCAGGGCCTGATGGCCGGTGTCAGCATCGAAGGCACCAAGATCACCGTGATCAACCGCTAGGACCACGCGACCGCGCAAGACAGAGGCCGGAATCCCAAGGATTCCGGCCTTTTTGCGTCCCGCAGCCATTTCGCGGCGGCCGCATCATTCCGCTTTCATTGGCGTCTTTTTCGCCCTATATAACGCCCTAACTCATTCTTCGATGGACACGAAAAGCGGTTTATCCGGCGGGCTCGCCGGGTGGATCAGAGGAACCGACATGACTCAGCCCCTAATGCCCAAGGCGACCGCTGTCTGGCTGGTCGAGAATACCGCGCTGACCTTCGACCAGGTGGCCGATTTCTGCGGCCTCCATGTGCTTGAAGTGAAGGGCATCGCCGATGGCGACGTGGCGCAGGGCATCAAGGGTATGGACCCCGTGGTCTCCGGCCAGCTGACGCGCGCCGAAATCGAGCGCTGCCAGAACGACCCGGACGAGCGCCTGCAAACCGCTGAAAGCAAATACAAATTGCCGCCCATGCCGGTGCGCAAGGGCCCGCGCTACACGCCCGTCTCGCGCCGCCAGGACCGCCCGGACGCCATTGCCTGGCTGTTGCGCAACCACCCGGAACTGACCGACGCGCAGGTCGCGCGCCTCGTTGGCACCACCAAGCCGACGATCCAGAGCGTGCGCGACCGCAGCCACTGGAACGCGCCCAACATCAAACCGGTCGATCCCGTAACCCTCAGTCTCTGCTCGCAAATCGAGCTCGACGCGGCGGTCAACAAGGCCGCCCGCAAGGCCGAACGCGAACGCAAGAAGGCCAACAAGGCGGCCGGTATTTCCGAAACGCTGCTGCCGGCGAGCGAAACCGCGCCCGCACCCGCCGAACCGGCGCATGCCACCATCGCCGCGCCGGAGAAGAAGGCGGAAGACGAGGAGCGCAAGAGCTACGACGCCGACAGCGTGTTCGCGAGCCTCAAGGACGTCAAAATCGACAGCGACGACGAGGCGTAACCCCCCCTCTGTCACAAAACTGTCATAAAACTGTCACAAACACCTGAAATTTTCATCCGCCTACGGATGATATGGGTTTTTTGAAAAAACTTATCCCCGCTTTTGCGTGACCCCGCCGGATGACGGCGGGGTTTTCGTTTTTGCAAAGCAGGTTTTGCAGGGCGGGGATAAGTGC
>JAUXOE010000146.1 GCA_030682415.1 Parvibaculum sp.
GCGCGGCGCGGATGCACCCGCCTTGCGCGATGAAACCATCGGTCAGGCGCTGACATCCGCCGCCGCAAAATGGCCGGATCGCGAGGCGCTGGTCTCGGTCCACCAGAACATCCGCTGGACTTATAAGGAACTGAACGACAAAGCCGAGGCGCTGGCCGCCGGCCTGCTGACATTAGGTCTCGCGCGCGGCGACCGCGTCGGCATCTGGGCGCCCAATTGCGCCGAATGGACGCTGACGCAATTCGCCACCGCCAAGGCGGGTATCGTTCTGGTCAACATCAACCCGGCCTATCGCCTCTCCGAGCTCGAATACACGCTCAACAAGGTCGGCGTGAAGGTGTTGATCGCGCCCGAGCGTTTCAAGACATCCGAATATGTCGAGATGGTCGAAACGCTGGCGCCGGAAATCCCGCAATCCACAAGCGAACTCGCATCGGCGAAACTTCCACAACTGAAACATGTCATCCAGATCGGTGGCAGCCCACGCGCCGGCTGGCTGCAATTCGACGACATCGCGGGCAGGGCAGGCGCGGCCGAGCGCAAGGCGGTCGCCGCGCTGGCCGACAAGCTCGACTGCCGCGACGCCATCAACATCCAGTTCACCAGCGGCACCACCGGTCTGCCGAAGGGCGCGACGCTCTCGCATCACAACATTCTCAACAACGGCTTCATGGTCGGGCGCAGCATCGGCTTGAAAGAAGGCGATCGCCTCTGCATCCCCGTGCCGCTTTATCATTGCTTCGGCATGGTGATGGGCAATCTCGGTTGCCTGACGCACGGTGCGACCATGGTCTATCCGGCCGATGCTTTCGACCCGCTGGCGGTGCTGCAGGCGGTCGAGAAGGAACGCTGCACCGGCCTCTATGGCGTGCCGACCATGTTCATCGCCGAGCTCGGCCATCCCGATTTCGACAAGTTCGATCTCTCCTCATTGCGCACCGGTTGCATGGCCGGCTCCCCCTGTCCGGTCGAGGTGATGAAGCAGGTGATTTCCCGCATGCACATGAAGGATGTCACCATCGCCTACGGCATGACCGAAACCAGCCCCGTCAGCTTCCAGACCGGCGAGAGCGACACGCTTGAACGCCGTGTCTCGACCATCGGCCGCGTGCAGCCGCATCTCGAATGCAAGATCGTCGATCTCGAAGGCAAGACCGTGCCTTGCGGCGAGCCGGGCGAACTCTGCACACGCGGTTATTCGGTCATGATCGGTTACTGGGACGACAAGGAAAAAACCGCCGAGGCGGTTGACGCCGAAGGCTGGATGCATACCGGCGACCTCGCCACCATCGACGTCGAAGGCTACGGCAACATCGTCGGCCGCTTGAAGGACATGGTCATTCGCGGCGGCGAAAACGTCTATCCGCGCGAGATCGAGGAATATCTCTATCGCCACCCGAAAATCGAGGATGTCGCCGTCGTCGGTGTGCCGGATGCGAAATATGGCGAGGAAATCTGCGCCTGGGTGAAGCTGAAGCCCGGTGAAAGCGCCACCGAGGAAGAGATCAAAGGTTTCTGCAAGGGCCAGATCGCGCATTACAAAGTGCCGCGCTATGTCCGCTTCGTGCCCGAATTTCCGATGACCGTCACCGGCAAGGTACAGAAGTTCCAGATCCGTGACGCCATGATCGCGGAATTGAAGCTCGACATCGCCCGAACCGCCTGACGGCATGCATGCCGTCGGCGATTGTTCTCTGAACGGAGTGTTGTCGAAATCCCGGTTTTGCCCAGAGCTCCGGCTGTATTAGGCTTGGAAACGAATCGGGCATCCGCGAGACATGTTCCGGGGGGAGCGAATGTCGACCAGAGGCGAGGGCGCGTACCGCAAGCCGATCGAATTGCCGCCGATCGAGGTGGACCGGAGCCTCGCCTTCGAGGCGCCGGAGACGCTTGCCGGTCTTGAATACTGGCGCAGCAAGCTGGACGGCCGGCCAATGCCGCGGCGCAATGACATCCGCCCGGAGGAAATCCCCTCGCTATTGCCCTGCACGGTCCTTTTCGACCTGACGCCGCTGCCGGGCGGCGGTGTCGACATGTTTCCCCGGCTGGCCGGTGCGCGCTTCGAAGAGGTTTTCGGACAGATCCACAACCGCCCGCTGTCGACGCGGCTGGCGCCGGAAATTCTGGCGCGCTGGCGGGGCGTCGCCGGCGCGATGCTGGAACATGGCGGTCCCATCCGCGCCTTCGGCAATGTCCTTCACCAGGACAAAACCTATATCCGCTTCGAACTTCTTCTGGCGCCGCTCGGCCGCGACGGCCAATCCGCCGACACGATGTTTCTCGTTTCTCACTTCTGGATGCGAAGCGAAATCGGCGCCTGATCCGGGTGTGGCGCGGGCATCCGCCCCGGACTTTGCCGCCGCGTCCCGAAGCTGTAGTCTCTCCCCAACATGATGTGCCGCCGGTCAACGGTGCGCAGGGCAGGGACGGGACGATGGAAACTCCGAAAGATGCAACCACGGCGACGCGCCGTGCTCACGAGGCATTGCGCGCGGCGCTGCCGCCGGACACGCCCGACGATTTCGCGCTCGCCCGCAAGGGCTTTATCGGCACCATTCCCGATGCAAAGGTGCTGAACGCCGCCGGCCATGCCGTCTGGGACATGGGTACCTTTTCGTTCATCGATACCGCGCATGACGGCTGCACCGGTTGTCCCGACACGGTCAATCCAAGCCTTTGGCGTCAGGCGAAGCTCAACGCGATCCATGGTCTGTTCGAAGTCACGCCCGGCATCTATCAGGTCCGCAATTTCGACCTCTCCAACATCACCTTCATCGAGGGCGACACCGGCTACATCGTCATCGACCCGCTGATCTCGGCCGAGCCCGCCGCCGCCGCGCTGGCCCTGATGCGCAAGCACCGCGGCGACAAGCCCGTCACCGCCGTCATCTACACTCACAGCCATGTCGATCACTATGGCGGCGTCTATGGTGTATTGAGCGACGAGGACATAAAGCGTGGCCTCCAGATCATCGCGCCCGAAGGCTTCCTCGAAGAGGCGGTCAGCGAAAACGTGCTGGCCGGCAACGCGATGGGCCGCCGCGCCACCTACATGTATGGCGCGCTGCTGCCGCGCGGGCCGAAGGGCCATGTCGACGCCGGTCTCGGCAAGACCGTGTCGATGGGGCAGGTGAGCCTGGTGCCGCCGACCGTCAGCATTTCCGAAACCGGCACCAGGCTCGTTATCGACGGCGTCGAGATCGTCTTTCAGGTGACGCCAGACACCGAAGCGCCGGCCGAAATGAATTTCTACTTCCCGCAATTCAAGGCGCTCTGCATGGCCGAGAATTGCTCCTGCCAGCTTCACAATCTCTATACGCCGCGTGGCGCCCAGGTGCGCGACGCCAAGTCCTGGAGCTGGTATATCGACGAGGCGATCGATCTCTTCGCCGGCGATGCCGAACTGATGTTTGCCAGCCATCACTGGCCGCGCTGGGGCCGCGAGGCAACGGTCGCTTTCCTGAAAAAGCAGCGCGACCTCTACAAATATGTCCATGACCAGACCTTGCGCCTGGCCAATCACGGATTGACGCCGCTCGAAATCGCCGAGGAGCTGGTGCTGCCGCCGAGCTTGGCCAGTGAATGGTACACGCGCGACTATTACGGCACGCTCAACCACAACGCCAAGGCCGTCTATCAGCGCTATCTCGGCTGGTTCGACGGCAATCCGGCCAACCTGCACAAGTTGCCGCCGGTCGAAGCCGGCCGGCGCTATGTCGATCTCGCCGGCGGCGCCGATGCGCTGCTCGCCAAGGCGCGTGCCGCCTTCGACAAGGGCGAATTTCGCTGGGTCGCCGAAATCGTCAATCATCTGGTCTTCGCCGATCCGTCCAATGCCGATGCGCGGCATTTGCAGGCCGACGCGCTGGAACAAATGGGCTATCAGGCGGAGTCGGGTCCGTGGCGCGGCTTCTACCTGACGGCCGCGATGGAACTCCGCAATCCGCGCCCGCCGTCGGATGTGCCGCGTCAGGGCGCGGCCGGCCAGTTAAAGGCGCTCCCGGCCGAGCAGTTGATCGACTCGCTCTCGGTGCGTCTCAACGGCACCAGGGCCGGCGCCCGCCAGCTTGCTTTCGGCCTGACCTTCACCGACACCGGCGAACATTACGCGCTGACGCTCGAAAACGCGGTGCTGCATCACTACAGGGACCGGAAGATCGCGGGCGCTGTCGCCGTTTCGCTGACCCGCGCCGCGTTGGTCGAGCTGGTGGTCGGCGAAACGACGCTCGATGCGGCAATCGCCGAAAAGAAGGTGTCGGTCCAAGGTGATACGAAAGCCTTCGCCGACTTTCTGTCGCTGCTCGACCGCTTTGACTTCTGGTTTGAAATCGTGTTGCCGTAAGGCACATGGGAGAAAAAATGAAAAACGACGTCAACCGCCAGTTCCGCCTGAAATCCCGTCCGACGGGCCGCATCGAGACCTCGAATTTCGATCTGGTGAAGGAGCCGATCCCGGAGCCGGGCCCGGGCCAGGCGCTGGTGCGCGTCCTTTACCTCAGCCTCGATCCGACCAACCGCATCTGGATGAGCGACATGGATCAATACATGCCGCCGGTCGAGATCGGTGCGGTGATGCGCGGCGGCGGCATCGGTGTCGTCGTGAAGTCGAATTCGGCCCGCTACAAGGAAGGCGATCATGTCAGCGGCCTGACCGGCTGGCAGGACTACTGCATTGCCGATGAAGGCGCGAGCGCAATGGGCGTGCTGCCGAAGGGTCTGCCGGTCGGCCTGCCGACCATGCTCGGCGCCTGCGGCATGACGGGCCTCACCGCCTATTTCGGCCTGCTGGAGCTTGGCGAACCGCAACCCGGCAACACGGTGGTCGTCTCGGCCGCCGCCGGCGCCGTCGGTTCGGTCGTCGGCCAGATCGCGAAAATCAAGGGCTGCCGCGCGGTCGGCATCGCCGGCGGCCCGGACAAATGCCGCCACATCGTCGAGGATCTCGGCTTCGACGCCGCCATCGACTACAAGCGCAAAGACTGGCGCGAGCAACTGGCCGCCGCGACGCCCGACGGCATCGACGTCAATTTCGAAAATGTCGGCGGCGAGATCATGGAAGCCGTCATGGCGCGCATGAACCTGTTCAGCCGCATGCCGCTCTGCGGCATGATTTCGGGTTACAACACCGGCGAGCCGATGCGCGCCGATTTCTCGCCGATCCTGATGCGCCGCATCACCATCCGCGGCTTCATCGTCATCGACTTCATGGCCAAATTCGCCGAAGGCACGATGCAGCTTGCCCAATGGGTGGCGGAGGGAAAGCTCAAGCACCGCGAGACGATCGTCGACGGGCTCGAGCAGGCGCCCACTGCCGTCAACAAGCTCTTCGATGGCGGCAATATCGGCAAGCTGGTGGTCAAGGTCGCCGACGCGCCCTGAACGTCACATCGATGCACCGGCCCATCACGCCCGCGCCACGCGTGTTGTCTTGCCGGCATTGCTGCGCAGATGCGCCGTATAGGTGATCTTGCCGCCGGTCTCGACCTTGGTGATCGTGGCATCGACCGGAAATTCCGTGCCGTCCTTGCGGCGTCCGGTCACCGGCCCGCGGTCGCTCATCCAGCGTGATGCGTCCTTCGACGTGCCAAAGGCCCTGACCTGTCCGGCATGCGGTTTCCGGAACCGCTCGGGCAGCAGCGTGTCGAGCTTCTGGCCGAGAACCTCTTCGGCACGATAGCCGAACATCTTTTCGGCCTTGAGATTGAAGAAGGTGATTTTCTGATCCGCGTCGACCGAAATGATCCCGTCCTCGGCGACCATCAGGATGCGCGAGAAGAGCAGGTTGCGCTCCTTGTAAGCGACCTGTTCCTGCCGCCTGACGCTGTTGTCGCGGAAGGTGATCAGGAAGCGCGCCGCGCCGCCGATCCGGGCTTCGACGACGCGCACATCGACCGGCATTTCATGCCCGTCCTTGCGCCGCCCGATCAGATCGAGAAAGCGCGACTGCTCGTGTTCGGGTTCGGCCGCCCAGCGCGCCAGCCATTTGACCGGATCGGCGCGGCGCCCCGGCTGTTGCGGCACCAGCACCGTGATGCTCTTGCCGATAACCTCGGCGGCGCTGTATCCAAGCAGCCGTTCGGAAGCGGGATTGAAATAGGTGATCTCGCCTTCCGGGGTCGAGACGATGATCGCCTCCGGAATGCCGTCGACCAGCGCGCGATGGAAATCGGGCCGCTCGTCATCACGCGCCGTTTCGCCCGCCTTTTTCGCCATATCGATTTCTCTCTGGTTGCGCAGCTTGCGCGTGAGCCGAAACGGTGCGCCGACCCGCTGCATGGCCGGCGCACCGCTGATCTGATCGGTTATTCGGCCGCAACCTCGCCGGTCGGATGACCGCCTTCCATGGCCTGCAGCACCCGGATGTCGTCGAACACCGGAATACCCGCCTCATCGTACTTCTTGCGCGCCGTCGGCGTCAGCAGTCCGACACGCGCCAGCGCCGGCATCATCAGGTCCTTCAGCGCATGCACCTGGCCGGGCGGCAGGTCGCGGGTGAGGCCGGCCTCCTCGGCTTCCTTCAGGCCCTTGAAGAAATCATCGGCATCGATGCCGCTGTTTTCGAGCACCTGCATGAAGCCCGGATCGACCTTGTTGGCGATCGTCCCGGCCGTCTGCGCCTTGACCAGAATATTGACGGCCTGGAAGGCGAACTCGGCAAGCTCTTCGAGATCGTCGGCATGCATCTTCTTGAACACCGGCCCGAGAAACACATGGCCGAACGAGACATGCCGGCTCTCGTCGCGCATCACGTTGAAGGTCAGTTGCTTCAGCAGCGGGCAGGTCGTCGTCCGGTACATGTTGTTGAAGGCGCCCAGCGCGAGCCCTTCGACGATCATGTTCATGCCGATCATGACCTTCTCGTAGCGGTCCGATTGCAGCGTCACGTCGATCAGTTGCTTCAGCCAGGGCGACATCGGATAGATGATCGCGATCTTGTCGCAATATTTGGCATAGACCTCGACATGCCGCGCCTCGTCCATCGTCTGCGTGGCGGCATAAAGCTTGGCGCCTTCGTCCGGCACCGAATGCGTCACGCAGGCTGCCGTCATCAGCGCGCCCTGTTCGCCGTGCAGGAATTGCGACAGCAATTGCGCCGTCGAATGCGCGGTGAAGGTTTCCTGCTGCGATTTCGACAGCTTCTTGAAGAACGGCATCTTGTGATAGATGTCGGCGTCATTGGCGATCAGCGGACGCGACGGATCGACCACTGTGTCCCAGGGGAGCAGATCGTCGGAATCCCACTGGTTCTGCTTGGCGCGCTTGTAAAGGTCCTCGACCTTGTCTTCCGAGAACATGTAGTCGAAGGTCCAGGCGATATCCATCGGATTGCGGTAGATATCGTCCGGCGTCATCGTCACTTTCCAGTCGCCTTTCGAGACGACCTTCGCTCCGGTCTGTGCACTCATGGTCTTCCTCCTGGCTGCGGCCGCTTGTTCTTCTGTTCGGGCGGCCTGTTGTTCCGGTTCCGCTAGTACTGGCGCGCGGGCGTCTTGACGACGAGCCCGTCGAGCGAGGGTTCGACCTTGATCTGGCAGGAAAGGCGGCTGTTCTCTTTGACGTCGAAGGCGAAATCGAGCATGTCGCGCTCGAGCTCGTCCATCGGCGCGAGCTTCTCGAGCCAGCCCTCTTCGACATAGACATGGCAGGTCGCGCAGGCGCAGGCGCCGCCGCAATCGCCCTCGATGCCCGGGATGGTGTAACGCACCGCCCCTTCCATCACCGACAGCCCGTCGGCCACATCGACGCTGTGTTCCGTGCCGCCGAACTCGATATAGGTGACCTTTGTCATGTTCCTCGCCGCCGCCGGTCGTTTCCTGCCCGCCCCGTTTCGGGGCCGCGCTAGGGCAATACCCCTAGAAAAAATGTACCTATTTTTGAGCCGCAGGCGCCGCGACAGAGTGTCCGTCACTGTCCGGCCGGGTGCGGCAGATCGTCCGCCCCGGCCGGCGGCGTCGCCGTCGAAATCTGACCGCCGGGCGGCCGGCAGGCGCGTTAACCTTGCGGCCGTTTCGCGCCAAATCCGGCTGTGTCGGAGCGTGCGGCTTTCCTGTATGGTTCCGCTTCGGAACGGTCCGCTGCGGGACGGTGGCGTTGCAGAAGGAATGGTGTCGGATGAACGGAAAAGCCTCTCCCTGGCCAAGGATCAAATGGCCTGCCGCGGCGGCGCTGGCGGCGCTGATGGCGTTCGGCCCGCTGGCCATGCGCCCGGCCGCGGCCGAAGAGGCGCCCGCCGGAAATGACGACATCCGTTACGAATTGTCCGACCCGGTCGATTCCCCTCCGGTCAATTACCGCTCGGGCTACGATGCGGATTACGACACGCCGGATCTGCACGACGCCGAAATGTATGCCGAGGATTATGAGCGCCGGCAGCGCGAAGAGAAGCTCCGCAACCGCGAGCAGCTCGACAAGATCAACGACTTCACCAGCGGCGCCACGACCAACCGGGGCATCACCGGCGGCTCGCGTTACTGAGCCGCGTCAATAGTCCCATTTCCAGTTGATGCCGGCGCCGCTCGAGGCGTCCTGTCCGACTTTGGTGTCGACGCTGATATTGTCGGTGAGGTCGATCTCGATCTTGACCGATGAATCGCTGGCCAGCGCCCCCTGCTCGACGCCGACATAAAATCCCTCGCGCAGATATTTCCCGGCCGCCACCGTCGTGCCCCCCGAGGCGCCCTGGTCGACGCGCAGCACATCGAGCCCGAGCGCGCGCTGCATCTGGCCGAGCAGGCCGAAACCGCCAATGCCGCCGGCGCCGGAAAGCTGGGCGGCCGTATTGGCAAGCTGCGCCGCCTCCATCGCCGACAATTCGCCGACGCCTTTTTCGAACAGGATCCGCGCGATGATTTCATCCTGTGGCATGGTCGGTTGCGATGTCAGCGTGATCGCCGGCATCGAACTGCGCCCGCCAATGCCGATCGTCGCCTTGAAAGCGCCGCGGCTGTAGTCGAGCGCGATGTCGAGCGCCGGGTCGGGCGGCACCTCGCCGCGGAACGTCACCACCCCGCGCGACAGCGTGAAGGTCTTGCCGGCGAATTCGAGCGTGCCGCGCAGGCTGCGCAGCGTGCCGTTGACGCGCGGCTCGTCTGCCGTGCCGGTCACCTTCAGATCGCCCGCCCACAAGGCATTGACGCCGCGTCCGGCCAGTTGCGCCGGCGGCGCGCCGATGGTCAGCGCCAGATCGAGTTCGGAGGGAAACGGCACCTCTTCCTGGCTCGGCCCGGCCTCGGCCGCCTCGTCCGGCCCGTTGACCTCGATCACGGCGATATGCGGCACATTGGCGGGCAGGCGTTCGGGAATGATGAAAAGCGCATCGGTGGTCGTCAGCGCCCCGGTCAGTTTCAGCGGCGCTTCCTTGGTCGGCGGCAGCGCCGCGCCGACGAGCGCGAGATCGCCGCTGACCGACAGCGTCAGGTCCTGCCGCCGCGCCACCTGCAGATCGGCAAACTTCGTCTGCACACGGATCGCATCGGCCCGGTCGGCGGCCAGCGAAATCGTGCCCTCGGATGTCAACCGGCCGCTGTCGCCGTCGCGCCCGCTGAGCGCAAACCGCAGCACCTCGCTGCGCGCGCCATCGAGACGGATATTGAGATCCCTGAGCGCCGTGCCGGTGGCGAAATTCTCGAAACGGCCGCCGCGGAGATGCGCATGGCCGGATATGACCGGCGCCGACACATCGCCGCTCGCCTGCAGGGCGATTTCGGTGTCGCCGGCAAGCCGTTGCCCCGGCAGGTCGACCAGCGCCATCAGCGACTCCATCGGCCCGCGCCAGCTGAGATCGCCGCTGACCGTGCCGCGCGCCGGCAGCGCCGGCCAGGCGCCGCCCGGATCGCGCACCAGCGGCAGCGACGCGTTGAGCACGAAGGGTTCTTCGGAAACGCCATGCGCCAGCGCCTTCGCGGTCAGCCGCCGCTGCGCCCAGCGCCCCTCCAGCGTCGCATCGAAGGCCGGCCGCTGATCGAGTTCGGCATCGGTCAGTTGCACAGCGTCGAAGCGCAGCGCCACCTCGCCCTCTTCGCGCGCCGTGTCGAGCCTGACGCGCCCGCTCATCGTCCCGCCGGTCGCATCGACCGGCAGCAGCGGCGTCAGCAGCGCCAGCGGCATGCGTTCGGCATCGAGCGTCAATTGCACTTGGCGCGGCCGCAACCGCATCGTCGCCGCGAGCGTCCCGGCGCCTTCCGGGCCGGCAAAGGCGAGCGCCAGCCCGGCCACATCGAGCCCGCCCGCCGGCAGCGCGATCCGCAGCGGCGCGGCGAGCGCCATCGAGGTGTCGCCCAGCGTCAGCGACAGCGTCTCGAAGGAGAGCACGTCGCCCTGCCACCGGCCGCCGATATCGAGCGACACCGTCTCGGCCCGCAACGACAGCCGCTCGCCTTCGAGTTGCGCCGTCAGTTCGAGATTGTCGAGCGCTCCCTGCGCGCCGGCGGCGATGGCGCTGAAATTGGTGTTGCCCGAGGCGCCGCCGCCGGCCGCGAGCCGGGCGTCCAGCGTCGCCGCGCCATGAAGATCGCTCAGCGCCACCGTCATCTCGACCTGGTCGAGCGACAGCATCTCGCCCGCCGCCGTGGCCGTCCCCAGCGTCGCGCCGATATCGATGTCGATCCGCCTGGCGTTGAGCGTCGCTTGCATGTCCTGCCGCCCGGCCCGGTCATTGAGCGTCAGCGCGATCTCGCCGCGGCCCTCCAGCGCGATACCGGCAAGCCGCCCGAGCGGCGCCAGCGCCAGGCGCCGCCCGGAAATTTCGCCCGAGGCGATCCAGTCGGGCGACAGCCGCACCGCGCCCGAAAGTGGCGCCCCGAAAAGCTGCGCCTCGATCGCCTCGAAATGCGCCCCGCCTTCGGCCGGTAATGTCACTTGCGTGGCGACGCGCGCCCGCCCGTCTTCACCCGTCAGCACCAGCAGCGCCGGTCCGCTGCCGCCTTCGACGAGATCGGCCTCGAGTGTCGCCGCAGCAATGTCGATCCCGGCCGCCGCACCGCCGCTGAGTTCGGCCTTGAGCGTCAGCCGCGCCGCGCCGGGCGCGCCGCCAAGGCTGGCTTGCGCTGTCAGCGCCCCGCGCGTGTCGTCGCCGGCGAGCAGCGCGGCGATCTCGTCGATCCGGAGCGACGCCGTTCCTTCGCGCCCGCCCGCCGCCGTCACCGTCAACGCGCCGTCGAGCCGGGCGCCGCCGGCCACCGCCGTCAGCTCGGCAACCGACCAGCCGCCGCGCTCGTCGAAGCTGAGGCCCGCCTGCGCCGTCATCCCTTGCGCCAGCAGCCGGTCGAGGCTTTCGTCATCGGTGCCGATGGGTCCGCTGCGCAGCGCCAGCGCGCCGCTGCCTTTGCCGTCCGCATATTCGAACCCCGACAGCGTCGCCTCGCCTTCGCCGCGCAGCGTCTGGCCGAGCAATTGCCCGAGCGGCTCGAGATCGGCAAACGCCGCCGCCACATCGCCCTCGGCCCGCGTCTCGCCGCTGCCAAGCGCGATCTGCGCCGCGCCGGCAAAGCGCGCCTCGCCGCCAAGCCCGCTCAGCACCGCCTCATGGATCGTCGCCAGGCTCAGCGCCGCATCGACATCGCCGTTGAGGCGCCAGCCAAGCGGCCCGGGCGTCGCACGGGCGGGTTGCGCGAACAGCGCCTCGACGCCCTCGGCCATCCCCGCCGCTTCGACATCGTAGTGGCCTGCCCGCCGCGTCGCGGTTGCTTCGCCGGTCACCGACAAGCCGCCGGCGGCGAAAGCGGCATTCTCGATCCGGTAGCTGTCATGTGCCACCTGTGTCAGCCGCCCGCTGGCCGCGACGGCCCGCGCCTCGGGGAGGAAATCCAGCTCCCGCGCCACCAGGTCGCCCTCGGCATTGAGCCGGAACGTCAGATTGGCCCGCTCGCCCAGTGCCCCATGCGCTTGCGCGTCGAGCACCAGCGCCCGCCCGGCATCGATCTTCGCCGCGCCGGTCATCAGCCCGGCAAGGCTCTGCCCGTCGATCTCGATCGCCAGCCGCGCCACGCCGTCAAGCCCGATAAGCCGCGCCACCGCGCTTGGCCGCGCCGCGCTGCCTTCTTCGAGGCTGAGCTTCAACAGTCCCCGTTCCGGCCCGGCGTGAAAACGATAGCGCAGCTCGGCTTGGTCGCCGCCGCCATCTTCCCGCGCCACCGAAAGCGCGACATCGTCTTCGCGCCGCGTCAGCAGCGCATGGCCCTGCGCGGTAAAGTCGATCGCCTCGCCCGCCACCGCCGCGCCGAGCTGCATTGCGCGGGCGTTGAAACGTTCGAGCCGGAGCGCGAAAGGCAGCGACGGCAATTCCGGCAGCTCGAATTCTTCATTGCCGGCTTCCGGCTCCACCGCATCCGGCAGGCGCATCAGGTCGAGCCCGGCCAGATCGAGCCGCGTGATATGGAGTTCGCCGCGCCACAGCGCCAGCGGCCGCCAGTCGAGTTCGGCCGAAGCAAGCCGCAGCCACACGCCTTCTTCATCGCCGATGCTGAGATCCGAAAGCCGCAGCGCCCCCGGCCACACGCCGTCAAGCCCGCCGATCTCGATTGTCGTCGTGCCGCTGCGCGCCGCCTTCAGCGCCGCGTCCAGCAGCGCCTCGCGCACCGGCGCGATGTTGAGCAGCGCCAGCCCCAGCGCGATCAGGGCCAGCACCAGCCCAGCCGCCGCCAGCACCACGGCCAGCCCGCGCCGCAGCCAGATCGTCGCCGGATTTTTCGCTGCGTCTGCCATCATCTCCCTTCCGTCAGCGGGGCCATCGCATGTAACCCCTGGGCCCGTTGCCTTGCCATGGGCGGTCCATGGCAAGGTGAAGATTTTGCACGCCCACGGGTATCGCCTTCGGCGATCCCGAGGACAGGCTCCGACGCGGAGCCACGGAGATAGAGAAAATTTATTGCGCCTTCGGCGCGAAGCGCCAGGAAACATTCCCTGCGTCTCTGCTTGAAATTTTCCTGCTTGCTCTCTTCTCCGCGCCTCCGCGTCTCCGCGTGAACCCTTCTTCCCTTCGCCTCGCCG
>JAUXOE010000153.1 GCA_030682415.1 Parvibaculum sp.
CAGGCAAGCGCGAACATATCTACCACGCCGCCATGCTCGACCCTCATACAGCCGCTGAATTGTCGCTCGACCAGATATGGGGACTTGTCGACGACCTGATCGAAGCGCATGGGGAGTGGCTACCGCGCTTCCACTGACACAGCACATCCAAAAAGCGACCCCTGCGGGTCGCCGCAAGGCGATTTTTTGTGTCATTTCGACGACGCGATTATAGGATCGTGGTCCGGTTCGCGGCGGGGGCCGCAGATGATTCGCAATGCAAGGGGAACCGAGATGGAATTCGGGCTGTCCAGAACATGGCAATGGAAGACGCTGCTAAGCTGGACTGTCCTGTCCGCGCTTCTGTTCGCCAGTTGGTGGCCGATCGGGGCAACGCGCGAGCTGTGGGACGCCTTCGACCTCTGGGTTTTTCAGACGACGAATGCCTCCATCACATGGGAGCCGATGGCCATCGTCTGGGCTTTGTCGGGTGATCGCCGTTTCGACTATTTTTCGGCACTGATCATCTTCGGCATCTATCTCGCCTATATCTCACGCGGCGATCTGGCGCGTTTTCGCGACGGCGTTGCCTTCGGCATCATGACGGCGGTGATCCTGCTGGTCGTGATTGTGCTTCAGCGCGAGATCATTGCCTTTCCGCGCCTGTCGCCCTCGCTGGCGCTCGACAGCTATCATTCGATCCAGGCCATGGTGCCCTGGTCGCTGGCCAAGGAAGGTTCCAATTCGAGCTTTCCCGGCGACCACGCCACAGTGACGCTGATCATCGCGGTACTATGGTGGCTCGGATTCAACTGGCGCTTTGGCCTGCTCGGCTTCGTTCTCGGCTTCCTTTTCGCCATGCCGCGCATCGCGGCGGGCGCGCATTGGGCGACCGACGTGGTGATCGGCGGCGGCTTTGTGACCATACTGACGATCGGGCTTGTGCGTGGGACACCGTTCGGCTGGTGGGTCTACAGCTTCGCTGTCCGGCAAACCGATGCCGCCCTCGCCATATGGATTGGCATCGTCGAGAAGATGAGCGTCGCCGATCGGGACAACGTCAATCCGACACGACAGATTCTTCGCGGCATGTGCATCGGCACCGCCGATCTAGTGCCCGGCGTCAGCGGCGGCACCATGGCGCTGATCCTTGGCGTCTACAAGCGGCTGATCGCCGCTATCGCGCATGTCGATATGGCGTTCCTCCGGCATCTTTGGCAGCGTGAGATCGCCGTGGCGATGCGGCGGATCGACTTTTTCTTTCTGCTGCCGCTGGGGATTGGTGCAATTCTCGCCATCGTCATCTTTACCCGCATCGTACCGCTTTCGGTCCTGGTCACGGAGTTTCCGGAGGCGATGTTCGGTTTCTTTTTCGGTCTGATCGCGGCTTCCATCGTCGGACTGCTGTCGCATGTCGGGACCGGCAGCAGGCTACATTGGGCATGGCTGGTCATTGGCGTCGCGTTCGGCCTCGCTGTGTCGATTCTCGTGCCGGTTCGCACCCCCGACGACATCTGGTTCATCTTCCTCTGCGGCATGATCGCAATTGCCGCCATGCTGGTACCCGGAATCTCGGGCTCCTTTGTGCTGCTGATTCTCGGTAAGTACACAGATACGATCGACGCGTTGGGCCGGCTTGACTTTTCATTCCTCGTACCACTTGCGGCCGGCATTGTTGCCGGCGCGCTGGCTTTTTCGAGGGCCATCTCCTGGCTCCTGACGCACTATCAACGCCAGACGATGCTGACGGTAATCGGCGTACTGGCCGGCTCACTGCTGGCGGTCTGGCCGTTCAAGGAACGTGAATACGCTCTGATCGACGAGAAGATGCGGCTGGTTGCCTCACACCCATATTTTCCGGATCAATTCGACGGTGGCGTTGCCCTGGGTCTCGCCGCCATGGTCGTGGGCGCCTTGCTCTTCCAGCTGCTTGATCGTCTGGCTCAGAAATCGGACGAGCCCGGAAAAGGGCAGATTCGCTAGCTGCCACCGCGTTGAAAGATATGGGCTTCAGTCGAGGTTAAGGGGCGCTTAAGTGCGCGCATGCTCCAATACAGGGGCATGTTAACAATTTATAACTGCATAACGGTTGAACACGATCTGAGCCTGGTTGTCCTCGCCGGGTTCATTTGTCTGTTTGCCAGTTTTTCGGCAGTCAGCCTTCTCGCCCATACGGCGGAAGCCGGGCCAGAACGTCGTGCGCTCTGGATTCTCGGCGCCGGTGTTGTGGCCGGCTGTGGCATCTGGGCGACGCATTTCATCGCCATGTTGGCCTTCCGCCCGGACGAGCCCGTGAACTATGCGCCTGACCTGACATTTGCCTCACTCGTCATCGCACTGGTGCTTTCAACCGCCGGACTCTACATCGCCGCACGTGTGCGGCCCGCCGGCGTCGGCGGCGCTGTGCTCGGTCTCGCAATCGGTGCCATGCACTACGTCGGCATGGCCGCTGTCACCCTTCACGGCCATCTCGTCTGGGACCGCGATTTCGTCCTTGCCTCGATCATCCTCGGTGTTGCTCTCAGCGCAGCGTCGCTGCAAACATTCTTCGCCGTGCCCGGCCTAAAGGGACGCGTCATCGGCGCGACGCTACTGACACTTGCAATCTGTGCGCTCCACTTCACCGGCATGGCGGCTGTCTCCATCATACCCGATCCGTCCCTAGCGCTTGTCGAAAGTGCGGTCGACGCGCATTCCGTGGCGATCTCGGTCGCAGCCATCACCGTGCTGATCATCGCGCTTGCCTTTATCGGATCGGCGGTCGACCGTCATCTGGCCGACCGCTCGGTGAAGGAAGCCGAGCGTTTGCGCGCATACGTTGCCGAGCTCGAAGAAACGAAGGATAAGCTTGAAGTTACGTCACG
>JAUXOE010000160.1 GCA_030682415.1 Parvibaculum sp.
GGCATTACATCGCGAGCCGTCCCGGTGTGGCGGGGCGGGAGCTCCATCGCCCGACGGATACCGATCGCGACCAGAGCTATTTTCTTTTCACGACGACGCGAGAGCAACTCGATTTTCTGCGGTTTCCGCTGGGTGACCTCATCAAGCCTGAAGCGCGGGCCATGGCCGACCGCATGGGCCTCGTGGTCGCCGCGAAGCCGGACAGCCAGGACATCTGCTTCGTGCCGTCGGGACGCTACACGACCATTGTCGAGCGCCTGCGTCCCGGTTCCGCCGATCCGGGCGACATAGTGCACCTCGACGGGCGTATTCTTGGTCGGCATGAGGGGATCGTTCGCTATACGATCGGTCAGCGCCGTGGACTGGGCCTCGGGGCCAGCGAACCCGACAGCGAGCCACTTTTTGTTGTGAAGCTCGACCCGGTACGCCGCCAGGTGATTGTCGGTCCCCGCGAGGCGCTTGGGACACGCTGGTTGACTCTGCGCGATCTCAACTGGCTGGGCGACACGGCTTTTGAGGACCTGCCAGAAGCGGGCATTGAGATATCGGTCAAGGTCAGATCGACACAACCGCCAGTAGCAGCGCGCCTCCAGCGCACGGCCGCGGGTGCATCGGTTGAACTGCTCGAAGGCGAGGATGGCGTGGCGCCGGGGCAGGCTTGCGTCTTCTACGATCCGGCAGGCGGTACACGGGTGCTTGGCGGTGGTTGGGTCGCAAGGGCGGAGAGCCGCTGGCAAGCGAGTGCCCCGAGGCGTGAATTGGAACGTTTTGCCACTGGAACCGCAATTTAGCCGTATTCGATCCAGATATAGTGTTGCGCGCATGGCGGCATTGCCCCCAGAGTGGGCGCGTGCAATTCGAGGGGTAAGCTGTTTTGAGCGGGATCGTCCGGATAGACGAACAATCGGTATTGAAAGCCTATGCGCGCTGGGCACCGGTTTATGATTTTTCCTTCGGCCCGATCGCCGATTCAGGCCGCAAACGCGCCATCGACATCATCAATCGCCGCGAAGGGTCGCTGCTCGAAGTCGGCGTCGGCACCGGCGTGGCGCTGCCGCGCTATGCGCCGCATCTCGCCATTACAGGCATCGATCTTTCACCGGACATGCTGCGGATTGCGCGCCAGCGTGTCCGTGAACGCGGTTTGACCAATATCGATGCGCTCTACGAAATGGACGCGTCAGAGCTCCGATTTGACGATGCTTCCTTCGACACCGTCGTCGCAATGTATGTGATGACCGTGGTGCCGGATCCAATCCAGGTGCTGAAAGAGCTTGAGCGTGTCTGCGCGCCGGGTGGTGAGGTTCTTATCGTCAATCATTTCGCGCAGGATCACGGGTTGCGCGGCTGGATCGAAAGCTTCATGGCGCCGGCGGCGCGTGCGCTTGGCTGGCACCCGGATTTCCGCGCCGAGACGATTACCGACATTGCGACGCTGGAGCTTGTCGAAACCGTCAAGCTGAAGCCCTTTGGTCTCTTCACGATGCTGCGATTTCACAAGCCCGAGGCCACAAATCCGGCGACGGATGCAGCAGCGTCGTAGGCCGGGCTGCCCGCTATCTGATGTGGCTGCCGCCCTTGCTTGACAGGTCTTCGTTGCGGCCCTTATATCCGGTTCTCTTTCGGGGGTGCGGCGGTTTCGATCCGTCTTCCGATGCCTTGGGGCGGAGTAGCTCAGCTGGTTAGAGCAGCGGAATCATAATCCGCGTGTCGGGGGTTCGAGTCCCTCCTCCGCTACCAAATTTCCTTTAAAATCAAATACTTGATCCATCGCAGCTCATATCGCGGCGGTGGCGGCGTTCCGGCACGGGTTCTGCAGCGAGAGGGCCAAGAGCCCTTTTGGGGCGCGGAATGTCGTCGCTTCTGTGCCGAAATGGCGCGAGCGTGTTACAGGATGGAGCAAATGAAGATCCTTCTTTCCCGAACCGGATTGACGTTGGGTGCGATCGTGGCAGTCGTTGCGGCACTTGCACTTTATGCGTTTGTGGGCGCCTCGTCGGCCTATGCCTGCAACGTCAACCACAACATCAATTCGAATTTCAATTCGAGCTTCAATTTCAACAGCAATACCAACGTCAACGGCAATTCGAACTCGAATTCGAACAGCAATTCGACGACGACCAGCCTGCGGGTCAGCGTCACCGGCTGACAGCGGACCCCCCCTCTGTCACAAAACTGTCATAAGACTGTCACAAAAGCCGGAAGCCGGTCGCATCACCGCTTCCGGCTTTTGCCATCAGGGCGGGGATAAAGCGGGGATAAGTGCCTTGCGGCAGCCCTAGAAGGGGCAGGGGTCGCGGAAGGTGCAAAAGCGGCCGTCGGCCGGGTGGCGGATCGTCAGTTCCAGTGCATGAAGTTGCAAGCGGTCAGCCGCCGCCAGTGCCTTTTCGTGCGCGTAGAAATTGTCGCCGAGCACGGGATGGCCGAGGCTCAGCATATGGACGCGCAGTTGATGCGACCGACCCGTCAGCGGGCGGAGCATCAGGCGCGTCGCTTGCGCCTCGCGCTCCATCACCATCCATTCGGTCTGTGCCGGCCGGCCGTTCTCGCGGTCGATCATCTGTTTTGGCCGGTTGGGCCAGTCGCAGGCAATCGGGGCGTCGACACAACCCTGCTCGCCATCGACATTGCCCCAGACGCGCGCGATGTAGGTTTTCAATGTCATGCGCCGTTCGAACTGCAGGCCGAGGTGGCGCTGCGCTTTCGGATTTCGCGCCATCAGCATGATGCCGGATGTGTCCCGGTCGAGACGATGGACGAGCAGCGCGCCAGGATGTGCGTCGCGCGCCCGGCGCTCCAGGCAATCGGCCAGCGACGGCGCCTTGCCGGGAACCGACAGCAGCCCGCTCGGCTTCGAGAGGACCAGCAGATCGTCGTCGCAATGGAGCACCGTCAGAGGCGGGTCCGTCGGCGAGGCGTGGTCAAAGGGCGCGGGTTGCATCGGCCGGTCAATAGTGCGGCGGCGGGGGCTCGACGCCATCCGGGCTGTCGGTACGCTCTTCGACGGCTTGCATACGACCGCCAAGCGCACCGAGACGGCGGGTCAGGTCGTCGATGGCCTGCCATTGCCGGGCAACGAGCCCGTTCAACTCCTCGATCTCCTGTTCGCGGTGGGCGAGGCGGGCCTCCAGCATGTCGATCCGCTCGCTGAGATGTTTTACATCGGTCATCGTTGTGCCTTGCCGACCAGTTTCCGCTTTTCCGACGCGCTCAGTTTCTTGATCGCGTATTCCGCCTTCGACGCCTCGGACCGATTGGCAAAGGCTTCCACCATCGCCAGCCGAACCGGCGGATAGCTGCGTGTGAATTTCGCTCCCCGCCCCTCGGCATGGACCTTGTAGCGCGCCTTCGGGTCGAGCGCGATGCCGGTGTAGAGCCGGCCGCCGGTACATTCCAGAATATACAGATACCAAGGCTTGCTCATGGGCATTTCCGTTGGCGCCTCGAGGCGCGGCGCGGTTGTCAAATGCCATAATGGCGCAGTGACGGCCTGCGTCAAAAGGTGTTAGATGCGCTCCAGCCCAAGGAAGGCAGTCCATTCGATGAGACGTCGATGAAGCATAGAAGAAGCGGCGCATTGCGCGGGCTCTCGCAGGTCGGCACCCGCAAGAAGCCGAACGGCAGCACCTTGGGCGAAGTGCTGGAATCGCTCGGCGACCGCAGCTTCGGCTGGGGCTTTGTGCTGGTCGGTCTCATCAACATGTTGCCGCTGCCACCGGGCGCCAATCTCTTTCTCGGACTGCCGGCCATCTTCATTGCCGCCCAGATGGCGCTCGGCCGTCCGGCGCTCTGGCTGCCCGATCTGATCTCGAAGCGATCATTCGCCCGCAAGCGCTGGCGGGCCGGCGCGCTAAAGGCGCTGCCGCTTGCCCGGCCACTGTCGCGCATCATGCGCATGCGCATGCCGGGCGTCTTCCGCGGCCCGGCCGAGCGGCCGCTTGGCGTGCTGCTGCTCGCGACCGCGCTGGTGCTGTGCATGCCGGTGCCCTTCACGGGCTGGCTGCCGGCCATCTCGCTTTTCGTGGTGGGTCTCGGCCTGGTCGAACATGACGGGCTTGTGGTCGGCATTGGCGCCAGCGTCGCCAGCGCGGCGATCGGCGTTGCCGCTTTTGTCATCGCCGCGATCTGGTTCGGGCTCAACTACGCGGCGCAGTAGACCGCGCGCGGCATCAGCCGCCCAGATCGTACTGACCGCCACGCTCGACGCCGCGCTGGTAGGCGGGGCGGGCGTGGATTGCGTCGAGATAGCGGTTGAGGTTGGTGTAAGGCTTCATCAAGCCGAGCGAGCGCGCGGCCTCCAGCACAAAGACAATCTGGAAATCGGCGCCTGTCAGCGCGTCGCCGACGAAAAAGTCCTTCTTGCCCAGCGCCTTGTCCATATAGCCGAAGTGATTGGCGATCTCGCTTTCGATGCGCGGGCGCAGCGGCGCCGCCGCCTCGCCAAGGCGCATGGTATAGAGCGTCAGCATGACCGGGAGCATGGCCGAACCTTCTGCGTAATGCATCCAGTGCAGCCAGGGTACGAAGTCGGCGGCGTTCTCCGCCGGCATGAATTTCCCCTTGCCGTATTTGCGGATCAGATATTCGACAATGGCGCCCGATTCAGCGATCGGTGTGCCGTTATCGGTGATGACCGGCGACTTGCCGAGCGGGTGGATTTTCGTCAACTCGCCGGGTGCGAGATTGGTGGTTGCGTCGCGCTTGTAGCTGGCGATTTCGTAGTCGAGGCCGAGCTCCTCCAGCAGCCAGAGGATGCGCTGGGAGCGCGAATTGTTCAGGTGATGGACCGTGATCATTCGGGAGGCCTTTCAGAAGGAGTGGATGCGCACCATATTCAGCAGGCGTTGTGTCGTGGCGCGGCTTATGGTTGGCTACGCAGGCATACGCACCGATTCCGGCGCGGGCTGTTCGCGCTGCGATCACGCGTTTCAACAGGAGGTCGATTTTGGCCAAAGGTCAGAAGAAGAGCAATCGCGAAGCCAAGAAGCCGAAGGCGGACAAGAACAAGAAAAAGGGTGCCGCCGCACCGGCTTCGCCTTTCGCCGCGCCCAGCAAGGCAGCGCCGGCAGGCAAGGGCGGCAAGAAGTAGCATTGAAGTCCGGTCCGCCTCTATTTGGCCGGATCATGCTGCAAACGAAAATGGCCGGGCGCGAAGCCCGGCCATCCGATCCATCGAAGGATAAAGCCTCACGCCACAGTCAGGTTGGCAGCGGACGTTTTGCCTTTTTCGGTCACAAGTTCGTAGTTGACCTTCTGGCCTTCGTTCAGCGTGCTGAGGCCAGCGCGCTCCACTGCGCTGATGTGAACGAACACATCACGGCCGCCATCGGACGGCTGAATGAAGCCGTAGCCCTTCTGGCCGTTGAACCACTTCACGATACCTGTCGCCATCTCTTCGTCTCCTCAAACGCATTTGCATGCGTCAATAACCGCGCGCCCGTCGCGCGGCGTCGTACAACCTGATCTTTTGGGAGTCTTGAAAGGGCCCGAAGGGCGGATCAGCCAAGCCAGGCCAAAATGTCGATTGCGCGATCAGACAACAGGATTAGCGACTTCAAGTCAACGGGTTTGTCCGGCGCCGGAGGCCAAGGAACGGCGGAACTCCGCCGAAAATAAGCCGATTTCAGGTGCGCCGGTCGAGCTTTGCCTGCAGCGCATCGAGCGCCCGGTCGATCGCATCCTTGGCATTTGCGGTCACGCCGCCGCGCTCATATTGGCGTTTTACCAGGTCTTCGATGCGGGCCAGAAGAACGTCGATGCTCTCGCCATCACGCTTCTGCGCAAAAGGCGGCACCGGAATGCGGTCTGCATCTCCGTATTTGTCGAGCCAGTCCTCGACACGGCGCGCGGCATGGAGGACGCCATAAAACTGGCGCCCGGTGTCGCCGTCACGATTGAAAAGGGAAATGACCGCCGCGCCGAGCGAAATCGGGACGAGCGTGAGGTCCTTGATGTTGTCGAGAACCAGCTTGCCCTGAAAAACGGCGACGTCGCGGAAAAGCGTCCAACGATCGATCCTTGTGCCACCGGGGGCGGGTTCGCCATCCGCCCTGTCGAAGGGCGGCCTGGTCACTTCTCGATGCCCTTGCGGACAAAGGTGACAGCGTAAAAGGCTTCGCCGTCGAATAGCTCTTTCGGCGCGCCAAGCCCTTCGATCATCTGGAACTTGCGTTGCACGATCTGGCCTTCCATGCGGTAGCCCTTCTCGCTCATGTTCCGGCGGTGGAACTCCATTGCGGCGGGGGTGAAGTCGCGCGCGAGAACGGTGATGCGCTCGGGCTGGTCGCTGGTCTTGTCGTCGGCCATCGCTTGTCTCTAGCTCGTTTATCTGTCTTCAGGGGAGCGCGCGCGGTGCGCAGCGCGGTTTTCGGGGGCAGTATGGGGCGGGGGGCGAGGCTTGTCGATAGGCCGGGAAGTCAGAAAAGGGGCTGACGCGGCAGCGTGAAAGAGCCCACCAGCAGGAACAGTCCAAAGAGCAGAATGAAAGCGCCGCCGGCAATGCGCAGGGTGCGTTCCAGACGCAGCGTCCAAGGGCTGTCGATCTTGCCGGCAAGGCGGAGGGCGCCGTTTTTCGAGGCGACCGTCAGCAGCGCCAGGCCCGAAACCGTGATCGCCGTTCCGACCGACATGGCAAAGGCCGACAAGGCACCGATGTGAAAGGCGCCCTGCGTCACCGAGAAAAGCAGCACCAGTATCGCGCCGCTGCAGGGGCGCAAGCCAACCGACAGGATTACCGCGATCATGCCTTTCAGGCCGCGCACGCCGCGAATCTCCTCGGGTGCCGGCAGATGCGCGTGTCCAGGATCGTGATCATGGTGGTGGTCATGATGGTGGTGATGGGCGGGCCGGAAGGCGCGCCACAGGAGCCAGGCGCCGACACCGGCGATCAGCAGGAAACTTGCCCGTTCGACAATCGGCACGATATCGGCGGTGGCGCGCTGCGTCATACCGAGCGCGACGGCGAGGATGCCGACCACAAGGATTGCCGTCACGGCCTGCGCAAAAGCCGACAGAAAGGCGATCAGGATGCCGCGTTTCAGGTCGCGCTCGTCGGCCAGCAGCCATGAGGTGACGATCACCTTGCCGTGGCCGGGACCGGCGGCATGGAAGACGCCGTAAAGGAAGGAGATCGAAACGAGACCCCAGGCGGCGGCAAGCGAGCCTTGAAGATTGACGGCGCGGAATGCACCGGCCAGGGCGCGATAATATTCCTGCTGCATGGCCATGATGGAGCGCATCAGCCCGGCCACGAAGCCGGGCTCTGGCGGCGGGGCTTCGCCGCCCGGCATGGCGAAAGGGCTTTGGGCCAGTGCCGGCAGCTGCAGCGCCAGCAGCACGGCCAGAATCGTCAATGCCGCCAGCGCGACTTTGCGCGGCGCGCCGGTCACGACGCCATCCGGCAGGTCAGTGTCGCGGTGGCGGCGAACATTGCGCCGAATTGCGTCCCGGTGCCGGCGGTGAAGGCGGTCTCGGGCAGTGTCGTCCAGACGTTCTCGACATTCGGGATCTCGATCTCGGCCGTGCAGCGATCGGCCGCCGCACCGGCAAGGCGCACGGTGTCTTTTTCGACATAGTCGATCGAAATGTAATAGGTCGGATCGTAGACACGGAATTTTGCCGGCGCTTCCACCGTGGCGGAGCGCGGATCTTCGAGGTCGAGGGTGAAGGTCAGGGTCAGACGCCCGCTTTTCTCGTTCCAGGTCGAATGCGCGTCGCGCGGTTCGCCGAACTTCGCGGTTTCGCCTCCCTGCGTGATTTCCGTGAAATAGTTCCACTCCGCAAGATTGGTCATATTGACCACGGTCAGGGCCGCCAGGTCTTCGGGTTTGTAGTCGCCGCCGGGTTTTTCGAGGCCGTCGAGGGCGAAGGCCGAATAGAACTCGTCGAAAATCCAGCTGACGGTGACGGCGGTCAAACGACCCTCGTCATCGACATGGGCTTCCGTTTTCAAGTCGATCCAGACATGGGGATGGGCCGCAGCGGGGCCGGTAAAAATGGCACCCGCCAGAAATGCAGCGACAATCGGCAGAATACGCGCTGCCAAACCGAACCGGGACTTCAACATCGTCGAGCCGACCTTCGCGGTAGTCTTATGAGCGGACATCCGGGGGGTTGCCCGGATGTCCGCAGGATCGTCAGTAACCTTCCAGAGAGGCATAACGGTCGCGGTGGAAATTTCCGTCGCCGAAACTTGCCGCTGCGACGCGGGCACGCTTCATGAAGAGCCCGACATCGAATTGATCGGTCATGCCCATGCCGCCATGCATCTGAAGGCCCTCATTGGTCATCAGCGTCGCAATATCGGAAAGGCGTGCCTTGGCGAGGCTGGCGACCAGCGGCACATCGTTGCGCCGCGCCTCGATCGCCGACAGTGCGTCGAGCACGACCGAACGGGACAGCTCGATTTCGGCGAAGAGAACGGCCATACGGTGCTGAAGCGCCTGGAAAGAACCGATGACCTTGCCGAACTGCTTGCGCTCTTTCAGATAGGCGAGCGTTGTATCGAAAACTTCCTGCACCAGCCCCAGCATTTCGGCCGAGAGACCGATGCGGGCGATGTCGAGCACCTGTTCCAGCACGTCGATGCCGCCATCGATCGAGCCGAGAACAGCGGTGGACGGCACGGCGACGTTGTCGAAGGCGATATCGGCCGCGTTGCGGTTGTCGACCATCAAGGTGCGGGTGATCTTGACCCCCTCCGCCTTCGGATCGACCAGAAAGAGCGTGATGCCGGTGCGATCGTTGTCGTTGCCACCGGTGCGCGCCGCGACGATGAGCTGGCCGGCGACATGGCCATCGAGAACGAAGGTCTTCTTGCCGGAAATCCGGAAGGCCTGACCGTCGGCCGTCGCGCGGGTCGCGATGCGTGTCGGATTGTGGTGGGGACCCTCTTCGAGCGCCAGCGCCATGATGCGTTCGCCGGCCGCAATGGCCGGGAGAATCTCCTGACGCTGCGTTGCGTTGCCGGCGAGTTGCACGGCCGAGCCGCAAAGCAGCACCGTGGAAACGAGCGGACTTGCCGCCAGCGTGCGGCCAGATTGCTCAAGCACAAGGCCGAGACCGACGGGGCCGAAATCGGTGCCGCCGTATTTTTCGGAAATCATGATACCGGCGAAGCCGAGATCGGCCATTTCCTTCCAGACCGCACGGTCAAAACCGTCGGCGTCCTTCGTGTCGCGCAGCTTGCGCAGATTGGCGACCGGAACGCGCTCCTGAAAGAACTGCGTTGCGGTGTCGCGCAGGAGCTGCTGCTCCTCGGTGAGTACTAGTGCCATCGCGTTTCCATGTCTTTATTCTGTTTCTGTGAAAAGGCGGAGGCGCGCCAGCGGGCGCGCCCCAAACGGATTGTCGCGCGCGTCAGTCCGGCAGACCGAGGACACGCTTCGACACGACGTTGAGCTGAACTTCGCTGGTGCCGCCCTCGATCGAATTGCCCTTGGAGCGCAGCCAGGAGCGGGTGACGGTGATTTCGTCGCCGGTGAAACCCTCACCTTCCCAGCCGAGGCCCTTCGTGCCCATGATTTCGAGCAGCAGTTCGAAGCGGCGCTTGTTGAGCTCGGTGCCGTAATATTTGAAAATCGACGAGGCGGCGCCGGGGCCCTGGCCGGCTTTTGCTTCCTCGGCAGAACGCTGCATGGTCAGCGCGAAGGCCTTGCCGTCCATCTTCTGGCGGGTGATATGGTCGCGCAGCGACGGGCTGGCGACGCGGCCGTTCTGCTCGCCGTAATAGTCCTTCGCCGCCTGTTCGAGACCGCCGAGGCCGGCGCCGGAGCCCGCGCCGCCGAGGCCCATGCCCGAAATCATTTCACGCTCGTGCTGCAGCAGGCGCTTGGCGATGGTCCAACCCTTGTTGAGTTCGCCGACGAGGTTTCCCTTCGGCACTTTCACGTCGGTGAAGAAGGTTTCGCAGAAAGGCGAGGCGCCAGAGATCATCGAAATCGGCCGGGCCTCGACGCCGGGCGTCGCCATGTCGAAAAGCAGGAAGCTGATGCCGTCGTGCTTTTTCGTGGCGTCGGTGCGGACGAGACAGAAGATCCAGTCGGCCTTGTCGGCATAGGAGGTCCATATCTTCTGGCCGTTGACCAGATAGTGGTCACCCTTGTCTTCGCATTTGGTCTGCAAGCCGGCGAGGTCGGAACCGGCGCCGGGTTCGGAATAGCCCTGGCACCAGCGGATTTCGCCGCGGACGATCTTCGGCAGGTGTTCCTTCTTCTGTTCCTCGTTGGCGAATTCGAGCAGCGCCGGCCCGAGCATCCAGATACCGAAGCTCGACAGGGCCGGCCTTGCCTTGATGCGGCGCAGCTCCTGCTGGAGGATCTGGTTTTCGTCTTTCGAGAGACCGCCGCCGCCATAGGCCGCCGGCCAGGTGGGCGCCGTCCAGCCGCGCTCGGCCATGCGGTCGAGCCAGAGCTTGGCTTCGGGGTTTTCGTATTTGGCATTGCGGCCGCCCCAGACGGTCTCGTCCTCGGAGGTCATCGGCGTCCGCATCGAGGGCGGGCAGTTGGCTTCCAGCCAGGTTCGGGTTTCCTGACGGAATTTTTCCAGCGCATCCATGGAAATCTCTTTCTTGAGGGTTCGATTTCGATTGGCGACAGCATAGCAACCGGCCCCGGCGAGGCAACCGGCATCGGCGGGTAGGAGAGGCGGCTTTTAAGGGTAAATGCGGGCGTTCAGGGCTTCAGGTAGCGGGCGACCTCGGGGCGTTCGCGGAGCTGGCGCGCCCATTTGCGCAGCACGCCGGCAAGGCGGGGCTCCTCGACACCGAGTTGCGCCATGGCGACGCCGCCATTGACGCTTTCACGATAGTCGGCGATCAGGCCGTCGCGCAGTTCGAAGCGGCTCATGCCGTCGATGACGACCTGATTGCCTTCATATTGCGGGAGCGTCGAGACAAATTTCGACAGCGACCATGCATAACCCAGATTGCCGCTACAGACCGGGTCGATCATGCGCCAGTCATAGTCGCGGGCGTCGCGGTGGAAGAGCTCTTCCAGCATATGGGCGATTTCGGCCCGGCCCTTGTGATCGCCATAGATGTAGTCGTGATAGACGCCATCTTCGGTAAAGCATTCGGCAAAAGCCTTGCCGTCGCCGGCCGTGGCGGCGGCGGAGAAGCGCGCCAGCAGGTTCGAAAATTCATCCGGCGTCATTGCGCTTCTCCGTTTTCGCGTTCAGGCGGCGCCGAGTTCGCGCTTGGCAAACTCGGTCACGGTCTTGTAGTCGGCCTTGCCGTTCGGGGCGCGGAAGGGGACCGTGCCGATCAGAATGCGCTTCGGCGTCTTGTAGCCGGCAAGTGCGGCGCGGACATGGGCGCGCAGGGCCTCCTCGTCGAAGGAAGCGCCGTTGTTGAGCTTGACGACGCCGGTGACCGACTGACCCCATTTCTCGTCGGGCAGGCCGACCACGAGTGCGTCCTCGATCGAGGGGTGCCGCTTCAGCACTTCCTCGACTTCTTCGGGGTAGACCTTCTCGCCGGCGGTGTTGATGCAGGCCGAGCCGCGACCCAGCAGCGTCAATGTGCCGTCGGCTTCGACGGTGCACCAGTCGCCCGGAATTGCATAACGCGCACCACGCACCGTCTTGAAGGTGCGGGCGCTCTTTTCGGGGTCCTTGTAGTAGCCGACCGGGATCGGCGCGCCGAGCGCAATGAAACCCGGCGTCTTCGAACCCGGCTCGATCAACTCGTCGTTCTCGTCGAAGACCTTGCAGCGTTCGCCGATCTGGAATTTCGCGGTGGCGATCTCGCCGTCCTTCGTCATCAGCGAGGAACCGAGGCCGACCGCTTCGGAGGCGCCGAAGCTGTCGGTCATGATCGCGTTCGGCATGTATTGCAGCAGGCCGCGTTTTACTTCGATCGACCACATGACGCCGGACGAGATGATGGTGACGATCGAGGAGAGATCGTATTTGCCGGGCGCTTCTTCCAGCGCGCGCAGCATGGGCTTGGCAAAGGCATCGCCGACGATGGCGACCTGCTGGACCTTGTTGCGGTCGACTTCCGCCCAGAGCTCGTGCGGGTCGAGCGAGTGGTTGTCGAGGGTGACGACACAGCCGCCCGAGACCATGTTGCCGAGCGCGGTCAGAAGGCCGGTGCCATGCATCAGCGGGCAGGCGGGGATCATCGGGCCGGCGGGGCCGACCGTCTTGATCGCCTCGACCAGGGCGGGCAGGGATTCCGGGACGGGACCAAGGCGGCGCAGCGCCGCGAGCTGCACTTCGCGCAGATCGTCGTGACGCCACATCACGCCTTTCGGCATGCCGGTGGTGCCGCCGGTATAGATGAAGAGCATGTCGTCGGGCGAGCGCTCGATGTCGAGCGGGGCGCCATCGCCGGTGTTCGCCAGCGTTTCGTAGCGCTCGGCGAAGGGCGCGATGTCGCCGCCGTCATTGACCTCGATGAAGGTCTTGACCTTGGTCAGGCGCGGGCGGATTTCCTCAATGGTGTCGCGAAACTCGCTGCCATAGACGACGGTCTGCGCGTCCGAATTGTCGAAGATGTAGAAGACTTCATCGGGCTTGTAGCGGTAGTTGACGTTGACATGGGTCAGGCGCGATTTGAAACCGGCGGCCAGCAGCTCGATATATTCCGGGCGGTTGCGCATGTAGAAAGCCAGCTTGTCGCCGGGCTTTGCGCCGCGTTCGATCATGGCGCGGCCGAGATTGTTGGTGCGCCTTGTCGTTTCACCCCAGGTGATGCGGCGGGTCCCGTGGACGAAGGCCGGTGCGTCTTTGGGCAGCGCGGGCGAAATGGCGTCGAGAATGTCGCCGAAATTCCAAGGCATGTTTTCCCTCCCGGAAAGCGTGTTCTGGCGGCCCCCCGGCGCGGTGGCCGGGCGGGGCCAATTCTTTTGCGGACAATATAGGGAGGAAATGGCGGGCGGTCATCCGGCGTCGCGGTGCCGCAGCGTCAGCAGGGAAGGGCCGGCGACTCGTCCCGGCTGGCAACGAGACATCTGGCGGTGACGCCGGTCGTGCCGGCGCGCAGCAGGCGGTCGATGGCCCGTTTGAACTGACCGTCGACGCGGATCGCCACATTGGGGTTGAGGCTGCCGCTATAGGCACGGCCGGAGGTGTGGGTGATGGCGTTGGAGGCCCATGAATTGACGGCGATCATGTAGTTGACGCCGTCCTCGCGCAAAATGAGCGGTCCGCCCGACCAGCCCGGCATCATGTCGCAATCGTGATTGACGACGCGGGGGTCGAAACGGTTGAGATGGGAGCTGAACTTGCGTTCCGGGCCACAGTTCTCGGACATCTGCAAAGGCCCGCGCTCGCCATTGTGGCCGGCAAGGATGAAACGGGCGCCGGATTCGCGGCGTTCGACAGCGGCGTCCTCGTCGACGACGCGGGGTTCGATGCGGTCGAGCTCGTCGTCAAGGCGGCGGTCGAGCACGGCGACTGCCCAGTCGTTGTGCCAGTCGCGGTCGCGATAGGGCGTGTGGCTGCCGCTTTCGATGTAGAGGATGCGCGCGCCGGGTCCGTCCATGCGTTGCGGCCTGAATTCGCAATCGGTCAGGCGGCCGCGCGGGCCGATGAAGACATGCGCGGCGGTGACGATGACATCGTAGTCGCGTTGGTCGGGCAGATGCGACGAGGCGATCAGCACGCCGGTCGGCCGGCGCGTCGTGCCGGCGCAGACGATGACGCCGACGCCGCTGAGGCCGTCTTCCGGCCGGATGTCGCGGCGGTCGTCGACGCCGAAGATATTGGCGTCGGCCGCACCGGCCGCCAGCAGCAGCAAGGCGCCAAGTGCCACGGCTCCTGCCTTGGGCCTGCCTCTGCCGTTCGTCGCAACCATGCGGCGCCTCCGGGGCTTCAGGCCCTGCGAAGGTCAGAATAGCACCGGCGACGCTGCGTCAACGAACAAGAGCTTGTGATCGGGCGCGGCGGCGGGCGATCCAGGCGGCGATGCGAAGCCCCAGCGCCAGAATGCCGAGGCCGGCGGTAATGGCGAAGATTACCTTGGGCTCCGGCGGCGTCTCGCTGGCGAGGCGGCCGATATAGGAATTCATGAAAATCAGCCAGACATAGGCGATGCCGGTGAGATGCAGGCGGCGCCAGACCTTGGGGCCGAGCGTCTTCACCGACCAGTCGTTGGAGGTCAGCGCCATCAGCGCGATCAAAACATAGGCTCCGCCGCCGCCGATGATGGTGACGAGGTCCGGCGCTTCGCCGATGGCGATGAAAAACGAGGTCAGGGCACCCAGATGGATGAAATGGGCAAGGGCGAAGGAAAGCCCGAGATAGCGGCGGTTGCGCTTCAGCCAGCGCGTCGTGGCCGACGGGAAAAGCTGCGCCAGCGCACCGGCGGCAAAGACCACGACGAAGATCAGAAAGGCGAAGCGGGCGGTGTAGCGGGTGATGTGGACGAGGCCTTCGCTGCCGGTGCCCCAGACGGCGAGGCTGCCGAGCGCGATGGCGGCGGCGACGCCGAGGACGGCGGCAAAGAGCCACCAGGGGATGCGCCGGCCGCGCGCCGGCGCCACGCCTTCAACCGCTCGATCGGTCATCGTTTCGCTCCCGAATTTTTCATACAAGGTGTATGAGATACAGGCTGTATAATCCGAAACGAATTTCCATACAAGCTGTATGAAAGAAGAAATGACGCGCGAATCCCCAGCCAAACGGCCCTCCAGAAACCGCGACAGACTGCTGAAAGCGGCGCGGCGGCTGTTTGCCGAGCGCGGCTATGCCGAGACCGGCACCGAGGACATTGTGCGGGAGGCAGGGGTGACGCGCGGCGCGCTCTATCATCAGTTCGCCGACAAGCAGGATCTCTTCCGCGCCGTGCTCGAGGAAATGTTGCCCGAGATCGGGCAGCGGCTGTTTGACGAGACGATGGCGCGGATCGCCCATGACCGCGACGATCTGCAGGTCGGGGCGCAGGTGTTGCTCGGCATCTATACCGATCCGGAAGTGCGGCGGCTGTTTCTGATCGAGGGGCCGGCGGTGCTCGGGCTTTCGGACTGGCGGGCGTTGCAGGCGCCGCTGTCGACGCTGTTTCTCGATCACGCGCTGCAGCATCTGGTCGACGAGGGTTTCATCGCCGCCGGCGAAATGCGCGCGGTGAACGAATTGCTGTCGGGGGCGCTGCAGCAGGCCGCCCTCGGTATTGCCGCGGCCGACGAGCCTGAAGAAGCGCGGGCCGGTTATGCGGCGGGGCTCGACCGGCTGATCGGCGGGCTGATGAAAGGCCGCGCATGAAAAAGGGCGGCAACCGGAGTTGCCGCCCTGATGCGTGCCGCCGGTGCCGTTATTCGGCGGCGGACATCTTGTCGAGCGAATAGGCGCGGTTGCCCTGACCGTTGAGCTGCAGAAGGTATTTGATGCCTTCTTCGGCGATGTCGTCGCCGATCATGCGGTCGCTCTCGCCGTAAAGTTCCTTCATGTCGATGAAGGCGGCATAGTTGGGCGCCGTCCGGCCGGTGATGATGCCGGCCTTCAGCAGCGTCTTGATCAGCACGCGGAAGATGTTGGACGATTCCTGCATGCTTTCGCGGATGTGCTTGTCGGTCAGCGCTTCCATGAAGGCGCCCTGTACCCATTCCCATTCAAGGCCGACGGCAGCATAGATGTGTTTCTTCTGTTCGGGCGAGCCGAGATTGTAGAGAAGGATCTGGAAGACTTCCCAGGCCCAGTCCTCGATCGCGTCGCGTTCTTCCGCTTTCAGGTTCGGGATGGTGCGGTCGGCCCAGATCTTGCCGAATTTGTGATGGAAGGCCTCGTCGGTCATGGTGAGCTGCATCAGCTTCACCATCAGCGGATCGCGGCCCCATTTGTAGAAGGAGGCGAAGGCGCCCATCGCAAGGCCTTCGACCAGCATCTGCATGCCGACGAGTTTCTTCCAGACCAGCGGCGTGTTGACGAGTTCGGTCAGCACATCGCCGAGTGCGGGCCCGACCGGCACCGGCTTGCCCCAGCGGGCCTTGATGTAGTTGGAGAAGCCGGCAACGTGGCGGGCTTCCTCGCGGGTCTGGTTGGCAGCGTATTCCTGCGCGCCCGGATCTTTCAGGATGTGGCAGAGGCTCGCCGACAGGGCCAGCGCGCCGGCTTCACCGTGGAGGATCGAGGAGAGGCCCCATTGCACGTCGAGATTGACGAGCTTGATCTTCTGCTTCTCGTCGAGCTTGTCCTTGACGGCCGTTTTCAGGTCGGTGTTCTGCTCCGGATCGATGAGATACTCGTTCTCCATATCGAAGGGGGCGGAGAAATCGATGTATTTGGTGTCCATCGGATCCCAGAAATGATCGTGGGTCGCGGAGATGATCTTGTCGAAAGCGGTGGAGCGCTTGCCGTAGCGCTCGACTTCCATCATTGCCGGGAAGTCGTCCGGCGCGACGGCTTCGTAAGCCGAGTCCACCGTGATATTGGTCGTGATCTTTGTCATCTTCGCTCCTACCCTGATACGCCGCGCATGGCTCAAGCGCCCGCGCGGCGCCTTGTTGGTTCCGCCAAATATCAATATAGGGGGAGGGGTTAATGGATGCAAAAAATAATGACGCGGCTGTCAACTTTCCCGGAGCGGCCGTCGCAAGCTTTTGAAAACAAACGAAAAGTATGGGGCATATGCGCAATGAAGAATGGAACGGTTGAGACGCCGCATGGCCGTCTGAGCTATCTGGACAGCGGCGGGGCGGGGCCGGCGGTGCTGTTCATTCATGGCAATTCCTCCTGCAAGGAAATCTTCGGCCGGCAGCTGGAGAGCGAGATCGGCGCGCGCCATCGCTGCATTGCCTTCGACCTGCCGGGACATGGCCAGAGTTCCGATGCGCCGGAACCTGAGAAGACCTATTCGATCCACGGCTTCGCCGATGCTTCGATGGCGTTTGCCGCGGCGATGGGCATCGAGCGCGCCGTCATTGTCGGCTGGTCGCTTGGCGGCCATGCGGCGCTCGAAATGATGGCGCGCTGGCCGGGCACGGTTGCCGCCTGGATCACCGGCACGCCGCCGGCCGGCGGCGCCGACATGGGAGAGGCGTTCCTGCCGTCGGAACACATGGCGCTGACATTTGCCGACAGTTTCACGCCTGAGCAGGCGGCGATCTATGCGCAGGAAACGATCGGCGCGGACGTGCCGCTCGAGCCCTGGATGGTCGAGGGCTGCCAGCGCGCCGACGGGCGTTTCCGTCCGCTGATGCTGCAATCGGTGGCGGCGGGGCTCGACATGGACGGGCGCGAAATCGCCGCGACTTCGCCGCTGCCGCTTGCCGTGGTTTCAGGCGCGGACGAGCCGTTCGTCAACAACGCCTTCCTGACAAGCATCAGCTACCGCCATCTCTGGGATGGCAAGGTGCATGTTCTTGAGGGGTTGGCACATATGCCGTTCTGGCAGGCGCCTGAACGCGTCAATCCGCTGCTGTCGCGGTTTCTGGCCGAGGTGATTTGAAGGTGTCAGGCGGCCGAATCGTCGGCGCTGCGTGCGGTCAGCCGGCGCGTCGGCGAGGGGCCGCGATAGCCCGGCTTTTCGATGAAATGGATCGGCTTTGATACGGCGGCGACGATCGCTTCATAGAGAACGGAAGCCGAAAGGGGCTTTGGAGGATAGTCGGTGACGCCCTGATCGCGCGCATGGACGACGCTTTCACGGCCGATATGGCCCGAGATCATCAGGATCGGCACATCGGGATTGGCGCCCTCGGCGGCGCCGGCGGCGCGCACGCGCTGCGTCATTTCATAGCCGTCCATCGGCTGCATCGCGCCGTCGGTGATGATGATGTCCGGCTTGTGTTCGATGAAGGCGTCGAGACCCTTCAAGCCGTCACGCGCCTCGATAATATGCTGCACGCCCATCGACTCGAGCAGGGCCGCCAGCAGCCGACGCATCTCGGGGCTGTCTTCGACCACGAGCACCGTCAGCTTGCGAAAAAACGCCGCATCTGCCTTGGTCGGCACGGGCATCATCCCAAACGTCTCCGTTCCGCTGCACTGGCTGCGATCAGCTTTTGCAGGGCGTTGAGCGTTTCGAGCGTGATTGCCGGGTCGGCGCCGGGGCTTTCCAATGCCTCGCGGATGGCATCCAGATGGAATTGGAAGATCGTATCGTCGTTCCAGGCGGTTATGCCGGCACTTTCGATGTAGTTGCAGAGCGAATTGGCGAAGCGGCCGACCATCGGATGGCCGAATGTTCCGGCGAGGCCGCGCATGTCATGGACGATGGCATAGAGGCGGCCGCGCGCTTCGGTGTCGCCACCGCAGGCAGGCTCGACCAGCGCCAACAGGGTTTGGATCTGTCCGCGCAATGCATCTCCGTAACGTGTTTCGAGGCCTTTGATCGTCGTCTGCATCTGGTCGAGCACGCGGGGGTCGAGGCGCATCGGCGCGACATAGTCGGCGCCAAGCTTGCGTTCGACGATCGATGGCACACGGACGAAGCGCACATCGGTCGGCGTCTCCTTCTTCGGTTCCTTGTGAAGCTTTTTGTCAAGGTCGGTCATCGGTCAATTCCTCAAAGAAGTGCAACGACACCGCGGCGGTCGCCGCCGTCGTAGGGCAGGTTGCGGCGGCGGCGGTCCGGACCACGATAGGTTGGCGTCTCAACGAACTGGCGCGGTCGGTCGATCACCTGAATCAGCCGCTGATAGAGACTGCGTGCGGAGATCGGCTTGGAGAGGAACTCGGTGATACCGATATCGCGCGCACGTTCGATCGAGGCGAGGTCGGTGTGACCCGAAACCATGATGATCGGGACCATGCCAAGTGCGCCGCCGGTGATGTTGCGCAATCTTTCGGCGAAGGTGAAACCGTCGATCGGCAACATTGCGGCATCGGTGATGACGATGTCGGGTTCGTGCCGCCGGAACAACTCCCAGGCCTCGGCGCCCTCTGCCGCCACATGGACGTTGGAAACCCCCAAGGCTTGCAGCAACGTCATCAGCAGATGGCGCATATAGGCACTGTCGTCGACAACCAGCACGGTCAGTTTCTTGAAAATCGAATGCGTCATGTCCCCACCCGGATATGAAACGGAAAATGGGCGCCGGGCCGGCTCATGCCGTACTCCGCCGGTCCGTTTCAACCTTTACCGGTGTCAACCTTAACGGCCGATCCTTAAGAAAAAGGAAGCGCCGGCAAGGGGTGACTGACAAATTTGTCAAGGAATCCGCGGTTTTGCCGACTATGCGCGTGCCGTTACGAGCCAGACCGCGCCGTCCATGACCACGCCCTCGGCGCTTGTATGTCGCGCCAGCGCTTCGCGCACCGCGTCGACGGATTTCGTCCGCCCGGTTTCGTCCAGCTCCCTGAATATGCGTGCCAGCGGACCGATGTCCAACGTCTGTTGCAGGGCGTCGCCGACAGGATCGGCACCGCCGCCGACAACCAGCTTCGCGTCGAAGGGCTCGATTTCTATCGAGCGATAACCGGCGTTTGTCAGGACGCCGCGAAGGCGGTCTGGGTCGTCGAAGGCAAACGGGCCCGGGGCGCCCGGAACGGCGGGTTCCTGTTTCGGGATATGCGGCAGGGCGGCGAAGAGCGGTACCGAAATCCAGGGATTTTCCTTCATCGGCCGCCAGCAGACAAAGGCGACGCGGCCGCCTGGCGTCAGCGCCTGGCGCAGATGCGTGAAGGCCGGGACCTGTTCGAGGAAAAACATGATCCCGAAACGCGATGCGAGAAGGTCGAATGTGCCCGGCGGGAAGGCATGCGTCGATGCGTCGGCCAGCATGAATTCCGCTGTGCTTTTCAGCGCCGCCGCCCGGTTCCGTGCCCGGGCGATCATGGGAGCGGAGATATCGACACCGACGGTCTTCCCCTGCGCACCGGCGCGGATCGCGATGTCAAATGTTGTCGCACCGCAACCGCAGCCCACATCCAGAATCCGTTCGCCCGGTTTTACCGCCCCGATCCGCAGCACGGCATCGGAAAAGGGCTGGAGCATGCTGTCGAGCTTGTCCTGATAGCGTGCCCAGCGTTCGCCGGCATCACCGTTCCAGTATTCGATCTGTTCGGCATTGGGGCCGTCATTCGACAGCGCTCCGTCGGCTGCGTGTGGCGTCATTGTGCGACCTCCTGAATTTCGAGGTCATGCTAGCATGAGGCGCGCGGCCGTTGCACTCAGGTATCTGCGTTGCTGCGTCTGGATGGTTCTTCTGCGTTCAGGCGGCTCGCCAGCGCGCGGAGCTTCTCTTCGACCGCTTCCATGCCGAGTTCATATTCGGCGCTCTGACCTTTCGCGCTATCGACATCTTCAGCGTCGATGCCGGTCGGGAGCTGTGTTTCGACCGGGTGCGATCCAGCGATCTCAATCAGGCGCGCAAGCCGGTCGGCGATCAGGGCCGCTTGATCAGCGAAGCGTTCGGCGGCGCTGGCCCCGGTCAGACGCGCCGTCGCCAGCTCGGCGGCGATGGCTTCGATCTCGGCGTCGTCGGCGAAGGCGCTTCGCGGCGGCGACAGGGAAAGACCACCCGGCCCGGTCGTCAGATTGACGATCGGGATGGACACGCCGGCACGCTCTTCGCTATCGAGCGCGATTTCGAAACTGGCGTGCCGTCCGGCAATGCGGCGGCCGCTGATCAGGTTGACACGGTTGTGCGAGGCCGAACCGACAATGGCGTCGATCTCGGCGCGCAGATCGTCATAGCGGTCGGCCAGGAGGGCGCGGCGGCCCAGGTCAGCGCTTCGGCCGGCGTCGGCAACCAGATCGGCAGCTTCGCGCAGGCGCTCGGCCACGGCATCGATGGCGAGAACCGCCGTTTCGATGGTGCTGAGGGCGGTGGCAATGCGTTGGCCGAGTTCGGCCGCTGTCAGCGAGCCGGATGCGGTGGCGGTGCTGCGCAAGGCGCGTTTCAGCGCCGCCGGCGTCATGTGCGGCGCTTCTTCCGGCTCCGGCGGCTCGAGATGCCGCCGCGCGATCAGTCGCGAAAAAAGACCCATATTGCCCTACCCGTCGGGCGCGGAGGCGCGCCGCCGGGGTCGAGACTATCGCGGCGATGGTTGACGGCGTCTAAAGGCGCCGGTGGCGAAATCCCGTGCTAGATTGGGCCCATGCCCCATTTTCGTGCCCTGCTCTGGAAATGTGCCCGGCCGCTGGCGCGGCTTTACTGGCGGGTCAGGCGACCGCTGACGGCCGGCGTGCGCGCCATGGTTTTCGATGCGGAGGGCCGCGTGCTGCTGGTGCGCCACACCTATATCGCCGGCTGGTATCTGCCCGGCGGCGGTGTCGAGCGCGGGGAAACGATGCTGACTTCGCTGAAGCGCGAACTCGACGAAGAGGTGGGCGTGTTGCTCCATGGCGTGCCGAGACTTGCCGGGCTTTTTGCCAATTTTCGCGAGTTCAAATCCGACCATGTTGCCCTTTATGTGCTCGAGCACGGCGTCTACGAACATGTGCCGCGCAAGAGTCCGGAGATCGCCGAGGCGGGGTTCTTCGCGCTGGCGGAACTGCCTGAGGCAATCAGCGTATCGACGCGCCGCCGCATCGCCGAAGTTGTCGAGGGGCGCGCGCCTGACGAATTGTGGTAGCGCTCAGAGCGAGGGCCTTCGCTCGGCCCAGGGACGGGCTTCTTCCAGTTGTGCAGCGAGACGAAACAGTGTCTCTTCGTCGCCGAAGCGGCCGGTAAACATCGTGCCGATCGGAAGACCGTCGGCATTCCAGTTGAGCGGCACCGACATCGAGGGCTGGCCGGTCATGTTGGCGATGGCGGTGCCGGGCATGTACTCGTAGCTGACGCGCATATATTCGCCGACATCCGCGGACATCATATCGAGTTTGCCGAGCGGCAGCGGCGGCACGCCGAGCGTCGGCGCCAGCAGGATGTCATATGTCTCCTGGAAGGTTGCGATCTGGCGGCCGAGGCGATGGATGAAAAGCGTTGCTTCCGCATAGTCGACACTGCCGCGTGCTTCGGCGCTTTTCGCGATCAGCCAGGTGATGTGTTCAACGTCGTTCTGCGTCACCTCGCGGCCGAGCGCCTGGGCGCGCTGGCGGAAGGTAAGGCCGGTATTGGCGCCGACGATGACGGCCTGATGGCGGGAGATTTCCTCGCGCACGAGGGGCGGGGCGGCTTCCTCGACATGATGGCCGAGGCTTTCGCAAAGTGCCGCCGCTTCCCTCACAGCCGCAACGACATCGGGGTGACATTGCGAACCGTCGGAGCGCCGTGTCGTGAAAGCGATGCGCAGGCGGCCCGGATTCGCGCCGACTTCCTGCAGGAAGGGTCGCGCCGGGGCCGGCGCCGCGTATGGATCGCCCGGCGCGTCACCGGCCGTTGCGTCGAGCGCGGCGGCGCTGTCGCGCACCGAGCGCGAGACGACATGCGAGATCGAGAGGCCCGCCCAGCCCTCACCGCGATCGGGACCCATCGGCGTGCGGCCGCGTGTCGGTTTCAATCCGAAGAGGCCGCAGGCGGCGGCCGGAATGCGGATCGAGCCGCCGCCGTCGCTGGCATTGGCGAAAGGCAGAATGCCGGCCGCGACCGCCGCCGCCGCGCCGCCCGACGAACCGCCCGGCGAATGCTCGATGTTCCACGGATTGCGCGTGGCCCCGTAGAGCCGCGGCTCGGTGGTGCCGGCGAGGCCGAATTCGGGTGAGTTGGTCTTGCCGAATATGACGAGACCGGCCTTCAGATAGCGCTCGGTCAGCGTCGAATTGTGATCCGCCTTGTTGCCCTCGAAAAGCGCCGAGCCATAAGTCGTGATCGTGCCTTCGAGCAACAGGTGCAGGTCCTTCAGCAGAAATGGCACGCCGCTGAAAATGCCTTCGGGCAGGCCGCGGGCAATCTGCGCGCGGGCCTCATCGTAGTGCTTCATCACCACGGCGTTGATCTTCGGGTTGATCGTTTCGGTGCGGAGGATAGCCTCGTCGAGCAGGTCGCTTGCGCTCACATCGCCGCGCTTGACCAGGGCGGCAAGGCCCAGACCGTCATATTTGTCGTAGTCCGAAAAACCGCCCATTTGCCCGCATCCCCTTCGAATGTCTCGCTTTTGACGGCCGATCTTAAGGAGGGTGCGGGGGTTCTGCCCATGATTATTTTTCGCCACATTTGCGAGCTAGAAAGAAGACCGGCGGGGCGGCTTGCGACAGCGCGTCCGGAGACGGGCGTGCAGATGGAGGTTGCCATGAGACGGAAGATCATCGGTGGATGCGTGGTTGCGGTGCTGGCGTTTGGCGGCATTGGCGTTGCCCAGGCGGCGGACAATGTCGACTGGAGCGCGTTGCCGGCAAGCGAGGCGGCCTTGAAGAAGCTCGATAGCGATCAAGAGCGTGCAGTGCGTCGCGCCGTACGCCATTGCGGCGATTTTGGCCGCTCTCAACATTTGAGGACGGCCTGTGTCTTCACAGATGTCGATCGCTTCATGCGACAAAGTGACGATGCCGCCTTGCGTGCCTATCATTTCGCGCTGCCGCGTTCGATGCGCTACAGGGAAAACCGCAACACCGGCCTTGCGATCAAGCAGGTGCTCGAGAAGCGCCAGTCGGCAGTCAACTGAGCGTCAGGAGGCGGCACGTCTCATTTCGCGCGGTTCGTCGAGATCGAGGATCGGCCCCACCGGGACAATACCGGTGGGGTTGATCGTTTTGTGACTGCCGTAATAGTGCCGCTTGATGTGGTCGAAGCTCACCGTCGCCGCGATGCCCGGCACGTTGTAGAGCCTGCGCAGCAAGCCCGAGAGGTTCGGATAGTCGGCGATGCGCCGCAGGTTGCATTTGAAGTGACCGTGATAGACGGCGTCGAAGCGGACCAGCGTCGTGAACAATCGCCAGTCGGCTTCGGTCAGCCGGTCGCCGGCGAGCCAGCTTTGCGCGGAGAGGATTGTTTCGATCCGGTCGAGCTCGGCAAAGAGTGCGGTCACGGCCTCTTCATAAACAGACTGGTCGGTGGCAAAGCCTGCCTTGTAGACGCCGTTGTTGACCTTGTCATAGACGGCTTCGTTGACGGAATCGATATTGGCACGCAGGTCGCGCGGATAGAAATCGAGCGTGTCATCGACGCCGTCCACGCCATCGAAGGCCGAGTTCAGCATGCGGATGATGTCGGCGGACTCGTTGGAGACGATGGCGCCTGTCTTCTTGTCCCACAATACCGGCACCGTGACGCGGCCGGAGTAGTCGGGCTTTGCCAGCGTGTAGACCTCGTGGAGGCGAGTCTTGCCGTTGACGATGTCGCGCGTGCCGCCCTCGCCCTTCATCGTCCAGCCTTCCTCCAGCATCAGCGGATCGACGATCGAGAGCGAAATCTTGTCGTCGAGTTTTTTCAGCGCGCGGAAGATCAATGTGCGATGGGCCCAGGGGCAGGCAAGCGATACATAGAGATGATAGCGTCCGGCCTCGGCTAGGAAGCCGCCTTCGCCCGTGGGACCCGGTGCGCCGTCCGCCGTCACCCAGTTGCGGAAGGCGGCGTCCTGGCGTTTGAAGCGGCCGCCGGTCGACTTGGTGTCGTACCACTTGTCGGTCCATTTTCCGTCGACCAGAAGTCCCATTTTGCTGTCCTTTCGTTGTGCCGCCTGACCTGTCAATCTTCGGGCGGCAAGTCGGCGAGCAGAATTTCCGCGTCTTCCGAAGCCTGGATGGTGAGCACCGTTTCGCCACGGATAGCGGCGCCGGCGCGCTCCGGCACGTGCGTGCCGTTCACCGTCACGCTGCCTTTTGCCGGCACCAGATAGACCAGTCGGCCTTCCTGAGTGACATGGGTCACTTCGGTGTTCGCGTCGAGTGTTGCGCCGAGAATTTCGGCGTCCTGCGCGATCCAGAGGGCTTCGGCGGGCGCATCGGCCTTGCCGCTTGCCAGTGGGACGAGCTTTCCTTTCCGGTCTTCCTTCGGGAAGGAGGCCGTCTCCCAGCGCGGGCGAATGCCGTTTTGCGCCGTTTCGATCCAGATCTGGAAGAGTTGCGTGTCGCTGTCTTCGAGATTCCACTCTTCGTGCAGAATGCCTTTTCCGGCCGACATCACCTGCACATCGCCGGCCTTTGTCCGGCCTTCATTGTTGAGGTGATCGCGGTGGGTGATCGCGCCCTCGCGAATATAGGTGATGATTTCCATGTCGCGATGACCGTGCTGCGGAAAGCCCGTGCCGGGAAGGATCAGATCGTCGTTCCAGACGCGCAGCTTGCCCCAGCCCATGCGGGCGGGATCATGGTAGCTGGCGAAAGAGAAGTGATGCTTTGCCTTCAGCCAGCCGTGGTCGGCGCCGCCGAGGCTTTCGAGTGGACGAATGTCGATCATGGTGTGCCTCCTTTCGGGGCTTGGGACCCGGCCGGCCTCGGGGGGCGCCGGCCGGCCGGGTCCGGGGTCCGATACGCGCGGACCCCTCTGGTTGCGATTGGTTGCTTGTGGCTCAAGCCTTCAGCTTCCTGGCGATGGCCGCCACATGGGCGCCCTGCTTCCTTGCAAGGCTTAGTTCCTTGTCGCTCGGCTGGCGCTTGCCGTCGCCGCCGGCCAGCGTCGATGCGCCGTAAGGCGAGCCGCCGCGGACTTCCGAAATATCGAACAATTCGGTGCCGACCGAATAGGGCAGGCCGACAACCACCATGCCGTGATGCAGCAGTGTCGAGTGAAACGAGGTGATCGTCGTCTCGTTGCCGGCGCCGGTGCCGGTCGAGGTGAAGACGCTGCCCGGCTTGCCGGCCAGCGCGCCTTTGGCCCAGAGGCCGCCGGTCTGGTCGAGGAAGGTGCGCATCTGGCCGGTCATGTTGCCGAAGCGGGTGGGGGTGCCGAAAACGATGCCGTCATAGTCGGCAAGCTCCTGAGGGCTGGCGACCGGCGCCGCCTGGTCGACCTTCATGCCCGCGTTCTTCATCGCCTCTTCGGGCATGGTTTCGGGAACGCGCTTCAACGTTACCTCGACACCGCCGACGCTGCCCGCGCCTTCGGCAACGGCTTTCGCCAGCGTTTCGATATGTCCGTAGGCGCTGTGGTAGAGCACGAGAATCCTGGTCTTGTCGGCCATGCCGCCCTCCTGTTGAGGCCCCCGAAGGGGATGTCGTCAAATTCATGTCTCCTATCTAATTGGCATTGAATGAGATACAATCCAGACATATTGGAACAGATTGTTGCTATTCAGGAACAATGTGGTGACGGATCTCAACGGGTTTGCGGTTTTTGCGCGGGTTGTCGAGCTGGGCGGGTTCACCGCCGCGGCCGAGGCGCTGGGCCTCTCCAAATCGGTGGTCAGCCGCCAGGTTTCGGCGCTGGAAGACCAGCTCGGTGTCCGCCTGCTCAACCGGACGACGCGGCGCGTCGCCGTCACAGAGGCCGGCGCGCTGGTTTTCGAGCGGGCGAACCGCATCGTCGCCGAGGCGGAGGAGGCAGCCGCCGAGGCCAATTGCGTCGAGGGACAGGTGCGCGGGCGGCTGCGCGTCAACGCGCCGATGAGCTTCGGCATTCTCGAACTCGGGCCGACGCTGCCGGTATTGCTGGCGCGCTATCCCGATCTCGATGTCGATCTGGTGCTCAACGATCGCCGGGTCGACCTGATCGAGGAAGGGTTCGACGTGTCGCTCAGGATTTCGGAACTTGAGGATTCAAGCCTGATTGCGCGGCAGCTCGCGCCGGTCGAACGGTTCATCGTCGGTGCGCCGGCCTATTTCGAGAAGCATGGGCAGCCGGAGCGGCCGGCCGATCTCGCGACGCATCCCTTCATGCTCTACACGCTGCTGGCCAAGCCGGGCCAGATGACGTTCACACGCAGCACGGGCCAGCGCGAAACGGCCGAGGTCAAGGGACGCTTCTTCTGCAACAATGCCGATGCGATGTTGCCGCTGATGCGGGCGGGCTCGGCGCTTTGCCTTGCGCCCGACTTCATCTGCCATGAGGACCTTCGTGCCGGACGCCTGGTGCGCGCGCTTGACGGCTGGTCGATGCCGCCGCTGACGCTCCATGTCATCTATCCGCATGCGCGGCATCTCTCGGCCAAGGTGCGCGCCTTTGTTGATTTCGCGGTCGAGCATTTCGGGCCGGGCAAGGCGCGATGGGAAAGCGTTGCTCAGTCCGTCTCGTCGTCTGCCGGCTGATCGTCCTCGACGGGCGGTTCATCCGTCTTGCGGGAATATTTGCGCTTCGGCTTGACGATGCGCTTGCGGAACAGCGGATCGGCCAGCGCTTTGGCCACGGGGTTGCGCGGCTTTGGTGGCGGTTTGCGCTTCGTCATGCCGGGCTCCGGAAATCAATACGGCCGGGTCATTGGAGACCCGGCCGTTTCATCTGTCCAGCCCGTGCCGAGGGTTCAGACCGGCTCCCACGTGAACACCGAACCCGTGTTGCCGAGATCGGTGTAGCCGCCGGCCATGGCGGGCAGGCCGTGGGACAGGATCGTCTCCGGTGTCCAGCCGTCGATGCGGGCGACGCTCTTGACGGGCCGGGGCTGCGAGAAGAGCACGATCTCGTTGCCGCGGACGGAGAATATCTGGCCGTTCGTCGTGCAGGACGGGGCGGCGAGGGCGACGGCGAAATTGCCGACCTGTTCGGCGCGCATCGCATTCTTCATGCGCTCGACGCGCTTGGCCGATTCCTCGTCCTTGACCGGAATGGTGGCGATCATGCGCGTCCAGGCAAAGGGCGCGATGATGTTGGAACGAACGTTCTTCGCCGCGCCTTCCATGGCGATGATGCGCGAGAGGCCGGCAATACCCATCTTGGCGGCGGCGTAGTTGGCCTGGCCGATATTGCCGATCAGGCCGGAGGTCGAGGTGAAGAGGACGAAGTTGCCGTCCTGCTGCTCGCGGAAGTGATTGATGGCGGCGCGGGTGATGTTGTAGCTGCCCTTCAGATGCACTTCGAGCACGGCGTCCCAGTCCTCGTCGGGCATCTTGTGGAACATGCCGTCGCGCAGGATGCCGGCCGGGCTGATGATCGAATGCAGGCCGCCGAAGGTGTCGAGCGCCTGGGCGATCATGTTTTCGGCGCCGGACTTCAGCGAGACGCTGTCGGAATTGGCGACCGCTTCGCCACCCGCCGCCTTGATTTCGTCGACGGTCTTTTGCGCGGCCGAGGCATTGCCCTCGTCGCCGCCCTTGACGCTGCCGCCGAGATCGTTGACGACGACCTTGGCGCCCTGTTTCGCCGCGATCAGCGCGCATTCGCGGCCGATGCCGCCCGCCGCGCCGGTGACCAGCACCACCTTGCCCTCAAGAAGTCCCATGGCTTGCTCCCTGTCTCTCGTTGTCTTTGGGGTTTCCCGTGTTGGCGGGCAAGCTAGCCGATGGGGGCGCCGCCGTTCCAGCCTTTTTCATCCCCGGTGTGACCGCCATGAGGCTTTACGCAAGGATTTGGCCGTGCTACCCGACTATTCGTTCAAGGCAGCGGCTGATCCCCAAGGCGGGCGGCCCCGAGACGGATCGACGAAAATGGCAGGCGGCGCGATGCAGCGACGACGAATGAGGGAAGGGAGCCGTGGTGCTCCCCGTTCCTCGCGCGCCCGCGCGATCCGGCCGTCCCGCGTCTGAGCGCGAGGGCCAAAAACGCGACGGGCAAGCGGTTCAGCCTGCTTTCGCGATCACTGCCTGAAAGAAATTCCGATGTTTGAAATCGTCGCCGAGCGGCCCGAGCACGGGCCCGCCATCGAAGCGCTGCTCGACCTGTCCTTCGGTCCCGGCCGTTATGCCAAGGCCGCGCAGCGCCTGCGCGAGGGCAATCATCCGGTGCCGGAGCTTTGCTATGTCGCCTTTGCAGGCGAGGGCGCCGAGCGGCGCATGGTCGGCGCCTTGAGCTTCTGGCCGATCCTGATCGGCGGCCGGCCGGGACTGATGCTCGGGCCGCTTGCGGTCGAGCCGCAACTGCGCGGCAAGGGGTGCGGCATCAAGCTGATGGAAAAGGGGCTGGCCGATGCGAAGGCGCTCGGGCATCGCCTCGTCATTCTGGTCGGCGATGCGCCTTATTACGCGCGGGTCGGTTTCGGGCCGGTGCCGCCGGGGCGGCTGACCATGCCCGGACCGGTCGATCCGGCACGGCTGCTCTATCGCGAGCTCGATATCGGCGCCTTCACCGGCGTCAGGGGCGCCATCGAAAAGCCGGCGGAAGCGAGCTAGTTCTTCAGCATAGCGTCGACCAGCAGCGGCACGTTGTGGCGGAACATGTCGATATAGGTCGGCGCCGCGCCGTCCGCGCCCGACAGCGCATCGGAATAAAGCGCGCCGCCCATTTCGGCGCCGGTTTCGCGCGCGATGGTTTCCATCATGCGCGGATCGGACATGGTTTCGATGAAGAGCGCCTTGATGTTTTCGGCGCGGATCTGGTCGATCAGCCGCGCCAGCGCCTGGGCGCTTGGCTGCGCGCCGCCGGCAAAGCCCAGCGGGGCGTGGAATTCGACGCCATAGGAATCGCCGAAATAACCGAAAGCGTCATGCGTGGTGATGACCTTGCGTTTTTCCGCCGGCACCTTGCCAATCTCGGCGCGCACCCAGGCATCGAGTTCTTTCAGTTCGGCGATATAGGCGGCGGCGTTTGCTTCGTAGATCGCAGCATTGTCCGGATCGGCCTTGGCCAGCGCCTCGGCGATATTGCGCGCGTAGATCACGCCATTCGCCGCATTCTGCCAGGCATGCGGATCGAAGTCGTGCGGCACGGATGGATAGCCTTTCTCGTCGTGACTGTGCTTGTGGCCATGACTGTGCCCGTGGTCATCGGCGTGGTCTTCCTCGAGGTCGCGCGGGTTGATGCCGAAGCTTGCGACCGCATAGGCCGCCTTGCTCTTCGCGGCGGCGGCGAGGCGCACCATCCAGGGTTCGAAGCCAAGGCCGTTGACGACCAGAAGGTTTGCATCGGCCAGCGCGGCGGCATGTGCGGGGCCGGGCTCGAATGTGTGGGCATCGCCTTCCGGGCCGACCAGCACAGCGAGTTCAACGCGGTCTTCGGCGATGCGCGTCAGCATGTCGCCGAGAATGCTGAAACTCGCCACCACCTTCAGCGGCTCGGCTGCGGCGGGCGCGGCGGCGACGGCGAAAACGAGGGCAAGGCATGTCAGAAGTTTCTTCATCGTCCATCTCCTCTCATTCGTGGAAATGCGCGCGCGGAAAATAGCGCGTGCGCAGGCTGTCGCGCGTGCCGAGCAGGATCGAACCGAGATAGAAGCCGCCGGCGGTCAGGATGATCGAGGGCCCGGAGGGCAGGCTGAAATTGTAGGAAATCAACAGACCGATCAGACCCGAGGCAAAGGCCATCGCAATCGACAGCGCGGCCAGCGACCAGACGGCGCCGGCCCAGAAACGTGCGGCGGCCGCCGGCAGCATCATCAGGCCCAGCGCCATCAGCGTGCCCAGCGCCTGAAAGCCGGCCACGAGATTGAGCACCACCAGCGTCAGGAAAATGAAATGCCAGAGCGTTCCGCCGCCGGTTGTGGCGCGCAGGAAGGCCGGATCGAAACATTCGATTACCAGTGGCCGGTAGATCACGGCCAGCGTCACCAGCGTCAGGCTGGCGATGGCGGCGACCAGCAGCAGCGCCGCATCGTCCACCGACAGAATGGTTCCAAACAGCACATGCAGCAGATCGACGCTTGAGCCGCGCATCGAGACGATCAACACGCCAAGCGCGAGGCTGATCAGATAGAAGCCGGCAAGGCTTGCATCCTCGCGCAGCGCGGTCACGCGCGACACGATGCCGGCCAGCAGCACCACCGTCAGACCGGCAATGAAGCCGCCAAGGCTCATCGCCCAGAGCGAGAGGCCGGCGACCAGAAAGGCAATGGCGGCGCCCGGCAGAATTGCGTGACCCATCGCATCGCCCATCAGGCTCATGCGGCGCAGCACCAGAAAGGTGCCGACGGGACCGGCGCCCAGCGCCAGCGCCAGACAGGCGACCAGCGCCCGGCGCATGAAGCCGTATTCGACGAAAGGTTCGATCAGCGCTGCATAGAGCATCATGCTGCGTCGCTCCAGCCGTCGGAAATGTAGCGCGCCCGGCGCAGATTTTCCGGCGTCAGGACGTCGCCGGCCGGACCCCAGGCGACCGGCTCGCGCGCCAGCAACAGCACGTCGGGGAAGGCCGCGCGGACGCGTTCGATATCGTGCAAGACGGCGATCACGGTGCGGCCTTCGCCGTGCCAGCGATCGACGAGGTCCATCAGCTCGGCGGCGGTGCGTTCGTCAATCGCGGCAAAGGGCTCGTCGAGCAGGATGACGCTCGCATCCTGCAGCATCAGCCGCGCGAAAAGGACGCGCTGGAATTGTCCGGCCGAGAGGCTGCCGACCTGCCGGTTTTCGAATCCCTTGAGACCGACGGCGCCAAGCGCCGCCTCGGCGCGTGCGGTCAGGCCGCCGGTAATGGTGGCGAAGAGGCCGATCTCGGCCCAGAGCCCCAGCGACACCGCGTCGATGACGTCGATCGGAAAGCTGCGGTCGATCTCGGCGAGTTGCGGCAGATAGGCGACGCCGCGCCGCGTCAGCCCGTTCATCCGCACCGTGCCTTCGTCGGGCGCAATCAGGCCGGCGATGGTTTTCAGCAGCGTCGACTTGCCGGCGCCATTGGGTCCCACGATCGCAGTCAGGCTGCCCGGCGCGAAGCTGCCGGTCAGGTGATGCACGGCCGGCTCGCGGTCATAGGCGACCGTCAGGTCTTCCAGTTCGATGGCGGGCACGGGAAGGGAAAGCGCGTTCATCGTGCCAGCGCCCAGAAAACCGTCAGCCACAGAACGACGATGCCCGCGCCGGCAACCGCCAGCCGCGCGGCGAGGCTCGTTCCGAAAGCGCTGACGCG
>JAUXOE010000169.1 GCA_030682415.1 Parvibaculum sp.
ATTAATTTCGTCCGAGTCCTTCACGCGCCGTCCCGCGCCCGCCCATCCCACTCCGTCAGCGCCCTGCTGGCGAATTCGAGCTTACAGATCATTGAGTTCGACGGCGGCGCGCGGCCCGGTTTCGCGTTCGCGGATTTTTGCCGCGTCCTCCAGGTCTTCGATCCGGTCGAGCAGCGCTGCATAGGTGGCGGCCGGCACGATGTAGAATTCCGGGCGGTTGCAATTCAGCACGGCGAAGGTCTCGCCCTTCGCTTCCGTGACGCATCGCATCGGGTTTTTCTTGAAATCCGAGATGCTCATGAACCGTCTTGTCCGCAGTTCGGTCAGTGCCGGTCCGGTGCCATTCGCACGGGGCTCCATCTTTCGCGCCATCGATCGCTCCATCTTTCGGTTTCGACTTCGGGACCGCTCCATTGCGGTCCCCCGGATCAGGCGTCTCCGCGCCGTGTCGGGTGATCTCTTTCTCGGCGCTGACTTCGGCGCCAGGGAGAGGCCTTCCGTTTATCTTCGCCGACCCACCTGGACCGGGGATAAGTTCGCCCGATTTTCGCTTGTGACAGTTTTATGACAGTTTTGTGACAGAGGGGGGGTCCGGCTGCCGCGCGCCGCTGTCACAATCGGGTTTTTCGGCCAAAAAACGGCTGAAATCCGCGCTTTTTCGCCGGTTTCGGCGGGTTTGTGACAGTTCGATGACAGCGCTGCCAGCCGACTGCCGGAAACAATGGCTGAAAGCCGCCGATTATCCGCCTGTCCTTGACATCGTGCTCCTATTCATTTAAATAAGAATAATTCGCAATAGCGATTGTGAAACAGGACAGAGCATCATGCGCGACCTCGCCAAGACCATGACCTACGGCACGCTCCACTTCGCGGTGGGCTTCGGCGTCGTCTATGCGCTGACCGGCGAAGTCGCGATCGCGGCCGGCGTCGCCTTGATCGAGCCCGCCATCAATACGGTGGTCTTCTATTTCCACGAAAAGGCATGGGCGCGCTATCCGGCCAAGGCCTTGGAAAATCTCGGCTTTCACCCGCCGCTGCGGGCCGCCTGAGGTGCCTCAGCGCCAGGCCCAGACCGGCTGTTCGAGATCGGCGACGCGGGTGGCGCGGCCGCGCAGGCCCACTTCCGCAAACTGATAAAGCAGCGCCGCCGTCGGCGCATGGACATGGCTATCGCCGAGATGGAGCCGGATCACCGGCTGCTCGCTTTCGGCAATCGACAGAAATTCCGGCGAGCCCTCGCGTGTCAGCTCGGCAAGCGCGAAGGAATGGATCGAGGCGACCTCGCCGGGATTGGCCTTCATGGCGCCGATATCTTCGGCCCAGGTCACGACGGGCGTGATCAGATAGCCCGAACGTGTCGGATAATCGTCAAGTATTCCAATGACTTGCGAGGGGTGAAGCGTCAGCGCCACTTCTTCCTCGAGCTCGCGCAGCGCCGCCTCGACCGGCGTTTCATCGCCGTCGAGCCGGCCGCCCGGCAGCGCCCATTGGCCGCCATGGGCGTTGAGGCGCGGCGCGCGCTTGGTCAGCAGGAAGGCGGCCTGATCGCCGCTTTCTCCGTGTACGGAATAGGGAACGATGGTGATCGCGACCGCCGCGCGCTTCAGGCCGTCGCCGGCGCGGGCCGCACGCGGGAAGGCCGCAAGTCTTTCGGTCAGGCGGGTTTTCAGGGCGTCGTCGAAGCGGTGGGTCATGGCAAGGCTTTTAGCATGAAGCGCCGGGGTGTTTAATATCCGGGTGCGGCGGCCGGGGCGGCGGATTTATCCCCGCCGCGCCGGCGGCGCAATCGCCAATGGTACCAAGGCCTTGGCCGCGTTTTCGCGGCGCGGGTCCGGCCCGCCCCGGTGTTTATGATCCTCGACACATATCCCCGATTGGCCCCCCGCCTCATCTTGGAGTTGGCCCCGCGCGGGTCTACACTTTTTCCGTTCTCTCACCCCCCGCGAGGCCATCATGCGCATCGGCGTTCCCAAGGAAATCAAGGTCCATGAATACCGCGTCGGCATGACGCCGTCCGCCGTGCGCGAGGCGGTGCATCACGGCCATCAGGTGCTGGTGCAGAAGGGCGCGGGCGACGGTATCGGCCTTTTCGACGCGCAATATGAGGCCGCCGGCGCGACGATCGTCGATACGGCAGCCGAAATTTTCGCCTCCGCCGAGATGATCGTGAAGGTCAAGGAACCGCAGCCGGCCGAATGGAAAATGCTGCGCGAGGGCCAGATTCTCTTTACCTACCTGCACTTGGCGCCCGATCCTGAACAGGCGCGCGGGTTGATCGAGTCCGGTTGCATCGCCATTGCCTATGAGACGGTGACGGATGCGCGCGGCGGCTTGCCGCTGCTGGCGCCGATGTCCGAAGTCGCCGGCCGCATGTCGATCCAGGCCGGCGCCCATTGCCTCGAGATCGCGCAGGGCGGGCGCGGCATGCTGCTCGGCGGCGTGCCGGGCGTGCCGGCGGCCAAGGTCGTCATTCTCGGCGGCGGCGTTGCGGGCACCAATGCGGCGCGCATGGCGATGGGGCTTGAGGCGCATGTCACCGTCATCGACATCGCGCTGCACCGGCTCTACGAGCTCGATCTGCAATTCGGTTCAAGCCTCAACACGATCTATTCGACGGTCGATGCGATTGAGGAAAGCGTGCTCGGCGCGGATCTTGTGATCGGCGCCGTGCTGGTGCCGGGCGCGGCGGCGCCGAAGCTCGTCACCGAGGACATGGTCCGGCGGATGAAGAAGGGTTCGGTGCTGGTCGATATCGCCATCGATCAGGGCGGTTGCTTTGAAACCTCGCATGCGACCAACCATGCCGATCCGACCTATATCAAACATGAGGCCGTTCACTATTGCGTCGCCAACATGCCGGGCGCGGTGGCGCGCACCTCGACCTTCGCGCTCAACAACGCGACGCTTCCCTTCACGCTGGCGCTGGCCGACAAGGGCTACCGCAAGGCGCTTGCCGACAATCCGCATCTGATGGCCGGTC
>JAUXOE010000182.1 GCA_030682415.1 Parvibaculum sp.
TGAGGTCACCCAGCGGAAACCGCAGAAAATCGAGTTGCTCTCGCGTCGTCGTGAAAAGAAAATAGCTCTGGTCGCGATCGGTATCCGTCGGGCGATGGAGCTCCCGCCCCGCCACACCGGGACGGCTCGCGATGTAATGCCCGGTTGCCAGCGCTGCCGCACCGAGGTCGCGCGCCGTATCGAGAAGATCGCGAAACTTGACGCGCTCGTTGCAGCGTATGCACGGGATCGGCGTCTCGCCTGCAACATAGGAATCAGCGAAATCCTCCATCACGGCGCGGCGGAAGCGATCCTCATAGTCGAGCACATAGTGGGGAATGCCGATCTGCTCGGCAACACGCCGCGCATCATGGATATCCTGACCCGCACAACAGGCACCCTTGCGCGTCACGGCAGCGCCATGATCGTAGAGCTGCATGGTAATGCCAACGACGTCATAACCCTGCTCCTTGAGCAGTGCCGCCGTGACGGAACTGTCAACGCCACCCGACATGGCGACAACAACCCGCGTCTCTTCCGGCCGGCCCGGCAGATCAAGGTTGTTGAGACCACTCTTTTCGTCGAATAGAGGACGCATAGTTGTCGTACCGGGCATCGCCCGGTCTCTCCTGACTGATGAGCGCCAATGGGCGCCTTTTGCATGGCCGCACTATAGGCAGGCGCCCACGCGCCGCAAGCAATCGCGACGGCGCCACCACGCTGACCCGGCAAAATCTGCCGGCCCGGCAGCGAATATCGGCCTCAAGCCGTTACAGGTCAATCCGGCCATGACGCAACCCCATGAAATAATTGAACTTATTTCGGAAATCCGCATGGCCCGCCGCTTGCTTCCTTTGGCGTGAGCCTCTCTCTGTAACCAGGTGACAGCATGGACTTGCCCACTTCAGCCACGCCGCGAACGAAATCCACCGATCCGCTCTCGATCCATCCGGACTCGATCCGGGTTTCGACCAGCGCGGCCGCAAGCGAGTTCGCGCGCCATCTGGCCGATAGTGGCCGCGTGAATGAGCCGGCACGCCGCGATGACCGCACGGCGGACCGGCGGGAGCGCCCCGCTGCCGCCGAATACAATCGGCGCGACGACGATGTGCGTGACGCCAAAGCGACGCGAGAAACAGACGCGAGCGACAATCGGCCCGTCGAAAGCAACGAAAACGCGTCAGAGTCAACGGGCGCAACCGAACTCCTCGCTGCAATTGACAACGCCGCGCCGGCACCGGAAGATTCCAACCGCGGTCAGCCGACGCCTGCGGCAGAGAACGAGGCCAAAGCTGAAACGGCCGAATCCTCAATCGACTCCACCGTCGAGAGCCCGGCCGTCGACATCGAAGCCGTCGCAATTGAAATACCCGCAGAGACAACCGAAGTGGCGGCCGTCGCCGCACCCGGAGTCGACATCAGTAACGCGCCTCAAGTCGCTCAGATGAACAGCGACAAGCCGGGCACATCGACGCCGTCTGCTCCATCCGTCGATGCTGCGCAGCAAACGCCGGCGTCCGGGACAGCCGGCAACAATGACGCACCGCTAGCCGCGTTCGGAGCCAAAGCACCCGTTGAGGCGCCCCGGCAGCAGACGGCTATTCCACAGCAGGCGGCCACCGACGCCGCGCCAGCTGGCTCGGCGCTCAGTGCCGAAACCGCAACGGCGCCGGCGAATATCGCAGCAACCAAACCGCTCAAAGGCCTCGGCCAGGAAGCAGCGGAAGCGCTTGCGGACAAGAAAAGCGACGCAAAGCAAGCGGCCGCGTCAGCAAATCCCGTCCCTCCGGGCGCAACATCGCCCCAGGCGCCGCGTGGCGTCGGGACATCACAACAAGCCGCACCCCTCAATGTCGTGCAGGCCGAAACACAGCAGCCCGCACCACGCGGCGGCGAGTTGCCAACGAGCACCCAACCGGCAGGCGGCGCAGCAACGGTGCGTATTGGCACGCTGCCAGGGCAGTCCCAGCCGACGCAACTCCCCGCAATGGCGATCGCGTTACAGATCGCACGCAATCTCCAGAAGGGCGTCAACCGCTTCGACATTCGTCTGGACCCCCCGGAGATGGGTCGAATCGACGTGCGCATGGAAGTGCGCCGGGATGGTCATGTCATGGCACACCTGACAGTCGAAAAGCCGGAAACACTCGAACTGCTGCAGCGCGACGCGCGCGCCCTACAGCAGGCATTGAACAATGCCGGCCTGAACGCCGACGAAAACAGCCTCAACTTCTCGCTTCGCGACCAGAACGGCGATGAAGAAAGCCGCGATATTGCCGGGGGCGACCGGGACAGCGATGGCCTCGATGACGCGGAGGCGGCAACAACGTCCATCTACAACGTCAACCTCTCCGCCACCGGCGGCATCGACATTCGCGTTTGACGCAGAAGGACAACCGCCATGGATATCGCTTCAGCCTCAGCTGCCGTGCAAGCCGCAACAGGCAACAACAAGTCGTCGACGGCCGCTGCCGCACTGGCAGGCAACTTCGACACTTTCTTGCGTCTTTTGACCACCCAGTTGAAGCACCAGGATCCCACCAATCCGATGAGTTCCGATCAGTTCACCCAGCAACTTGTCCAGATGTCGGGTGTCGAACAATCGATCCAGACCAATCGCAATCTGGAAACGCTCATCACCGCTTATTCGCTCCAGAACTCAAACCTATCGGTCTCTTTGCTTGGCAAAGAGGTGACGGGCTCCGGCACCGGCGCGCTGCTGAAAGATGGCGCGGCCAACTGGAGCTTTGCCGTCTCGAACGACGCGCCAGACACCACGCTCCAGGTGATCAATGCCGACGGAGCGACCGTCTACTCCGAGAAAATGGATGCCGCCAAGGGCGACCATCAGTTCAGTTGGGACGGCAAGAACGGCAACGGCGTTGAGCAGCCCGCCGGTACCTATTTCCTCAAGATCGTCGCCAACACCGCGAACGGCGCGCCGGTCGCCGCCGATACACGAACCACAGGTATCGTTACGGCTATCGACCTGACCAGCACAGATCCGCTGCTTACAGTTAACGGCGCTCAAATCCGATATTCGCAGGTCACCTCCGTAAAACAGCCAGTTACGCCGAGCTGACCCCACGCACGTCCCGCAATGAAACAGCTAAGTCTTTGATTTCGGACAATTTTTACCACGAAGCTTATCCGTTTTTAAAGACTGTCCGGCATAGGCTGAAGGTCAGCGAAGAGCACGGAGACGAATGTTCGATGAGTGAGCAGCAGACATCAAAGGTCAACTACGTGATCGGCCCCGACGGGAGTCCGCTCACCGTTGCCGACCTTCCGCCGCCTGACACGAAGCGGTGGGTGATACGGCGTAAGGCCGAAGTCGTCGCCGCTGTCCGCGGCGGCCTCATCAGCCTTGACGATGCCTGCCGCCGGTACACCCTGACGCTTGAGGAGTTTTTGAGCTGGCAGCGCTCGATCGACCGCCACGGCTTGGCCGGGTTGCGCGCGACCAGAGTTCAGCAGTACAGGCAGTAAGATAGATTTGTATCTGCGTACTTGCTGTCTTCAGGGCGCCAGCGGAACCTCCCTCCGCCGGCGCCCTTCTCTTTTTGTTCCCATCTCAATGGCGAGCCCGGCAAAAATTGCCGGGCGCATTAAGCTTCTGTTTAGGCTGCAGGCGGTAAATTTTGCCCTGTGGCACGGGGAACTCCGATTGGGCCAATGGGGCTCGGAGTTCTGAGGGCAAAGAATTTGCGGCTCACCTGATGTCTGGCGTGGATGTCGATCCAGGAAACGGACCTGCACCCGCGCGCTGACACATGAGGTGGGTTGGTGAGCGGCTTCTCGAATCTTCTGCAATCCCTGGGATTGATGCGTCTCTTGACGCTCGGCCTCGTGGCGGCGGTGCTGCTGGGCTTCTTCGCCTATATCGGTATGCGTTACAGCAGCGAACCCAAAGCGCTCCTGTTCGCCGATATCGCGGTCGAGGACGCGTCGAAAATGATCGGCGCGCTCGATGCCATGAAGGTGCCCTACGAACTGCGCGGCGACGGCAGAATGATCTATGTGCCGCAGAGCCAGGTACTCCGTCTGCGCATGTCACTCGCCGAACAAGGTCTGCCCGCTGGCGGAACGGTGGGTTATGAAATCTTCGACAACGCCGACGCACTCGGAACAACAAGTTTTCTGCAGAACATCAATCACTTGCGCGCGCTTGAGGGTGAACTCGCGCGCACCATCCGTTCGATCGACGGGATCCAGGCCGTACGCGTCCATCTCGTCCTTCCCGAGCGCGAACTCTTTTCCCGTGACCGGCGCGAGCCAACAGCCTCGATCGTACTCAAGGTGTCGCGCAACACACTGGCAACGCAGCAGGTCAAGGCAATCCAGTACCTCGTTTCATCGGCCGTTGACGGCTTGGCGCCTTCGCGCGTTTCGATCGTCGACGAACGCGGCACCCTGCTCGCCAGCGGCACAGCCGACGACAGTCAATCAATGATGGCATCGTCGGTCGAGGAACGTCGCTCGACATATGAGAACCGCTTGCGCACATATGTCGAAAACATCGTCCAGCGTGTGGTCGGCATCGACAAGGTGCGCGTCGAAGTGACGGCGCAGATGGACTATAATCGCGTTACACAGACATCCGACACTTTTGATCCAAATGGCCAGGTTGCGCGCTCGACGCAATCCGTCGAAGACACGTCCACCAGCGCGGACGGCGCCGGCAATGACGGCGTCACAGTAGGCAACAATCTGCCGAACGCCAACCAGGCCGGGCAAGAAGGCGCTCCAGCTTCGCGACAGGCGGCAACGCGAAGCGAGGAGACAGTCAACTACGAGATTTCGCGCACGACAAAAACAGAGGTCCTTGAGCCGGGCCGCGTCACACGCCTTTCGGTTGCCGTTCTCGTCGATGGTTCCTATACGCCGGATGCAGAAGGCAACACAATCTATGCCCCGCGATCCGAAGGGGAACTTCAGAAAATTGAGGCCCTGGTCAAGTCCGCGATGGGATATGACGCCAATCGCGGGGATCATGTCGAAATCGTGAATCTCCAGTTTGCCACCGCCCCAATTCTCGATGCAGGCGACGAAGAGCCAATCGAGGCGGGTTTTATGAACCTGACGGGCTCGGACGTTATGCGCATCGTTGAAATGGCCGTTGTCGCCATACTTGCCATCATTGCGATGTTGTTCGTCTTTCGGCCGCTCATGACGCGGCTCGCCGGCGCATCGGGCCGCATACCGGGCGGCTACACCCTGGCCGGTTCAGCGGGCGCACAAACTGCTGCCCTGGGAATGATTGGCGACGAAGACGGAAGCGCCTCGGCCGGCGCCCTGCCTGCACCCGAACAGTCGAACGAAAATATGATGATCGACATCGCTCAGGTCTCAGGCAAGGTCAAGCAATCCTCGGTTCGGAAAATCGGCGAACTCGTGACCGGCCATCCCGACGAATCCATTTCGATCCTGCGCAGCTGGCTGCACGAGAGTGCTTGAGGACAAACCATGGCTACCGCACCAAAAATCAAAGACGAAAAAGTCCTCTCCGGTCCCCAGAAGGCCGCGATCTTCATGCTCGCGCTCGGCGCCGACGACGCGGCCCCGCTCTGGAACATGTTCGATGAGGACGAAATTCGGGAACTCTCCCAGATCATGTCATCCCTTGGAACGGTCCAAGCCGGGTCGGTTGAGAAACTACTGGTCGAGTTCGCATCGAAAGTCTCGGGCACAGGCGCACTGGTCGGCTCTTATGAATCGACTGAACGCCTGCTTATGCGCTTCCTGCCCGAAGATCGGGTCGTTTCGGTCATGGACGAAATTCGCGGGCCGGCCGGTCGCACAATGTGGGAAAAGCTCGGAAATGTGAATGAAACCGTGCTCGCGACCTACCTGAAGAACGAATACCCGCAGACGGTTGCCGTCGTTCTCACAAAGATTCGCGCCGAGCACGCCGCACGCGTGCTGGCCAATCTTCCGGAAGACTTTGCGCTCGAAGTGGTCACCCGCATGCTGCGCATGGAGTCCGTACAGAAGGAGATTCTCGACAAGGTCGAGCAGACGCTGCGGTCGGAGTTCATGTCAAATCTGTCGCGCACGAACCGCCGCGACAGTCACGAATTGATGGCCGAAATCTTCAATCACTTCGATCGCCAGACCGAGGGTCGCTTCCTCGCAGCACTCGAAGAACGCACCAGGGAATCGGCCGATCGAATCAAGGCGCTGATGTTCACGTTTGAAGATCTCGGCAAACTCGACCCGGGATCCGTCCAGACACTGCTGCGCGCGGTCGACAAGAACAAGCTGGCGATCGCGCTCAAGGGCGCCTCCGATACGCTCCGCGATCTCTTCTTCGCCAATATGTCCGAACGCGCCGGAAAGATTCTGCGCGAAGACATGGAGATGATGGGGCCGGTCAGGTTGAAGGATGTCGATGAAGCACAGACGAACATGGTCAACGTAGCCAAAGACCTTGCCAATAATGGCGAGATCATGATCGCAGCCGATGGCGCTGACAACGAGCTGATCTATTGATTGCCGGAGCATCGTCACCGGAACCTCGGACAAATTGAATGAAACACGCTGTGAAGTTCACCTTTGATACGCACTTTGACGAACCGTCGTCGCATTCGGCGATTGATGCGCCGACACGTCGGAATCCGACGGCGGCCGACATTGAGCGGGCACGAAGCGAGGGCTATGCAGCAGGTTTTGCCGCCGGCGATGCCGAGGCGATGGCGCGCACCGATCGCGATATACAAATGGCGATGAATGAATTGGCTTCAGGCGCAGCCACCCTGATCGCCGCAATGGATGCAAAATCGAGGGCTCTGACGGCAGATGCGGTACAGATGGCTGTTACATGCGCAAGAAAACTCGCACCAGCGTCAATTGCGGCTCGACCGGAAACCGAGATCGAAGCCGTCGTCCGCGATTGCCTTTCACACCTCAATCGTGAGCCTCACATTCTCCTCCGTGTCTCGGCGTCGCTCGTCGACCGGCTTAAGGACAAAGTCGATCACATGGCGATGGAGCGAGGTCTGACAGGCCGCATCATCCTTCTCGGTGAACCCGATATGAGCAGTGGAAATTGCGTCGTCGAGTGGGCGGACGGTGGTGTCGTTCGGTCCTACGAAGACATCGAAAGCGAGATCACAAAGATCGTCGCCCGCTACATCGAAACGCTGGACGCGCAAGACCCCAATGGCCTTTCCATGCCTGAGTTCGGTATGGCGGACGGCGACAGATCCTGACACTGAAAGACTTTCCCAAGGAGTAGATTCGATGGCCGACCAGGAAGAAGAAATGGCACTGCCAGACCTCGCAAATGCAGCGGACCTGCCTGCGGCAGCCGACGACAGGCAGATCGACGAAAACGATGAGAGCATACGGTCCGCACACGACCTCGAAGCGGTGTTCGATGTTCCCGTGAACGTTTCGGCGGTGCTCGGCAAGACGCACATCGAAGTGTCGAACCTCCTCAAGCTTGGGCGAGGCGCCATCGTCGAGCTTGATCGCAAGGTCGGTGAAGCGATCGACATTTATGTCAATGACCGCCTTGTGGCACGCGGCGAGGTCGTCGTCGTCGATGATCGCCTCGGCGTCACCATGACCGAAATCGTCAAGGGCGGCGTGAACTGATCGCGACCGCTACATAGAATTCGTTTGTTGAGCAAGTTAGAAATAAAGAAAGTAGAGGAGCCGCAGATGCGCCTTCTGATCGTCGGAACCCTGAACGGACAGCTCTCCACCGCCACCAAGATGGCGATGGCCAAGGGCGCCAAGGTTACACACACCGAAACGGTCGATCAGGCGATCGATACGTTGCGTTCGGGACG
>JAUXOE010000185.1 GCA_030682415.1 Parvibaculum sp.
GGCATGATCCCCTTCGTTTTCGAGCAGGGCTTCGGCTTCGAGCGTTATGTCGACTACGCCCTCGATGTGCCGATGTATTTCGTCTACCGCGACGGCAAATATATCGACGCGACCGGGCAATCGTTCCGCGATTTCCTCGAAGGCCGCCTGGCGGCACTGCCCGGCGAAGTGCCGACGCGCGGCGACTGGAACAATCATCTGACGACGATCTTCCCGGAAGCGCGCATCAAGAACTACATGGAAATGCGCGGCGCCGATGGCGGCCCCTGGGCACGCATCTGCGGGCTTCCGGCCTTCTGGGTCGGTCTTCTCTATGAGCAGTCCTCGCTCGATGCCGCCTGGGATCTCGTCAAGGACTGGACGGATGAAGAACGGCAGAAGCTGCGCGACGACGTGCCGAGACTGGCGCTGAAAACGCCCTTCCGCGGCGGCACGCTGCTCGATGTCGCGCGCCGCGCCGTCGAACTCTCCCGCGCCGGCCTCGACGCCCGCGCCAATGGCGACGGCGTCGGCGGAACGGAAGCGATCCATCTCCACGCCGTCGAGAAGATCGTCGAGACCGGCATCACCCCGGCCGAAGAACTGCTGGCCCTCTATCACGGCCGCTGGAACGGCTCGGTCGACCCGGTCTTCAAGGAGTTTGCGTTCTGACATGCCCTTCATCAACGAACGCATCCCGGAGGCAGACAAAGCGAGTATCAAGTCGATTCAGTACCCGGTCGGTCATTCCCATGATTTGTCCATGTGGACAGTAGACAGGGAAAAAGCGGCATTCCTTGTTTTGACCGCGCGGTATCGGGACTCCCCATCGGAGCTCTATTTCGTGTTGTCGATTCTGGGAAAGCGGTATCAGGTCATGCTCAAGCAGGAAATACATCTGTCTGACTCCGGCGAGGCATACGAGTATTTTCTGGAGTCGATTTCTGGTGAAGGCGAGGCCGCGACAGAAGCGGTCAGGCAAACGCTCAAGGAAGCGCTTGCCGTATTCGCGGGATTTTACGGCACGGCAAAGGTTGCTTCAGTGAAGTTCAGGTTCTGACTTCAACCGGAACACTCCGTACATCTCCCCAAACTCGTCACCCCCCTACATCACCCCCGTATCATGCACCGCCGCGCCACCCAGCACCGTCGCCAGCACCTTTGTGCCGGCCAGATCCTCAACCGCACAGGCAAGTGGATTGCGGTCGACGATCGCGAAATCGGCGTGGAAGCCGGGCGCGATCGCGCCGATCTCCTTCCACTGCATGACGCGCGCCGCATTGCCGGTATAGGCCAGCAGCGCTTCCCGCCGCGTGACGCGATGCGCATGGCGATGCGCGCAGATGCCTTCGCCGCAGAACTCCTGCGTCTCGGCGAACTGCATCTGCTCGAAGGGATTGTCCGGCCCCCAATCCGATCCGAACGAAACGCTGGCGCCGAGATCGATCAGCTTCCGCGCCGGCACGAAATTATCGAGCGCCGCCTCGCCCAGCCGCTCGCGATAAAGCGCCCCCTTGCCCCAGACGAAGCCGGGACTGGTGGTGACATGGAAACCGAATTCGGCGATGCGGCGGCACTGCGCGTCGGTCAGCATCAGCACATGCTGCACGACCCAGTCGAGCGCCGCCGTATCCATGCCCGATGTCAGCACATCGAGCGTCTGCAGCAGATCGTCGGCGTCGCGGTCGCCGCCCAGCACCATGTTGAAGCGCAGATCATGCGCGAGGCAGTATCGGATGACGAGATATTCGACCTCATGCGGCAGGAAGGTCTTGCCGTTGGTGAGCACGCCGTCCGGCCCCGGATAGGCTTTGTGCTGGCGCAGATAGCCCGGCCAGCAGGGTCCGCCGCGCGACAGCGTGATGCCGTTGAAGCGGAACAGCGGGTCCGATTTCTCTTCCCATGATTTCGCCAGTTGCAGCCGCGCGAAAAGCGCGTCGTTGTCCGGCACCTTGGTCGGATCGAAAGCGAGGTCGGCGGCGTCCATCGTCGCGGCGATGCGAACCGTGAGCGCGCCATCGTTGCGGATTTTCCGATAGGCCTTGATATGGGCGGGCTCCATCGCGTGGGATTCGTAGCCGCCGGTCACGCCGAGCGCGTTATAGGCCTTGAGCCCCGCCAGCGCGCCCGCTTCCCAGAGCCAGTCCGGCGGCGCGCCGACATGTCCCATGATCGAAAGCCAGAATGGATCGTCGGTGTAGTAATTATTGACCGGTCCTTCGAGATGGCCGGTCGGCTGGCCTTGCGCGTCCTTGTGGATGGTGACGCCGCAAACCTTGTCGGGCGTCTCCGACGTGATGCCGGCTTCGTGCAGCGCGGCCGAATTCAGCACCGCGATATTGGGCGTGACCGGCGCCCAGGCCTGGATCAGCACCGGCCGGTCGGGCGCCGCGCGATCGAGCACATGCCGGTCGGGCAGCACGCCTTCCGCGAGATCGCGCCAGCTCCGCCTCAGAAAATAATGCGGCTCGCCGATGGGCGAGCAGAGCGCCCACATGCCCGGCGGCAGGATCGTGCAGTGATTGCGGATGCGATTGACGATGTCCGCGTGGTCGCGCGCGTCGAAAAGCTGGCAGGTGCCGATGGCGAGCGACGAGAAATGAAGGAGATGCGGATGCGCGTCGATGAGGCCGGGCATCAGCGTCGCGCCGGCAAGGTCGATGCGGGTGGCGCCCGCGCCCGCCATGTCGCCCAGCGAAGCGGCATCGCCCACCGCGAGGATGCGGCCATCCTCGACAAGCACCGCCTCCGCTTCCGCCGCGCCCGCCGTCATCGGCAATATAGTGCCGCCCGAAAACAATCGCCGCCCGCCCATCTCCCGCCTCCCTTTTGGTTTGGCGCGAGCATGTGACCAATGGTAACATGAGTCAACAGGAGGAACCCGCATGCCGGCCGAACGGCGGAAACCCGCCGAATATCACCACGGAAACCTGCGCGACGCCCTGATGCGCTTCGCCATGCAGCGGATCGCCGCGCGCGGCGCGCCGGACTTCACGCTGAGGGAACTGGCGGCCGAAGCGGGCGTCACCCATGCCGCGACCTACCGCCATTTCGCCTCCCGCGAGGCGCTGCTGGCGGCCATCGCGGCCTGGGGCTACCGCGAGCTGCATGCCCGCGAGGCGGCGGCGCAGGCGGAGCAGGGCGCTGACCCCTGGGCGCGCCTGCTGCTGCTGCCCGAGACCTATCTCGCCTTCATGCTCGACGCGCCCGGCGCTTTTCGCATCATGCTCGCCCACCCATGGACCGACGGCGAAACCTGGGCCGATGCGCATGCCGCGCGTGCCGAAAGCTATGCGCTGCTGGAAGAGACGGTGGGCGCGTGCCAGCGCGCCGGCGTTCTGCCGGAGGGGAACCCGGCCAGGCTGATTGCCGCCATGCTCGGCGTGACGCATGGGCTGGCCTCCCTCTGGCTCAACGGCCAGTTCGGCGTGGTCGCCGGGGAGGGGGACGCAACGGCGCTTATCCGCGAAACGGTTTGCGCATCTTTCGAGGCCTTCCGCGCCAGCGATCCATTATTATGGCGGGACGCATAACAGGGAGGGCATCCATGTTCAGTCACGTCACCATCGGCTCGAACGAGCCGCAAAAACTTGAAGCCTTCTACGATGCGGTATTGGGCACACTCGGTATCGCCCCCTTCTTCAAAGTGCCGGGAACGCTTTCCTATGGTACGGCGGCGGGACCCAAGGTCTTCGTCGTGACGCCCTTCGACGGCAATCCGCATCACGCCGGCAATGGCTGGCACGCGGCCTTCCTGGCCCCCAATCGCGCCGCGGTCGACGCCTTCCACGCCAGGGCGCTGGAAATGGGCGGCACCAGCGAAGGCGAACCGGGCCTCCGCCCCCACTACCACCCGAACTATTACGGCGCCTATGTCCGCGACCCCGAAGGCAACAAGCTGCAGGCGGTCTGCCACAGCAAGAAGGGGTGAGACGCGGTTTGCGTCAGCAAACGAAAAGGTCCGGTGGACCTTTTCGAGCGTCGAACGCCCGGAGCGAAGCGAAGGGCCTGACGCCGTACGCAAGATGTGTGAATGCCGTAGGGGTTGAGAAGGGGAACGCGATTGGATTCAGAGGCTCCGCCGATACCGCGGCTCAGCCTCAAAAGATAATGTCCCGCCCGGTATCGCGCGGACGCTCGATGGAGAAGTCGTCGAGCTTGGGCCCGCCCGTCAGCCAGGCTTTGAAGTCGGGCCGCGCCATGAGTTCGCTATAGGTTTCGACCGACAGCACGACGGCGTACGGCATGCCATGTTTCGTAATCGTCTGAGGGCCTTCCAGACGGGCGCATTCAATCAGTTCGCTGAGCCGTCTCTTCGCATCCCGCATTTGCCAATTCGGCATTTGACACTCCATCTGCGGACCAGAGCAGCACTTTCATCGGACGAGATCGGGTCGACCATAACTCAGGCGAGGCAAGGCGGGAATCAGGAACGAGGTGCACTCTCGTCATCGGTTGTTCTGGCAGTCTCGGTGCCTGATTTGACAAAGATCGGTCGATTCCTTACATTTTAAAAATAAAGTAAGGATATTCCCATGGGCTACAAGGCCAAGATCACCTCCAAGGGGCAAATCACGCTGCCCGCCGAAATGCGCAAGGCGCTCGACCTCCATGAGGGCGACCGGATCACCTTTGCACAAGGCGAGGATGGTCGCTTCTACGTGGAAGCGAAGACGGATTCGCTTGGCGACCTGAGGGGCATCGTGAAAGGCGTCAAGGCGAAGCCGGGCGACATCGAAAGCTGGATCGAGGAAGCCAGAGGCAGGCGCGGGCGGTGATCGGCCTCGACACCAACATCCTCTTGCGGTGGCTTTTGGATGATTCCGGCGTGGCGGACAATGCCCCGGAACAGACAAGGCTCGTCGAGAAAGTCATTCTCGAAAGCGGAGAGACCTTCTTCGTCAACGACATCGTTCTGGCGGAAACCGTCTGGGTGCTGCGCAACAAGGCGGGGCAGAGCCGGCAGGTCATTGCGGAGATCGTCACACGGCTGATCGCGAGTGCGAATATCGAGATGGAAAGCGAAGATACAGTGCGCCGTGCCCTCGATGCCTTCGTGAAGGGCAAGGCCGATTTCGCCGACTATCTGATCGCCGAGGTAAACGCGGCGGCGGGGTGCTCGACGACGCTCACCTTCGACCGGAAGGCCGCGCAGCATTCCTCATTCTCGAAGATCGACAAGTAGATGCAGCGCATCCTGGTCATCGGCTGCTCCGGCGGCGGCAAGTCGACACTCGCCCGCGCGCTGGGCGAGAAACTCGCCCTGCCGGTGGTGCATCTCGACGTGCTGTTCTGGAAGCCGGGCTGGGTCGAAAGTTCCTACGACGAATTC
>JAUXOE010000191.1 GCA_030682415.1 Parvibaculum sp.
ATAGGCCGAATAGGTCGCGCCACCCGTCTCCGCAAGCACCTTCGTGATCGCTGCCGTCAACGACGTCTTCCCGTGGTCAACGTGACCGATCGTACCGATGTTGCAGTGCGGCTTGTTCCGCTCAAACTTCTCTTTGGCCATCTCGGCGCTCCATCCTTCAGGAACAGTCTTGGTTCAATTGGTTAGGCGAGCTTCGCCCGGACTTCGTCGGACACCGCTTGCGGTACCTGTTCATAGTGATCGAACTGCATCGTGTACTGGGCGCGGCCCTGGCTCATCGAACGCAGCGTATTGACATAGCCGAACATGTTGGCAAGCGGCACCATCGCATGAATGACCTGCGCGATGCCGCGCTGCTCGGTGCCACTGATCTGTCCGCGGCGGCTGTTCAGATCGCCGATCACATCGCCCATATATTCTTCCGGCGTCACCACTTCGACCTTCATGATCGGTTCGAGGAGCTTCACACCGGCTTGCTGCGCGCCCTCGCGGAACGCCGCGCGGGCCGCAATTTCGAAAGCCATCACGCTCGAGTCAACATCGTGATAGGCGCCATCCATCAACGTCGCCTTGAAGTCGATCATCGGGAAGCCGGCCAGCGGGCCCGAATCCTTGACGCTTTCAACGCCCTTTTGAACGCCCGGAATATATTCCTTGGGCACCGAGCCACCGACGATCTTGCTTTCGAACAGGAATCCTGTCCCCGGCTCGCCCGGCTCGAAAACGATCTTGACCCGCGCATACTGGCCCGAACCGCCGGTCTGCTTCTTGTGCGTGTAGTCGATCTCGGCGCGTTTCGTCAGTGTCTCGCGATAAGCAACCTGCGGCGCGCCCACATTGGCTTCAACCTTGAACTCGCGGCGCATACGGTCAACAAGAATGTCGAGATGAAGCTCGCCCATGCCCTTGATGACGGTCTGACCGGACTCCTCGTCGACCGAAACACGGAAAGACGGATCTTCCTGTGCAAGACGATTGAGCGCGATGCCCATTTTCTCCTGGTCGGCTTTCGTCTTTGGCTCAACAGCCACTTCGATAACCGGTTCCGGAAATTCCATCCGCTCAAGAATAATCGGCTTCAGCGGGTCGCAGAGCGTGTCGCCGGTGGTGGTGTTCTTCAGACCCGCCACAGCAACGATGTCGCCTGCATGAGCTTCCTTGATGTCTTCGCGATGGTTCGCATGCATAAGCAGCATTCGGCCAATACGTTCGCGATTGTCTTTCGTCGAGTTCAGCACGCCGGTGCCCGTCGCCAGCACACCGGAGTAAATACGGCAGAAGGTCAGCGAGCCGACGAACGGGTCATTCATGATCTTGAATGCCAGAACCGAGAGCGGCGCCTCATCCGAGGTCTTGCGCGTCGCAGGTTCTTCGGTATTTGGATCGATACCCTCAACGCTCTCGACATCAACCGGTGACGGCAGATAGTCGACCACGGCATCCAGCATCGGCTGCACACCCTTGTTCTTGAAGGCGCTGCCGCAGAGAACTGGCACGAAATTGCGGCCGATGGTTCCTTTGCGGATGAGGGCTTTGAGGGTCGCCTCGTCAGGCTCATTACCGTCGAGATACGCTTCCATCGCGACATCGTCCATTTCGACGGCGCCTTCGACGAGCTTTGCGCGATATTCGTCGGCCTGCTCTTTCAGATCGGCGCGAATGTCGCGGTACTCGAATTCGGCACCCAACGACTCGTCTTTCCAGATGATCTCTTTCATCCGGATAAGATCGATGAGGCCTTCGAACTCAGCTTCCGAACCGATCGGCAGCTGCAACACGAGCGGCGTTGCGCCGAGGCGCGTCACGATCATGTCCACACAGCGATAGAAATTCGCGCCCATGCGGTCCATCTTGTTGACGAAGCACATGCGCGGCACGCCGTACTTGTCAGCCTGACGCCACACGGTTTCCGACTGCGGCTCCACGCCGGCCACCGAATCGAACACGGTGACGGCGCCGTCGAGCACACGCAGCGAACGCTCGACCTCGATCGTGAAATCCACGTGGCCGGGCGTGTCGATGATGTTGATGCGCTTTTCGTTCCAGAAGCAGGTCGTCGCGGCGGATGTGATGGTGATTCCGCGCTCTTGCTCCTGCTCCATCCAATCCATGGTAGCGGCGCCGTCATGCACTTCGCCGATCTTGTGACTTACACCTGTGTAAAACAGGATGCGCTCGGTCGTCGTCGTTTTACCGGCATCGATGTGCGCCATGATGCCGATATTGCGGTAATCTTCGAGCTTCGTTTTACGTGCCATGACGGTCTGCCTTTGGAGGTCGTATCCGCTTTACCAGCGGTAGTGCGAGAAAGCGCGGTTGGCTTCCGCCATGCGGTGCGTGTCTTCACGCTTCTTGACGGCCGACCCGCGATTGTTGGCCGCATCGAGCAACTCACCCGAAAGACGCGCTACCATGGTGGTCTCGTTGCGCGCGCGAGCAGCGGCAATGATCCAGCGGATGGCGAGCGCCTTGCGGCGTTCCGGACGGACTTCGACGGGCACCTGGTAGGTTGCGCCGCCGACACGACGCGAACGCACTTCGAGCGCCGGCATCACGTTCTCGAGGGCTTCATGGAAGGTGCGCAGCGGATCGACGCTGGCCTTCTGCTGCATCTGGTCGAAGGCACCATAGATGATGCTTTCGGCGGCGGACTTCTTGCCGTCGTACATCAGACTGTTCATGAATTTCGCGAGAACGACGTCGCCAAATTTGGCGTCCGGAATAACGTCTCGCTTTTCTGCGCGGTGGCGTCGGGACATGTCTTTGATCCTTACTTCGGACGCTTGGCGCCGTATTTCGAACGGCGCTGGCGGCGGTCTTTCACGCCCTGCGTATCGAGCACACCGCGGATAATGTGATAGCGAACGCCGGGAAGATCCTTCACGCGGCCGCCGCGGATCAGCACCACGGAGTGTTCCTGCAGATTGTGGCCTTCGCCCGGAATGTAGCTCGTGACTTCGAAGCCATTCGTCAGACGAACGCGCGCTACCTTGCGCAGCGCGGAGTTCGGCTTCTTCGGCGTCGTCGTGTAGACGCGCGTACAAACGCCACGCTTCTGCGGACACGCCTGCATGGCTGGCACTTTATTTCGCTTCACCAGCGGCTTGCGCGGGTTGCGAATGAGTTGGTTGACGGTGGGCATTCGCCTGCTCGATCCTGTCTGTCCAAACAAAAAAACGCCGCGCCGCCCCGGATTTCCTCCGGAATTGGCTGCGCGCGCTCATGGACACCAAACCCCTATCGGGTTTTGCGTCCAAATGCAGAGGATCCCGGCTTGTGCCCGGAATCGTGCGCCATTCCTCGTATTCGGTTCACTGACCCCAGTGTCTAGATCCGGTGAAAGGCCAATCCCATCAGGGACTTGAAGGCCCGACACCCGGGGAGCTCTACTACCTGGAGCGAAAGTGGGCGGAAACTACTCTGGCCCCCCTACCCCGTCAACCCCAATCCTTAAGAAATGCGAGGAAATCCGCCCCGGAGAGACGTTTCGGGTCCAAAACGGCCACAGGACGGCCATGCAGGGCCATTTCGACGACAATCCGCCTGTCCATGGCGCTGTCGGAGAGACGAATCCAGAGCAATATGAGCACCAACGCAGGACTGACGGAGGCGTTCCAATGACAGACCGATTCTGGCCGGCATTCTTCTGGGTGGCAGCGGCCTACAACTTCCTGGCCGGCCTGCCGCCACTCCTGATGCCCACCCTCTCCACCGTCAATGCCGGCTTGCCGCCCCTCGACCCGCAGCACACGATCCTGGTCCAAATGATGGGACTGCTGATTTGCATCTTCGGCGTCGGTTACGCCATGGTCGCTTCTGGCAGCCCGGCCGCTCGCCAGATCGTCCTTCTGGGCCTCGTCGGCAAACTCGGCGTTTGTGTGCTGGTCGCCTTGCGACTGCGCGAAATTGAGGTCCCGACAGCGATGCTGCTGGCTGCGGCCGGGGATTTCCTCTTCCTTATCGTCTTCGTTGTCTTTCTTACCAGAGCCATCCGGGGTCCTAGCGCAGCTTGAACACCGAAATGAAACAGGCCACCCAGTTGCCCGGGTGGCCTGATTGCGTTTGTCCTGGCTACAGAGCCGTCAGGCGGCGTCGCCAGCGGTCTCGACCACTTCGGGCGTCACGACAGGATTCGCCGCAACTTGATCTTCAAGAATTTTATCATCGCGGCTCTGTGCCTCGCCACGCAGGCGTTGCAGCATGCCGCCCGTGCCGGCCGGGATCAGGCGCCCGACGATAACGTTTTCCTTCAGACCGATCAGTTGATCAACCTTGCCGGCAACTGCCGCCTCGGTCAGAACGCGGGTCGTCTCCTGGAAAGATGCCGCCGAGATGAACGAACGAGTCTGCAGGCTTGCCTTGGTAATGCCAAGGAGAACCGGAGATGCCGTTGCCGTCGCCTTGCCCTGTGCTTCGAGCTTGGCATTCATCTCGTCGAACTCAGAACGATCAAGCTGCTCGCCCGGCAGTGTGACGGAGTCCCCGGGGTTCGTAACCTCGACCTTCTGCAACATGTTGCGCACGATCACTTCAATATGCTTGTCGTTGATCGCGACGCCCTGCAGACGATAGACGTCCTGAACCTCGTTGACGATATAGGCCGCCAGCTCCTCGACGCCGGAAATCGCAAGAATGTCATGCGGCGCCGGGTGTCCGTCGAGAATGAATTCGCCCTTCTCGATCACATCGCCCTCTTGCACCGAAATATGCTTGCCTCTTGGAATCAGATACTCGATCGGTTCCATGCTCTCGTCGCTCGGGTGCACGATAATACGACGCTTGTTCTTGTAGTCCTTCCCGAATTCCACACGACCGGTCGCTTCCGCGATAATGGCGTGATCTTTCGGACGGCGTGCTTCAAAGAGTTCGGCCACACGCGGCAGACCACCTGTAATATCTCGCGTCTTGGCACCTTCCGTCGGAATACGTGCCAACACGTCGCCGGCATGAACAGATGCGCCGTTATCAACCGACAAGATGGCATCGACCGAAAGCAGAAAGCGAGCTTCGTTGCCATTGGTCAACGTCAGTATCTTGCCGTTCTTGCCCTTGACGACCATAGCCGGGCGAAGCTCGCTGCCGCGCGGAGTCGCGCGCCAATCGATAACGACGCGGCTTGAAATACCCGTCGCCTCATCCGCCACTTCACGGATCGAAACGCCATCCACGACATCCTCAAACTCAACCGTGCCATCCAGCTCGGTAAGGATCGGCATGGTGTAGGGATCCCACTCGGCAATCCGTTGACCGCGGCCGATCGTACCGCCCTCGTCAACCTTGAGGCGCGCGCCGTAAGGCAACTTGTGCGACGCCCGTTCGCCGCCATGTTCGTCGATCACCTGGACCTGAACGTTCCGGCCCATCACGACGAAAACGCCGTTCGAGTCCTTGACCACGTTACGATTGACGATCTTGATCGTACCGGGATGATTTGACTCGATGAACGAGCTGTCCACCACCTGCGCCGTACCGCCGATATGGAAAGTACGCATGGTGAGCTGTGTACCCGGCTCGCCGATCGACTGGGCTGCAATGACACCCACTGCTTCGCCCATGTTTACCGGCGTGCCACGTGCGAGATCGCGCCCGTAACAAGCCGCGCAAACGCCATTCGCCGCCTCGCAGGTCAACACCGAACGAATCTTCATCGTCTGAATATTGGCCGCCTCGATAAGGTCCATATCGGCCTCGTCGATCAGGTGGTTCTTCTTGAGTATGACCTTGTCGGTCGCCGGGTCTTTTACGTCCTCGGCCGTCGTGCGGCCGAGAACCCGGGTGCCGAGTGACACGATGACATCGCCCGCCTCAATCACGGCCTGGACGGTGATGCCGCCCGAAGTACCACAATCTTCTTCGGTGATGATCGAATCCTGCGCCACGTCCACAAGACGTCGTGTCAGGTATCCCGAGTTCGCTGTTTTAAGCGCGGTGTCGGCAAGACCCTTACGTGCACCGTGAGTCGAGTTGAAGTACTCAAGAACGGTGAGACCTTCCTTGAAGTTCGAGATGATCGGCGTCTCGATAATTTCGCCCGAAGGTCTGGCCATCAGGCCACGCATGCCGGCCAGCTGCTTCATCTGTGCCGGCGAGCCGCGCGCGCCCGAATCCGCCATCATGTAGATCGAGTTGATCGGCTTCTCCCGCTTCGTTTCGGGATCGATCTCAACCGCGCGAATCTTTTGCATCATCACATCGGCAACGCGATCGGTGCATTTCGCCCAAGCGTCGACAACCTTGTTGTACTTTTCGCCCTGAGTGATGAGGCCGTCGATATATTGCTGTTCATACTCGGTGGCGAGCGTCTGCGTCTCTTCGACGAGTTTGGCCTTCTCTTCCGGGATGACCATGTCGTCCTTGCCGAACGAAATGCCGGCTCGGAAAGCCTGACGGAAGCCAAGCGCCATGATCTGGTCGCAGAAAATAACCGTCTCCTTCTGACCGCAGTGCCGATAGACCACGTCGATCATCTTGGAAATATCGCGCTTCGTCAGCAGACGGTTGACGACATCGAAAGGCACACTGGGGTGCTTCGGCAGAAGCTCACCGACCATCATGCGGCCAGGCGTCGTATCCACCACCTGGGTAAGGGGATTGCCATCCGCATCCTTCGTCGTGTATCGCGCCTTGACCTTCGCATGAAGCGTTACGGCCTGAGACGCCAACGCGTGCTCGATCTCCGCCATCGTCGCGAAAATCATGCCCTCGCCCGGCTCATTCTGCTTTTCGATCGTCACGTAGTAGAGACCGAGAACGATGTCCTGCGACGGAACGATGATCGGCGAGCCGTTGGCCGGATGCAGGATGTTATTGGTCGACATCATCAGCACACGCGCTTCGAGCTGCGCTTCGAGCGACAGCGGAACGTGAACGGCCATCTGGTCGCCGTCGAAGTCCGCATTGAAGGCCGCGCAAACCAGCGGGTGAAGCTGAATCGCCTTGCCTTCGATCAGCACCGGCTCGAACGCCTGGATACCGAGACGATGCAACGTCGGCGCGCGGTTGAGCAATACCGGATGCTCACGGATCACCTGTTCAAGAATTTCCCAGACTTCCGGGCGTTCCTTCTCGACCAGCTTCTTTGCCTGTTTGACGGTTGCCGACAGACCCTTGGCTTCAAGACGCGAGTAGATGAACGGCTTGAAGAGCTCGAGGGCCATCTTCTTCGGCAGGCCGCACTGATGCAGCTTCAGCTCCGGACCGACGACGATGACCGAACGGCCCGAATAGTCGACACGCTTGCCGAGCAGGTTCTGACGGAAGCGGCCCTGCTTGCCTTTCAACATGTCAGCAAGCGACTTCAACGGGCGCTTGTTGGCACCGGTGATGACGCGACCGCGGCGACCGTTGTCGAAAAGCGCGTCGACTGACTCCTGCAACATGCGCTTTTCGTTACGGATGATGATATCCGGTGCGCGAAGCTCCATCAGACGCTTCAACCGGTTGTTGCGGTTGATAACACGACGATAGAGGTCGTTGAGATCCGACGTTGCGAAACGGCCGCCATCGAGTGGCACCAGCGGCCGCAACTCCGGCGGAATCACAGGCACAACCGTCAGGATCATCCATTCCGGCTTGTTGCCGGATTCGATGAAAGCCTCGATCAACTTCAAGCGCTTGGCGAGCTTCTTGGGCTTCAGTTCCGACGTCGACTCGGCAATCTCGACACGCAGTTCGGCTGCGGTCTTTTCGAGGTCGAGCGCCTCCAGAATTTCGCGGATCGCCTCAGCACCGATTTTGGCGGTGAAGCTGTCTTCGCCATACTGATCCTGGGCGTCGAGCAACTCTTCTTCGGTAAGAAGCTGGCGTTCCTTCAACGAAGTCAGGCCGGGCTCCAGAACGATGTAGTTCTCGAAATAGAGAACGCGTTCAAGATCCTTCAACGTCATGTCGAGAAGCATGCCGATGCGGCTCGGCAATGACTTCAGGAACCAGATATGTGCAACCGGCGCCGCAAGCTCGATATGGCCCATCCGCTCGCGCCGGACCTTCGAGAGCGTCACTTCCACGCCGCACTTTTCGCAGATGATGCCCTTGTACTTCATCCGCTTGTATTTGCCGCACAGGCATTCGTAATCCTTGATCGGACCGAAAATGCGCGCGCAGAACAAGCCGTCGCGTTCGGGTTTGAACGTACGGTAGTTGATCGTTTCGGGCTTCTTGATCTCGCCGTAAGACCAGGAATGGATCCGTTCCGGGCTGGCGATCGAAATCTTGATCTGATCGAATGTCTGCGCCGGCGTCGTCGGATTGAAAAGGTTCATGACCTCTTGGTTCATGGACTTCTCCTGAGCTCGGGCCTCCACATCAACGGGGAACATCGTTCGCGTCCGGTGGGGCCATCCGTCCGCATACCCCGTATATCAATCTCTGCTTTGCCTTCATCGCTCCCGAAGGAGTGGAAGGCGGCGGCGCGGCCGGCAAAGGGCGCGCCGCCATCGTTTCACGTCAGTTCGCCGGCGGCGTCAGCAGCTCGACATTGAGGCCGAGGGACCGCATTTCCTTGACGAGTACGTTGAAGCTTTCGGGAATACCGGCCTCAAACGTATCATCGCCGCGCACAATGGCTTCATAGACCTTGGTACGACCGGCAACGTCGTCCGACTTGACCGTCAACATTTCCTGCAACGTATAGGCGGCGCCATAGGCCTCAAGCGCCCACACTTCCATTTCACCGAAACGCTGGCCGCCAAACTGGGCCTTGCCGCCCAACGGCTGCTGGGTAACGAGCGAGTACGGCCCGATGGAACGAGCATGAATCTTGTCGTCCACGAGATGGTGCAGCTTCAGCATGTAAATGTAGCCGACGGTCACCTTTCGATCGAAGGCCTCACCGCTCCGGCCGTCATGGAGTGTCACCTGACCGGAATGATCCATTCCGGCAAGATCAAGCATCTCCACGATATCCGGCTCATGCGCACCATCGAACACCGGCGTCGCAATCGGTACGCCATTCGTCAAATTTCCGGCCATCTCGACAAGCTGCTCCTCATCGAGCGACGCAACGGTCGGGTCGTCGCCATAAATCTTCTTGATGAGATCTTTCAGCTCCTTCGGCTTGTTCTCGCGACGATAGCTTTCGAGAGCGATCTCGATCTTCTTGCCGAGACCAGCGCACGCCCATCCCAAATGCGTTTCGAGAATCTGCCCGACATTCATTCGGCTCGGCACACCGAGCGGATTGAGCACGATATCCACCGGTTGTCCGTCATCGAGATAAGGCATGTCCTCCATCGGCACGATCCGGCTGATGACACCCTTGTTGCCGTGGCGGCCGGCCATCTTGTCGCCGGTCTGCAGCTTGCGCTTCACGGCGACGAAGACCTTGACCATCTTCATCACGCCGGGCGGCAGTTCGTCGCCACGCTGAAGCTTGTCGACTTTGTCGGCAAAGCGCGCTTCGAGGCGTTCCTTGCTTTCGTCATACTGCTTTTTTAGCGCTTCGATTTCGGCCTGCGCCTTCTCGTTCTTCAATGCAATCTGCCACCACTGCCCGTGGCTCAGATCGTCGAGATTTGCCTGCGTCACCTTGCTCTCGGCTTCCATGCCCTTCGGGCCGGAAGCGATTTGCTTGCCGAGCAGAATCTCGGAGAGACGCCCATAGACGTTACGGTCGAGAATACCGAACTCGTCGTCGCGATCCTTCGCGAGACGTTCAATTTCCTCGCGCTCGATCGCCATCGCGCGTTCGTCCTTGTCGATACCGTGCCGGTTGAACACCCGCACTTCGACAACCGTACCCTGCACGCCCGGCGGCAGACGCAACGATGTGTCGCGCACATCGGACGCCTTTTCGCCGAAGATGGCGCGCAGAAGTTTTTCTTCCGGCGTCATCGGGCTCTCGCCCTTCGGCGTGATCTTGCCGCAGAGAATATCGCCAGGATTCACTTCCGCGCCGATATAGACGATGCCGGCTTCGTCAAGGTTCTTGAGAGCCTCTTCGCCGACATTCGGAATATCACGCGTAATTTCTTCCGGCCCGAGCTTCGTATCGCGCGCCATCACCTCAAACTCTTCGATGTGAATGGACGTGAACACGTCATCGCGCACGATGCGTTCGGAAATCAGGATCGAGTCTTCGAAGTTGTAGCCATTCCACGGCATGAACGCGACAAGCACGTTCCGGCCGAGCGCCAGATCGCCGAGCTCGGTCGAAGGACCGTCGGCGATGATGTCGCCCTTGCGAACCTGATCGCCGACGCGCACCAGCGGACGCTGGTTGATGCAGGTGTTCTGGTTCGAACGCTGGAACTTGCGCAGATTGTATATGTCGACACCCGACTTCGATGGATCGACCTCTTCGGTTGCCCGGATGACGATGCGGGTTGCATCCACCTGGTCGACGATGCCGGTACGGCGCGCGCCAATCGCGGCGCCGCTGTCACGCGCCACAACTTCTTCCATTCCGGTGCCCACCAACGGCGCCTCGGAGCGGATCAGCGGCACTGCCTGACGCTGCATGTTTGAGCCCATCAGCGCACGGTTCGCGTCGTCGTTTTCGAGGAACGGGATCAGCGCCGCGGCAACCGAAACGATCTGCTTCGGCGACACGTCGACGAAATCCACCTGATCCGGCGGCACCATCTCGAAATCGCCATCGATACGGCAATTGACGAGTTCGCCTTCGATCTCGCCCTTCTTGCTGATCGTAATATTGGCCTGAGCGATGCGGTAGCGCGCCTCTTCCATGGCCGAGAGATAGACGACGTCATCCGTCATCTTGCCGCCCTTGACGCGCCGGTACGGGCTCTCAATGAAGCCGTACTTGTTGACGCGCGCAAAGGTCGCCAGCGAGTTGATGAGGCCGATGTTCGGGCCTTCCGGCGTTTCGATTGGGCAGATGCGGCCGTAATGTGTCGGATGCACGTCGCGCACCTCGAAGCCAGCTCGCTCACGCGTGAGGCCGCCGGGCCCGAGCGCCGAAAGGCGGCGCTTGTGGGTGATTTCCGACAGCGGGTTGGTCTGGTCCATGAACTGTGACAACTGCGACGAACCAAAAAATTCGCGCACAGCCGCTGCCGCAGGCTTGGCATTGATCAGGTCATGCGGCATCACCGTGTCGATATCGACCGACGACATGCGTTCCTTGATCGCTCGTTCCATGCGCAGCAGTCCGACGCGATACTGATTTTCCATCAGTTCGCCTACCGAACGCACGCGGCGATTGCCGAGATTGTCGATATCGTCGATTTCACCCTTGCCGTCGCGCAGCCCGACCAAAGTCTTGATGACAGCCAGGATATCCTCCCGGCGCAGCACTCGCATCGTGTCCGGGCAGTCGAGATCGAGGCGCATGTTCATCTTGACGCGACCGACCGCTGACAGATCGTAGCGCTCGGCGTCGAAGAACAGGCTCTGGAACAAGGCTTCCGCTGTGTCCGCCGTCGGCGGTTCACCGGGGCGCATAACGCGATAAATGTCGATCAGCGCCTGCTCGCGATTGGTGCATTTGTCCACGGAGAGCGTGTTGCGGATGAAAGCACCGGTATTCACGTGATCGATGTCCAGCGTCGTGATTTCGCTGTGACCTGCTTCGACCAGCATCTCAAGCATCTCGGGCGTGATCTCGTCGCCAGCCTCGGCAAAAATTTCGCCGGTCTCCATATTGACGATCTCTCGGGCGAGATAGCGTCCGTGAATGTCCTCGTTTTGAACGAGCAGTTCCTTGAGGCCGTCTTCTGCAAGCTTCTTGGCGAGCCGCGGCGTCATCTTGCGGCCGGCTTCGACCACCGCCTTGCCGCTCTTCGCGTCAATCATGTCGCGCTCCGGCTTCGCGCCGCGATAGCGATCGGCATCGAAGGGCACACGCCAGCCCTGCTTCACCTTTGTAAAGGTGACGCTCTTGTAGAAGGTATCGAGAATTTCTTCCGAATCGAGCCCGAGTGCGTAGAGCAATGTCGTCACCGGCAGCTTACGACGACGGTCGATACGCACAAAGACGATATCCTTCGCGTCAAACTCGAAATCGAGCCACGAACCGCGATAGGGAATGACGCGCGCAGCAAAGAGCAGCTTGCCAGACGAATGCGTCTTTCCCTTGTCGTGATCGAAGAACACGCCGGGGCTGCGATGCATCTGCGAGACGATAACGCGCTCTGTACCGTTGATGACGAACGTACCGTTCTCCGTCATCAGCGGCATGTCGCCCATATAGACGTCCTGCTCCTTGATGTCCTTGACCGACTTCGCGCCGGTATCCTCGTCCACCTCGAACACGATCAGTCGCAGCGTCACCTTCAAAGGCGCCGCATAGGTCATGCCGCGTTGCTGGCATTCCTCAACATCATACTTCGGCGTCTCGAACTCGTAGTTCACGAATTCAAGTGTCGAGCTCTCGGAAAAATCGCTGATCGGGAAAACCGACTTGAAAACCGCCTGGAGCCCCTGCTCCTCGCGGCCACCAACCGGGTTTTTCACCTGCAGGAACTGGTCGTAGGAATATTTCTGAACCTCGATCAGGTTCGGCATTTCCGCGACCTGCGGGATATGACCGAAGATCTTACGAACCCGCTTTCGACCAGTGAAGGACTGCGTCATTTGTGCTCCTCGCAACGCTCTGCATTAGAACGGCGGCCGGGCTTTCAGTCGGAGAAGGGGGCTGCCCGGTCTCAAGGCCCGCCTTTTCCGTAGGGGGTATCCGGCGCCGAGGCTCCGGTGTTTCGGTCGGGGTGGACGACGCAGCGCCGTCTACCCCGACCGCAACGGTCGAAACGAACTTACTTGAGTTCGACTTTGGCGCCGGCCTTCTCAAGCTGCGCCTTGATCTTGGCGGCCTCATCCTTCGACGCGCCTTCCTTGACGGTCTTCGGAGCGCCTTCGACGAGGTCCTTGGCTTCCTTGAGGCCGAGGCCCGTGATCGCGCGGACTTCCTTGATCACTTCGATCTTCTTTTCGCCGGCGGCAGCAAGCACCACCTCGAACTCGGTCTGCTCTTCAGCAGCAGCGGCAGGAGCCGCACCGGCAGCCGCGACGGCCACCGGAGCCGCCGCCGAGACGCCCCACTTTTCTTCGAGCATCTTCGACAGCTCAGCTGCCTGAAGAACGGTCAGGTTGGAAAGGTCTTCCACGATTTTTGCGAGATCGGTCATTTCAGTGTCTTTCTTTGGGGTTCGGTTGGTTTCGGTTCACCGCAGCGGTCACGCCGCTTCGCTCTTGGTGGCATAGGCATTCAGCACACGCGCCAGTTGGCCACCAGGTGCCTGCAGCACACCCGCGATACGGGTGGCAGGCGTCTGGATCATGCCCACGATCTTCGCGCGCAGTTCGTCAAGCGACGGCAGGTCGGCAAGTTGCTTCACTGCTTTCGCATCGAGAACCGTCTCGCCCATCGCGCCGCCGAGGATCACCAGCTTTTGGTTCTCCTTGGCAAACTCGATTGCAACCTTGGGGGCCGCAACCGGGTCGTTCGAATAGGCGATCGCCGTCGGCCCCGCGAAGAGATCGTTGATCTCTTTCATCGGAGTGCCGTCCAGAGCGAGCTTTGCAAGCCGGTTCTTCGTCACCTTGAACGAAGCACCAGCCTTGTTCATCCGCGAACGCAGATCAGACATCTGGTTCACGGTAAGACCGCTGTAGTGGGCGACGACGACCACAGCGGCGTTCGAAAACACGCCGTTGAGTTCCGTCACGAGCTCTGATTTTTCAGCTCTGTCCACTTGCTCTCTCCGTATGCATGAAACCCTCATGCACTCAGGGGCGACTTCGGGACGTACACATCGTCCGTCTCTTTGCCGCCGTTGGCGTTTGCCGCTCGAAGCGGACGCGGGGCCGTCAAGCCTCGCGCCTCTGTCGAACGGCGCTCACTTGCCTGTCGTCCCGGGTTCCAACCGATCCCATGAACCCGAAGGCTCCATGAAACCGTTCAAACTCCCGTCTATTGCCGGCCGCCTTCTTGTGGCGATTAAGCGTCGGTTCCCGAAGAAACCTCGGCGCCCGCAGTCTCGGACAGGTGAACGGACGATGGCGCAGCCACTCCGGCTCGCCGCCGAAGTGATCACACGTCCCGTCCGTACTTACCGGGCGCAACCCCGAAACGGGGCTGCGACCGGAAACTTTTTACCGCCTCAGGCGGCCGTAACGCTTTGCGGTTCGACCTTGACTCCAGGGCCCATGGTCGAGCTGATCGCGATGCGCTTTATATATGTGCCTTTGGCACCCGCCGGCTTCGCCTTTTGCACCGCATCAATCAGTGCCCGGACGTTGCCGAGAATTTGTTCCTCGCTGAAGCTCGCCTTGCCGACGCCGGCATGAACAATGCCTGCCTTCTCGACGCGGAACTCGACCGCACCACCCTTTGCAGCCTTGACGGCTTCGGCAACATCGGGCGTCACCGTCCCGACTTTGGGGTTCGGCATCAGCCCGCGTGGGCCGAGCACTTTGCCGAGCCGGCCAACCAGCGGCATCATGTCGGGCGTCGCGATGCAGCGATCGAAATCGATCTTGCCGCTTTGCACGATCTCGGCGAGATCTTCGGCGCCCACGATATCGGCACCGGCCGCCTTTGCCTGATCCGCCTTTTCGCCCTTTGCAAACACCGCCACGCGAACCGTACGGCCCGAACCGTTCGGCAACGCCACAACGCCGCGAACCATCTGGTCTGCATGACGCGGATCGACGCCGAGCGAGATCGCGACTTCGATCGTCTCGTCGAACTTCGCTGTCGCCCGCTCTTTCACGAGCTTCACGGCATCACCCAGCCCGTAGGCTTTCTTGTGATCGATACCCTCACGGGCCTTCGTAATACGTTTGCCTGCGTTGCTCATCTCGCTCACTCCACCACCTGAAGGCCCA
>JAUXOE010000018.1 GCA_030682415.1 Parvibaculum sp.
CGCGCGCGCCATGACCGACCAGAAACTCTTCCGCCAGCGCCGCGATCACGTCCCATTGGTCGGGACTGGTGTCCTGCGCCTCGTCGACCAGAATGTGATCGATGCCGCCATCGAGCTTGTAGAGAACCCAGGCGGCCATGCTGCTGCGTGTCAGCAATTCGCGCGTCGCCGAAATCAGATCGTCATAGTCGAGCAGCGCGCGGGCGCGTTTGGCGTCGCGGAAGGCGTCGAGAATGGCGACCGCCAGCGTCAGGATCGCCTCGGTCGCCTCGGTGACGGCGACCGCGCGCATCCGGCCGGTCAGCATGACAATTCGTTCCTGCTCCTTCCCGAGCGCCTCGGCCACGTCCGGATTGGCTGCGCCGAGCTTTACGGTTATCACCCGGGTGCGGGGACTTCCTTCTTTCGTCAGGAAAACGGAAAGATAGTCCTCCAGATTTTCGGTCCGGCTGTCGGGCGTTTCGAGAAAGCCGGCCAGCGCCGCGCCGCGCTCGATATCCGTTTTGGTGCCGCCCGCCAGTACGGCCGCCGCCACCCGCATTCCGGCTTCGGGCAGGCTTGCGATCGCCGCGCGCAGTCCCTCGACCGTTTCATCCGCTTCAACCGAGAGCGCCAGGCGCAAGGCGGCGCGGATGCCGTCGAGACCGCCAAGCCCTTCCATCAGTTCGGTGAAGTTGCCGCGTTGCGTCGTGATTTCCTTCAGCAGATTGCCGAAGGCAAGTTCGTCGACACGCGCCACCACATGCGCCAGCGCCGCCGACAGGGCCGTGTCCCGTTCCGCGCCGGCGCGGCGCAACACCGCGTCGCGCACCTCCGCCATCAATTCATCGGCGCTGCGTTCGTCGAGAATATCCAAATGCGGCGGCACGCCGGCCTCGAGCGGAAAGCGGCCGAGCAGACGTTCGCAGAAGGCATGGATGGTCTGAATTTTCAGGCCGCCCGGCGTTTCGATCGCACGGGCGAAAAGCTTGCGGGCCTCCTTGAGCATCGCCGCATCGGGCGCGACACCTTCGAGCCCCTGAATTTCATCGGCGAGCGCCTTGTCGGTCATCATCGCCCAGTCGCCGAGACGCTTGTAGAGACGCGATGACATTTCGGCAGCGGCCGCTTTGGTGAAGGTCAGACAGAGAATGCGTTCAGGCGCGTTGCCGGCCAGCAGCAGCCGCGCCACACGCGTCGTCAGCGCGTGGGTCTTGCCGGAGCCGGCATTGGCCGACACCCAGACCGAGGCTTCGGGATCGGAAGCGCGGCGCTGGGCGTCGTCGGCGCCGTGACTTTTCTTCGATGCCGCCGTCATTCGCCCTCGCCTCCCGATGCCGACCATTCCTTGACGCGCGCCAGATGGTCGTAATCGCCGAAGCGGCCGGTGAACATCGGCCGCGGCCGCGAGAGATAGGGTGTCGTTTCCTGCTCGTACTGGGTCAGCAACTCGACCAGATAGCCGTATATTTCCTCGGCGAGATCGCCGCCGGGATCGGGAATGACGCGTTCCTCACCGGCCGTTTCGCCGCCGGTCAGGCGCAGATAGACGAGCCGCGAAGCACGCGCCTCGGGCAATCCCGTCTTTCCGTGAAAGCCACCCCGCGCCGCCATCGCCGCTTCGAGCGGCAGTTGCGGTGCCAGACCAGACTCGACCTGCTTCTTGCTCGGCACGCTGCCGGTCTTGTAGTCGGCAATGCTCAGCGTGCCGTCCTTCATCCGATCGATGCGGTCGGCCTTGCCGGTCAGCCGGACCGGGCGCGCCAGCCCCGCGATTTCGATCTCGCCTGCGGCTTCAGGATAGGAGCGGGCGATCTCGCCACGATGCTCGCGCTCATATTCGACCATCCAGCGGGCGATGCGCTGGAAGCGCGGCCACCAGAAAGCGGCGACGCCCGGCCGCTCCATCGCACTCTCGAAAACCTCTTCGCCGATCTCGACCAGTTTCGCACGCGCATGATCGGGCAGGGCTTCGGGAAAGGCGGCGACGAATTTCTCGAGCGCCTTGTGAACAATGGTGCCGCGTTCGGCGGCGGCAATGTCGGCGTCGAGCGGGTCGAGCACGCGCAACTTCAATATCTTCTTCGCGTAGATCGCATAAGGGTCGCGGATCAGCGTTTCGATTTCGGTGACCGAGAATTGCGTCGGGCGCGCCGCGAGCGGCGGCCTCGGGCGCGGCCGGACGGGATCTATTTTTGCGGCCGGCCGGTCGAGATCATGGGCCCAGAGCGCCCAATGCGGCGCCAGCGGCGCCTTTTCCTCTCCAAGACCGGTCAGCACGCTTGTCAGCCTGAGCCACCAGCGCGAGGCGACCGTCGGCGCGCCCTCGACTTTGGCCGCCCGCGTAAGCACGGCTTCCGCCGCGCTCGCGCCTTCGACAAAATCATGTGCGGCAAGGCCGATCCGGCGTTCCGGCGGATCGATGCCGAGGGCGGCACGCATCGGCCGGTTGAGCCACGGGTCGATGCCGGCCTCGGCCGGCCAGGTGCCTTCGTTGAGGCCGCCCAGAATAATCCGGTCGGCATGCTGCAGCCGCGCTTCGAGCGGTCCCCAGATGATGAGCCTGGGGTGGCGGCCCCAGCGCGGGCGCAGCACGCGGCCTTCCACCAGCTGATCGAAAAAGCGGGGATAAGATTTTGCGTCGAGCGCTCCGAAAGCGGGCGCCACATCGATCAGTTCACGGATGAAAGTAGCCGCCGCCTCGCCCTCCTCGCGCGCCCAGAGGCGGTCGGCGCCCGGTTCGGTGGCGGTCGCCGCGAGGCGCTCGGCGGTCTCGATATGGGCCCCGACGAGCACGTCGAGTGGGGCGTCCGCGCGCCATGCCTCGAGCATCGGCAAAGCAACATGCTCAACCCTGTCGAGCATGTTGATGGTTTCGGCGAGATCGCGGTCAAAAGCGGCGGAAATCCGCCCGCTTTCTTCGCCGGCATGCCTTTCGGCCGTGCATGCCATGCGCATGCCTTCGATGCCCGGCGCGGGGCGCGGTCCGCGCAGGATCAGGCGCTCCATCGCGCGCACGCGGGCGCGGAAACGCGCCGATTCTTCGCCGGCCGATGCCAGCGGATGCTTCAGACAGGCCAGCAACGCCACCGGCGCGAAGTCCTCGGCGATCATGGTCATGACGAGGCGCATGAAGGCCATGGGCGGCGTTCTGGCCAGCGGCTCGCCGCCTGAATCGTCGACCTCGATCTTCCAGCGCCGCAATTCCATCGCAACGCGGCGCGCCAGCTTGCGGTCGGGCGTCACCAGCGCCGCCGTTTTCGCTGGCGTTTCAAGCACTTCGCGCATCAGCAGCGCGATCGCGCCGGCTTCGTCGCGCTCGCTCGCCGCCTCGATCAGCGTCAGCCCGTCCAGCGCTTCGCGCGCCTGTTTTTTCATCCCGGCCAGACGCGCGCGCCAGCGCTCCGTCGTCTCGGCCGGCCGCATCGCTTCCGACAAAATTCGGCCGCGTGCCGCCGTTTTCTGTGCCGTTTCCGCGCCCGGCCAGAAGACAACATCGGCGCGTGTCGCCTTCAGATGGCGCAGCAGTTTCGACATGCCGTATTGCGGATGGGAGGCGGTGCCCGGTTCGCCGATAACGGCCCAGCTTTCCTCATCGAGATCGAGATCGAGGCCCGGCAGCACGACCGCGCCTGACGGCAGAGACGCCACAACCTTCAGCAAATCGGCGGTGGCGGGGATCGAACCGGTCGATCCGGCGGCGATGACAGGCGCTTGGGGTGGATGCGCGCGCCAGAGATCGGCTTGCGCGCGGATCAGGCGATTGCGGCGCTCGGCCTGCTCCATGAAACCGAGGCGTTCCATTTCATCCGGCCATGCAGCGGTCAGCAGTTTCAGGAATTCGAGCGTCACCTGCCAGTGATCGGCAAATTCGTCGGGCACCAGATTGGCGAGCGCGCCGAGATCGACGCCCTCGGTCAGGCCCATGTCGAGAAAGCGCCCGAGATCGGCGGCCAGCGCCAGCGCACGCGCTTCGTCTTCGCCACGGCCTTCGACAATCATCCGTGCCAGGCGCAATTGTCGTTCGAGTGTCGGCATGGCAGGCGGCAAGCCAAGCGCGTCGGCGCCCATGCCTTTCGGATCGAGGATCAGATCGTCCTCGTCGACATCGCCGAGCGTCCGGATCGTCGGCAGGATCAGCGACGCGCCGCCGCTGACGCGCAGAAAGGCTTCGCCGAGCGCCCGCACCGCGCGGCGCGTCGGCAGCAGGATCGTGATGTCGGCCAGTTCGGGCGCACCGCCGAAACGCCCGCCCAGCGCCGGATCGGCCAGCAAGGCGGCCGCCAGCCGCTCCAGAAAGGGCGAACCGGGCGGCATGGTGAAAAGGGCGCGGGAATCGGCGGACATGGCCGCCATCGTAGCCGTTCGGGCGTCACAAATCCCGCAGGAAGGCCTCGGCCTCGGCGAGATCGTCCGGCGCGCCGACATGCATCCAGGTGCCGCCCATGCGCTGGCCGTAGAGCCGGCCCTGCTCGATCAGGCGATCCCAGATCAGATTGGTCGAGAAGGGGCCCTCCGGACCGTCGGCGAAGAGCGCCGGCTTGACGATCTGGACGCCGGCAAACATGTAGGGCGCCGTCGTGCTTTCGCCGCGCCGCGCCAGCAGGCCCGTCGGGTCCATCGTGAAATCGCCGCGGCCGACATAGCCGATGGTGCGGGCGGCATCGGCGATCAGCAGCAGCGCATCCATGCGTTCGGGATCGAAGGCGGCCATCAGGTTGCGCAGGTTGGAGCCCAGTCCCTCGACCCAGACGGAATCGGAATTAAAGGTCAGGACCGGCTCGTCGCCGAGCAGCGGCAGCG
>JAUXOE010000202.1 GCA_030682415.1 Parvibaculum sp.
ACCACCAGGACTTGATGTCCTTGGCGCGCCAGACCCAGGGCTTGCCATAAGCGCCGTCGGCGATCGGCGTGCGCAGCTGGCTCGCGCGGTCGACCTCGCTCGCATAATACCAGTCGAAATTCTCGCCGCCGGCGATGCGGCCGCGCAAGTAATCGAGATCGTTGATCGAGCGCCAGCCTTCTTCGGCATCGAGATGGATCTGTCCGTCGCGCCAGTCGCTCAGCGGTGCGCAATTGTCGATGCCGATGAAATCGACATGGGCGTCGGCCCAGAGCGGATCGAGATGAAAATGGAGATCGCCCGTGCCGTCATCCGGCGCGTGAACGGCATATTCGGACCAGTCGGCGGCATAGGAGACCTTCGTTCCGGGTCCGAGGATCGTCTTCACATCGGCGGCAAGCGACTTCAACGCCGCAACGGCAGGATAGGCATCGACGCTGCTCCGCACCTGTGTCAGCGCCTTCAGTTCCGAGCCGATCAGGAAAGCATCGACCCCGCCCGCCTGCACGCAAAGATCGGCATAGTGCAACACCATGCGGCGATAGGACCATTCGCTGGCGCCGGGTGCGGCGCTACCGAAAAAGCTTTCGACCTGCGTCGCGGCGGCGCTCGTCTTGTCGGGTGTGCCGTCGCGGCCGGGCGCCGGATCGCAGGTGATCCGGCCGCGCCAGGGAAAGGCCGGCTGGCTTGTCCCGCCCCAGGGGTCGGGCTTCGTATTGCCCGCCGGCACATCCATCAGCACGAAGGGATAGAAGACGGCGCTCATTCCGCGCGCCTTGATATCCTGCAACGCACGCACCACCGAGGCGTCCGAAGGCGTGCCGCCAAAGGCCGGGCGCCCCTCGATCTGGCTGACGGTCTGCGCGGCCGTGCGGCCGATCCCCGCGACGCTCCAGCTTCCGGGTTGCGTGATCTTGTGACCGATCTCGACCTTGGGACGTATCGTGCAATGGCCGCAGCGCAGATCGTCGCCGAACCAGGCGACGACCAGCGACACGGCACGCGCATTCGGGCAGGTCGCCTCCAACTCGTCGAGCGCCACATGCCAGTCGGCGCGGCCGTCCGAGCTGTGCCGATTGAGCGCCCGGCTCGATGCTTCGCTGAGGATCTCGCGTTGTGCGACCGTGTCGTAGACGAACTCGCCGGCGCCGGGGATCATCGTCACCGCGCGCACAAGGCCCTCGATCTCGCTCAGCGAGCGGAAGACCTCGAAACTCAATTGCGGGATGCGATTGCCGAAGGGCGTTACATCCATATTCTCGAAGACGATATAGGCCGTGCCGCGATAGGCCGGCGCGCTATCCGTCCCTTCGACCGCCTCGATCAGCGGATCGGGCTGCTGCGCCGCATCGCCCTTGTGTAACCGCCATGTCAGGCCCGAAAGCGAGAGCGGCTTGCCGTCGGCCCAGATACGGCCGATACGCGTCACCGCGCCCTCGCAAAGCGCCACCGCGAAGGAAACGCTGTAGCTGTATTCGGTGACGGTGACGCTCGACCCGCCGCCGCCCTTGCCGCCGCTGGAGGAGCGCTTGCGCACATGCTCCTTGTAGTGGGTGGCCCAGATCACCTGTCCGGCGAGCCGCGCCCGCCCGTAAAGGCGCGGGATCGGCGCGCCCTCGGTCGAGGCCATCACATGCAGCTCGTTGAGACGCGGTCCCTGCGCGCTGGCCGACGAGCCGAATAGCTGTGCATCGACATAGGCGCCGAGCCCGGTGCCGATCGCGCCGCCCAGCGCCGCGCCGCTGATGGTCGCGCCGAAGAAGCTCAGGCCCGACGGCAGGAGCGTGTTGCCGAGCGCCGAGCCGACCGAGGAGAGAACCAGCGTTGCCATGCGTCAGTCGTCCGTTCCGGGAAAGCGAAAGGCAAAGGCGGCACGCGCGCGCCACCAGCGGCCCATGCTGGTTTCGACAACGGCGCGGCCCGACCAGGCATGGATCATCCGGTCCGGCGCGCTCAGGATCGCGGCATGTTTGGCCGGGCCGCCGGGGCGCATGCGAAACAGCATCACATCGCCTGCCTGCGCGTCGGCAACCGCGATTTCCGTCATGTGCCGCCGCGCGGCGTCCGCCATCGTCTCCTCGGTCGCGCCGCCCGGCGCCTCGGCCCAGTCGGGCGTATAGGGCGGCGGCGCTTCGGGTTCGGCGCCGATCGCCTCGCGCCAGACGCCGCGTACCAGGCCGAGACAGTCGGTGCCGGCGCCCCTCAGGCTCGCCTGATGGCGATAGGGCGTGCCGATCCAGCCGCGCGCGGCGGTGACGATGTCCGCGCGTGTCGTCATCTCAAGCCCGCTTGCCGCCATCGTTGGGCCCGTCGCCCGCCCGCGCCAGCACGAAATCATTGCCGGGCATGTGCGGGAAGCCGCGAAAATTGACGCCGTTCGAAAATCTGGCGCGACAGGTCGCGAACTGCTTGTCGCAGCCGGCCGTCACGACGAATGTGTCGTCCGGCGCAACGCCGCGCGCCATCGCCCGCCAGAGTTCGAGCCGTGTGCCTTCGGGCGTCACGGCATGTGCCTTCACTTCCATCGCCGCGCCGTCATTCGCGCCGCCGGTAAAGACAATCCTGCCGCGCTCGAACCGGCCTTCGGCGAAAGCATCGAGCCCGCCCGCCACGATGATGCGGTCGTCCTCGGCGCTGACGACGATGCCCATGCCGCGAAATTGATCCGTATCGAGTGCGATACCGCAACGCTGATCGCCGAGATCGGCGTCGCAGCCATACTGGAAGATGCGCCCCACCGGCTGATTGAGGCGATGGGCAAGACCGCGCAGTTCGGCGCTGAACGCCGCCCCCGACCGCGTCACCTCGCCGAGATTGCCCTTGCGCAACAGCACGCGCTCTTCCACCGCCTGCCAGTTGACGCGCCAGATTTCGAATTCGGCATCGTCATAGAGACCGGCGGCGAGATCGCCCTCCTCGATCCGCGCCGACGACAAGGCGCCCGCGACATCGAGATTGTCGACCGCAAGCCCCGCCGAACTCTCCAGCGCCGTCGCCGCGAAGCCGCCCGCCGCTTCATAAGTCAGGCCGTCGAAGCTGAGATCGCGGTCGTGATCGGTAAAGCCCATCGCCGTGCCGTCGGCACGCGTCAGCTTCCAGCAGGTGGCCAGCGTCGTTTCGCCGGACGCCAGATGCGCATCAAGCGCGGGGGGCAGGGTTTTCATCGGTTCAGATCCGGATTTCGACGATCGGCACGTCGGGCACGCTGCCGGCGTCGAAGGCGCCGAGGTTGATGTCGAGAAAATCGGTGTCGAAGCGCACCGGCACGTCGAATTCGAAGCCCGCCGTCACCGTTGCGCCCGGCTCGGGCGCGACCGTGAAGCCGACAAGGCCGGTTGTCGGGTCGGCCGTGAAATCGGTACCCGCCGCCATCTCGATGCCGCCGGCCGCGACGCGCACGCTACCCGCCACCGGCTTGGCGATGTCGCGCGTATAGCTCGCGCCACCTGAACTGTAGTGCTTGACCAGCGGGAAACTCAGCCGCGCGCCGTCGCCCGTGCCCAGCAGCTGGTCGGCCGGCGCAACGCTCGCGCCCGGCGCGCAACTCTTGCCGTCGACGCGGTCGTGCCAGCGGAAGCCGTGCAGCCTTCCGTGGCGCGCTTCGAAAAATTCGATCAGCGTGTGAATGTCGTCGAGCGCGCGCAGGCCGAGGCCGGCATTCCAGCGCCGCCGCGACAGCGCCCAGGGGCTGTTGCGCTCCTCATGGCCCG
>JAUXOE010000214.1 GCA_030682415.1 Parvibaculum sp.
GCCGCCATGAAACGCGCCTGCGACAGCCACGACGCCGGCTATTATCCGAAGTTCAAGAAGTGGTGCGACGAATATTTCTTCCTGCCGCATCGCAACGAACCGCGCGGCACCGGCGGCATTTTCTACGATCACCTCAATTCCGGCGACTGGGACAAGGACTTCGCCTTCACGCAGGATGTGGGCCGGGCTTTCCTCGACATCTATCCGGCATTGGTGCGCCGCCACTTCAACGAGGCATGGAGCGAGGCCGAACGCGAGGAACAATTGATCCGGCGCGGCCGCTATGTCGAGTTCAACCTGCTCTATGACCGCGGCACGGCTTTCGGCCTGAAGACCGGCGGCAATGTCAACGCGATCCTCTCCTCGATGCCGCCGACGGTGAAGTGGCCGTGAGATGACCAAAGGCGAAACCGCCGCGCAACGCCATGTGCGGCTGAACGGGATTGCCGGCACCTTCCACGAGATCGACGTGCCGAAGGACCGCAAGACCTCGGCGCTGGAGATGGCGGCAGCAGGCGGGCTCGATCCGGCGCGGCTGTTCAAGACGCTGATTGTCGAGACGGATGAGGGGAAGTTCGCCGTTGCCGTGGTGCCCGCCGATCGCGACCTCGACCGCAAGGCGCTGGCGCGTGCGATGAACACCAAACGGATCGACCTGGCGCCGCAGGACAAGGCCGTGAAACTGACCGGCTATGCGATGGGCGCCGTGAGCCCGCTCGGGCAGAAGAAGAAACTGCCGACCTTCATCGATGAAAGCGCGTGCGGCTTCGCGACGATATTCGTCTCGGGCGGCGCCTACGGCCTCGAACTGGAAATCGCGGCCGACGCGCTTGCCGCGGCAGCCGGCGCGACCTTCGCGACGATTGCCTAGACCGCCTTCGAGTGGCGCGCTTCGCCCTGGCCCAGATAGCTGTCGAAGACGGCGCAGACGGCGCGCACCAGCGGGCGCCCGTCCCGGGTGACGGCCAGCCGCGCGCCTTCGCGGCGGACAATGCCGTCGGCCTCGAGCGGCGCCAGACTTGCAAGTTCGGCCGCGAAATCCTCCACCCGCGCGCCATGCAGCGCCGCCACCTGGTCGAGATCAACCGCCATGTCGCACATCAGCCGGTCGATGACGGCGCGGCGCAGCCGGTCCTCGCCCGTCACCGCAACGCCGCGCGTCACCGGCAACTCGCCGGCCCGGACGCGGGCCTTGTAGCGGTCGATGGCCAGCTCGTTGGCGACATAGCCCTGCGGCAGCGCGCCGATGGCAGACGCACCGAAGCCGATCAGCGCCGGCGCCGCATCGGTGGTGTAGCCCTGGAAATTGCGCTGCAGCCGGCCGGCGCCGAGCGCCTGCGCCATCGCATCGCCCGGCAGCGCGAAATGATCGAGCCCGATCGCCACATAGCCGTGCTCGGCCAGCCGCGCCGCGGCGGCCTCATATTGTGCCCAGCGCTCGGCGATGCCCGGCAATGATTCGTCCGGGATCAGCTTTTGATGCGGCTTCATCCACGGCACATGCGCATAGCCGAAAAGCGCGATGCGGGCCGGCCGGAGACCGGCCGCCTTGTCGACCGTGTCGAGGAGGCTCGCGACCGTCTGATATGGCAGCCCGTAGCAGAGATCCATGTTGATGGCGTCGATGCCGGCCGCGCGCAGCCAGCCGATGACCCGCGCCGTCACGTCGTAGGGCTGGATGCGGTTGATCGCCCGCTGCACGCGCGGCTCGAAATCCTGCACGCCGACAGAGGCCCGCGTGACGCCGGCCCGCGCCATCGCCGCGACATAAGGCGCATCGGCCGTGCGCGGGTCGAGTTCGACCGCGATCTCGGCATCGAGCGCAACATTGTAGTATTCGCGCAGATGAGCCAGCGTGCGGCCGAAATCGGCGGGCGTCAGCAGCGTCGGACTGCCGCCGCCGAAATGAATGTGACTGACCAGCATCCGCGCCGGCAGATGCCGTGCAACGAGGCGCGTCTCGTCGAGCATCGCCTCGAGATAGTCGGCGACCGGCGCATATTTGCGCGTCGCCTTGGTGTGGCAGCCGCAGAACCAGCACATCTCGGCGCAATAGGCGACATGGAGATAGAGCGACAGCGGCAGCGCCGGATCGAGCTGGCTGAGCCAGGCCCGATAGCGCGCGCCATCGACCGAGGGACCGAAATGCGGCGCCGTCGGATAGGAGGTGTAGCGCGGGACCCGCAGGTCGTATCGGTCGATGAAATCGCTGCGCATGGCATAAAGGCTAGGCGCCGGCGCATGGCCGCGGCAATCCGCGCAAATGCCGCAGCCGGGCGGCAGATGGTCGCGGCGGCGCTATTCTTCCTCGGCGATGACCGCCTTCAGCATCTGCTGCAGCGTGCCCTTCGAGGCGAAATCCCAGTCGCCGCCATAATGGATGTCGTCGACCGCCCAGCGCTCGTTCGCCGATACGAGGACGACACGGTCGGTCCATTGCACCGGCTGCTCGGCCGCGTCGTGAACCAGCAGCACATCGCAGGCGACCGTCTCGTCATCGGCTTCGCATTTGCCGATCTCATAGCCGGTCGCGCCTTCGAAGAGCGAGGTGAAGATGTCGCCCTGCAGATAGGGCGGCTCGGAATTATTCGTGCGTTCGGTGTGGCGCCGCTCGGCCTCGGCGGCTTGCGCCAGCAGACTGTCGAGCCCGGGCGAGATGACCGGCCGGAGCCGCGTGCGGAAATCGCCTTCCGGCACGCCGCCCGTGTGCTCGCTGAGACGAATGTCGTAGAAGACCGCCGCGGCCTTCGCCGCATCGTTCTCGGAAGCGCTGTCGCCGCAGGCGGCCAGCGGCATCAGCAACAGAAACGAAACAAAAAGGACGCGCATGATCGACCTCCCTCAATAAATCGTTGCCTGCACAATCGCCTTCAGCCGTTCGATGATCGAGAATTCATCCTCGATGAAATCGCTGTCGATCCACCATTCCTCGACCTCGGCGCGCACACGGCCGATCTCCGGACCTTCGGGCACGCCCGAAGCCTTGATCATCTCGCCGGTCAGCGGCAGCACCGGCCGCTCCCAGCTGTCGGCCATGGCGAGCATCGCCCGCCATTGAAAAGCGTTGTGGCCGCGCTTGTCGTCGGCCCAGCCGAGCGAGACGCGATCCTTGAAGAGTTCGAGGCCCATCGTGTAGAGCGCGCGGCGCACCTCGCGCATCGACAGGTAGCAGACGATCTTGGTGCGGTCGGTCAGCATGCGCGTCAGCCGCTCGCGTTCGCGATTGGAAAGACGCAGGCGCGCCGCCAGCGCCGCCACGCCGACCGCGTCGAGATCGAGCATCGAACCGAGACGCAGCACCGGATCGGCCTCACGCAGGAACAACTGCGTCGCCTCGATTTCAACCAGCTTCTCGAAACGGTCGAGCCGCGTTGCCTCGGGCAGCACGATCGACAGAAGGCCGGCCGCCGCCATCTGCCGGTAGGCGGCCGCGCCATTGTCGGCCGCGGCAATTTTCAGCAACTCGTCGCGCACCCGCTCGCCCGAGAGCTGCTTCAGGCCCTCGCCTTCCGCAGCGCAGGCGCGCAACCCCGCCGGATCGGGTTCGCCCTTGCCGTACCAGGCATGAAAGCGGAAAAAGCGCAGGATGCGCAGATAGTCCTCGCGAATGCGCTCATGCGGATCGCCGATGAAGCGGATGCGCCGCACCTCGATGTCGGCGCGCCCGCCCAGCGGATCGTGGATTGTGCCGTCGGCATCGCAATAAAGCGCGTTGATGGTGAAGTCGCGCCGCTGCGCATCCGTCAGCCAGTCGCCGGTGAAAGCGACATCGGCGCGGCGGCCGTCGGTTTTGACATCGGCCCGGAGCGTCGTGATCTCGACGCGGCGGCTCGCGGTCACGGCCGTGATCGTGCCGTGATCGATGCCGGTCGGCACCGTCTTGATGCCGCGGGCCGCGAGCAGCGCCATGACGCGCTCGGGCGTTTCGGAGGTGGCGATGTCGATGTCGGAAACCGGTTCGCCCATCAGCGCGTTGCGCACGCAGCCGCCGACGAAGCGCGCAACGCCGCCATCGACCGCCAGCGCCTCCAGCACCGCCTTCGTGTCGGGCGCGTTGAGCCATTCAGCCCGGACCAGTTGTTTCTCGGCATTCATCCTGCGTCGCTCCGCCAATTCTTTTCATGTCCCGCAGATATAGGACGGGCGGGCCCGCCTGTCTGCCCCGGCGCACCGTGGCTATCGGTCGCCATAGAGGCGGTCATACATGTTTTTCAGCATCCCGGCCGTCGCGCCCCAGATGTAATGGCCATTATAGGGCATCGCATAGTATTCGCGCCGCTTGCCGCGCCAGACGGCACTGTGGCGCTGGTGATTGGCCGGATCCATCAGGAAGCCGAGCGGCACCTCGAAAGCCTCCGCCACCTCATGCGGCGAGATCGTCAGGCTGAAGCCCGGCGTGACGAAGGCCACCACCGGCAGGATGCGGAAGCCGGTGCCGGTTTCGTAGGCGTCGAGATAGCCGGCAACGCTGACATGGGAGCGGTCGAGCCCGACTTCCTCCTCGGCCTCGCGCAAGGCGGCTTCCGCCGGGGTTTCGCCGGGATCGATCTTGCCGCCGGGAAAGGCGACCTGGCCCGAATGGGTGCCCAGATGCTCGGCACGCCGCGTCAGCAGCACATGCGGCCCGTGCAGATGCTCGATGACCGGCACCAGCACGGCGGCGGCGCGCAAGTTCGGCCGCTCCTCGGGCTCGACCCAGACATTTTCATTGAGGTCGTGGTCGCCCCGGAGGCGGCGGCCGGGAATGCCTTCGGGCGCCAGCAGGGCGCTGACGGGCGGCGGCTCCCGGTCGGTGCGGGAAAGAATGCGGGTGCGGTAGTGCTCCATGGGCAGGCGGCCTAGAAGGCCATCTCCTCGGCCGGCATGAAGGGCCAGAAGATGCCGCCGGACCAGACGCCGAACCAGCGCCGGCCCTCATGTTCCTCCTCGACGCCGAGTTCGACCAGATCGTAGAAGACAGCGCGGTTGATCAGCGCCTCAAGCCGCGCCCGCACATGGACGTAAGGCGCGGGCTCCCCGGTTTCGGCGTCGATGACGAAACGCATCGGGTGATCAGCGCCAGCGGTCGCGTCGTCGCCGACATTGGTGGTGAAGGTCAGCACCTGATCGCGCCCCTCGCCCTCCACCTTCATCGCGACCGCCAGAAAAGGCGCGTCGTCGACCGTGATCCCGACCTTCTCGACCGGCGTGACCAGATAGTATTTCCCGTCCTCGTCATGACGGAGCACGGTCGAGAACAGCCGCACCAGCCGCGCCCGGCCGATCGGCGTCCCCATATAGTACCAGGTGCCGTCGCGGGCGATGCGCATGTCGAGATCGCCGCAAAAAGGCGGGTTCCACTTGTGGACTGGCGGCAGGCCGCGCGCCTTTTTGCCCTCGGCCTCGGCAACGGCAAGGCCCTTCAACCCGCCCGGCGCACCGCCGGCTTCGGATTTTTCAGCCTTCCCCGCCGTCTTTCCGGTCGCCCCGGCCATATTTCTCTGATCCTCTCGACAACTTGAATTCGATTTGCTGCCGCAAACCGGCGATTCCGGCCATATTATCGTCACGAACGCCCGCGCCAATGGCGGCCCGGCGCAAAGCGCAACATGCGGCTCATACGGTATATGTAGGTCAATGCAGACACTCAGTGAAGCCGGCGGCACCGCCGTCGAGGAAATCGAGGCCACCGGCGCAAAAATCGCGGCGGCGCGCGAGGCCATCAGCGAGGTGATTTACGGCCAGGAGCAGGTGATCGACCAGACGCTGGTGACGGTGCTGGCCGGCGGTCATGCGCTGCTGGTCGGCGTGCCGGGTCTTGCGAAAACGCTGCTCGTCCACACGATGGGCCAGGTACTCGGTCTCGACGACAAGCGCGTGCAATTCACGCCGGACCTGATGCCGGCCGACATTCTGGGCTCGGAAGTGCTCGAAGAGAGCGGCCAGGGCCACCGGAGCTTCCGCTTCATCAAGGGGCCGGTCTTCTGCCAGTTGCTGATGGCCGACGAAATCAACCGCGCCTCCCCGCGCACCCAATCGGCGCTGCTGCAGGCGATGCAGGAAAAACATGTGACGGTGGCCGGCGTCCGCCACGAATTGCCCGCGCCCTTCCATGTGCTGGCAACGCAGAACCCGCTGGAACAGGAGGGCACCTATCCGCTCCCCGAGGCCCAGCTCGACCGCTTCCTGATGCAGGTCGATGTCGACTACCCGAACCTCGAAGCAGAGCGCCGCATGCTGCTGGCAACGACCGGCGAGAAGGTCGTGACAGCGCGTGCCGCCATGAGCGTCGAAGATCTGATGGCCGCGCAACGCCTGGTGCGCCGTGTGCCGGTGGGCGAGAAGGTCGTCAATGCGATTCTGGAACTGGTGCGCTCAGCACGGCCCGAAGAAGGCGCGTCGAGCGAAGTCGAGCGCCATGTCGCATGGGGCCCCGGCCCGCGCGCCAGCCAGGCGCTGATGCTGGCGGTACGCGCCCGCGCGCTGATCGACGGACGCTTCTCACCCTCGATCGAAGACGTGACGGCGCTGGCCGCACCGGTGTTGCGCCACCGCATGGCCCTGAACTTCTCGGCCCGGGCCGAAGGCGTCACGGTGTCGGGCGTGATCGACAGGCTCTGCCGCAATTTCGGCTGAATGTGAGTGAGAGCGATGCGCCTTCCCCGATCAGCGGCTGCCCCCTCGGGCGCGACCGGCCTGCGCGAGCAGGCCGAGGCGCTGGCCGAGGTCATGCCGCCGCTGGCGACGGAAGCCGAGCATGTCGCCTCGACGGTCGCGCAAGGCGTCCACGGACGACGACGCGTCGGCATGGGCGAAACTTTCTGGCAGTTCAGGCGCTTTCGCGAAGGCGACACGGCGTCCTCGGTCGACTGGCGGCATTCGGCCCGCTCGGCCCATCTCTTCGTGCGCGAAACGGAGCGCGAAGCGGCTGAAAGCGTCTGGATCTGGCGCGATGGTTCGGCCTCGATGGACTACGCTTCCGACCTCGCCCCTTGCACAAAAAAGGATCGCGCAACCGTGCTGGCGCTGGCGCTCAGCTCGCTGCTGGTGCAGGGCGGCGAAAGCGTCGCCTTGCTGGGCGGTGGCTTCGCGCCAATGAACGGCCGCGCGGCGCAACGCCGGATGGCCCATGCGCTGCTCGATGCGCCCGTGGACAGCGAAGCGATGAAGTTTGAAAGCCTGCCGCCACCCGAACATCTGCCGCGTTACGCGCAGGTCGTCCTGATCGGCGATTTTCTTTCGCCGGCCGACGACATCGTCGCCCGCATCAAGGGCTATGCGGCCGAGGGCGTGCGCGGCCATCTGATTCAGGTTCTCGATCCGGCGGAGGAAGACCTGCCATTTTCGGGCCGCACCGAATTCGAGGGCGTCGAGGAAGACTTGCGGTTGATGGTGGGGCGCGCGCAAAATCTGCGCGAAGCCTATCGCCAACGTCTCGATATTCACCGCAATCGCATCATGGACGTGACGCGACGGATCAATTTCACCTTTGCGACGCACCGCACCGATCGCGTACCACAAACGGCGTTGCTGGCGCTCTATAGCGCGCTCTCCGGCGCCATAGAAGCACGCAAGCCGCCGCGTCCGGGCCTCTGATCATGCTTCAACTCGGTCCCCTCGCCTTTGCCGCCCCGTGGATGCTGATCGGCCTCGCTGCACTACCGGCCATCTGGTGGCTGCTGCGCATCAGCCCGCCGCTGCCCAAGCGCATCCGTTTTCCAGCGATCCGGCTGCTGGCCGGTCTTGTCCGCGAGGAAGAGACACCGGCGCATACACCCCTCTGGCTGCTGATCCTGCGCCTGACCATCGCCGCGCTGATTGTGCTGGCGCTGGCCGAACCGTTATGGAATCCGGCGCAACGTATCGCGGGTTCGGGGCCGCTGCTGATTGTCGTTGACAATGGCTGGACCGCCGCCGCCCGCTGGAACGATCGTCGCGCCACGATGGACGGATTGATTGCCGATGCCGGACGCAACAACCGGCCTGTTCTGATTGTCGGCACCGCGCCCTCCGTCAATGCGCCCGAACTCAATTTCGAGGCGGCCGACGATGCCGCCGCGCGCGGCCGCGCCATGCAACCGCAGCCGATCGCCCCGGACCGGATGGCCATGGCGTCGCTTCTCGAAGCCGCCGCAACGCTGCGTGCCGCCGATATCCAGGTCATCTGGATCGGCGATGGTATTGAGCACGGACAAGGCGCCGCCTTTTCGCGCCGTCTCGCCGCCATCGCCGGCCCCGACGGCGTAACCCTGATCGAACCTGCCACCGATGCGCGCGCCCTGGCGCTGCTGCCGCCGCAAACCGCGGACCATGCATTCGCCACGACGGTCATTCGCGCAGGCGACGCCGGCACGGCGGAAGGCAGCGTGCGCGCCCTGAACGACGAAAACGGCATTCTCGGCGAGACCAGCTATCGTTTCACGGATGGCGAGACGCGCGCCGAAGCCGGATTCGACCTGCCGCTCGAATTGCGCAATCGCATCGCACGCCTCGAAATTACCGGCGAGACATCGGCCGGCGCCGTTGTGCTGACCGACAAGAGCTGGCGGCGGCACAGTGCCGGCATTGTCTCGGGCGCTTCGCTGGAGGAAGCACAACCGCTGCTGTCCGATATCTACTTTCTGCGCCGCGCACTTGCGCCCTTTGCCGAACTGCGCGACGCCGCCGGCGGCGAACGAAGCCGGATCGAGACGCTGCTTGACGCGCCGCTCTCGGTTCTGGTTCTGGCCGATCTCGGCACATTGCCGGCCGCGGACTATCAACGCGTTCGACAATGGGTCGAAGCGGGTGGAATGCTGATCCGCTTTGCCGGGCCCCGCCTTGCCGAACAGAGCGACGATCTGGTACCCGTGCCGCTTCGCAGCGGCGGCCGCGCCCTGGGCGGCGCCCTGTCATGGAGCGAGCCGCAGCGCCTTGCCCCCTTCGAGCCCGGCAGCCCGTTCCACGGCATCGACATGCCCGACGACGTGACCGTCATGCGGCAGGTGCTGGCCGAGCCGACGCCCGATCTCGACAGCCGGACATGGGCGCGGCTTCAGGACGGCACGCCGCTGGTCACGGCATCGAAGCGCGGCAATGGCACCATCGTGCTCTTTCATGTGACCGCCAACAGCGACTGGTCGAATCTGGCGCTGTCGGGACTCTTTGTCGAAATGCTTCGGCGAACCGTGGCGCTGTCGCAAGGTGTTACCACCGCCGCCGGCGACGCATCCGACGGTCCGCGCCGCGCCAGCGAAATGCTGAGTCCCGTCGCAACGCTGGACGGGTTCGGCCGGCTCGGCACGCCGCCCGCAACCGCGATCGCCATTCGCGCCGTCGACTTCGACGACGTCGAACGCGGGCCCCGCCATCCACCGGGCCTCTACGGCCCCCCCGACGCACCGCGCGCGCTGAATCTGGTTACGCCGGCGCTCTCCCTGACACCGCTCGTCAACCCACCCGGCATCGCCGAGCGCCGGGGATTTATCAGCAATGCCGAATTACGCCTCGCCGCGTTCGCCTTTGCGCTGGCGCTGGCCCTTGTCGTCATCGACACATTGGCCGCGCTCTGGATGACCGGCCTCTTCGAGGCTGAAAAAATCAGACGCCGCCGCTTTGCCGCACGCATCCTGCCGGCGCTTGCCGGATTGGTGCTGCTCCTTCCGACACCCGACGCGCATGCGCAGGGTGGAGCGGACGAGTTCGCTCTTGCGGCCTCACTTGATACGCGGCTGGCCTGGGTGATTACCGGCGACCGCGACACCGATGCGGTCAGCGCCGCCGGACTTGCGGGCCTGAGCCGGATCTTGCGCGCGCGCACGGCGTTCGAACCCGGCGAACCAATGGGCGTCGACATTCTGCGTGACGAGCTCGCGTTCTTCCCGGTCCTCTACTGGCCGATGACCGTGAGCCAGGAAAACCTGCCGCCGGAGGCGCTGGCGAAGATCGATACCTATATGAAGAACGGCGGCACCATCCTGTTCGACACACGCGATCAGGACCGGGCCGTTGTCGGAACGCTGACGCCCGGCACGATGACGCTGCGCCGCCTGCTCGGACAACTCGACCTGCCGGCCATTGAACCCGTGCCCAACGACCATGTGCTGACGAAGTCCTTCTACCTGATGCACAGTTTCCCCGGCCGCTGGGATGGCGGCCAGCTATGGGTCGAGGCGACCGCCAGCCGCGACGCGGGCCGCACCAATGACGGCGTTTCGACCATCATCGTCGGCTCCAACGACTATGCGGCCGCCTGGGCGCGCAACGCAGCCGGCCGGCCGCTCTACCCGGTCAGTCCCGGCGGCGAACGCCAGCGCGAAATGGCCGACCGCTTCGGCGTCAACTTCGTGATGTATGCGCTGACCGGCAACTACAAGTCCGATCAGGTGCATGTGCCGGCCCTTCTTGAGCGTCTCGGTCAGTAGGAGGCGCTGATGGCATGGAACATCGTTTTCGAACCGCTTGTACCCCTGCTGCTGGTCGTGCTGCTGGCAATGCCGGGAATTGTTGCGCTGGCCTATGCCGCCTGGCGCGGCGCGCGCGGCGCGCCCTGGCGCACGGTGGCGCTGGCAATTCTGGTGCTGGCGGTTCTGAACCCGACCATCCGCCAGGAAGAGCGTGAGGCCGTTCCCGACATCGCCGCAATCGTGGTCGACCGCAGCCTGAGCCAGAAGATCGGCAGCCGTCCCACGGAGACGGATGCGGCACTTGCCAGACTTCAGGAACGCCTGGCGCGGGAAGAGGGCATCGAGACGCGCATCGTTCCGGTCGAGAGCAATCCCGGCGACGAGACGGGCTCGGCGCTTTTCACTGCGCTCGAGCGGGCACTCGCCGACGTACCTCGCGAACGCATCGCCGGCGCAATATTCATTACCGACGGCCAGGTTCACGACGTCCCGGAGAACGCCGCTTCGCTTGGTTTCGACGCGCCGGTTCACGCGCTGATTGTCGGCCGCAAGAACGAACGGGACCGGCGTCTGCATGTCATCGAAGCGCCGCGCTTCGGCATTGTCGACGAACCGGTGGCGCTGTCCTTCCGCGTCGACGAAACCGCGGCGGATGACGGCGTAACCGGCGGGCGCGCAACCGTCACGATTTCCGTCGACGGCGTTCCCGAAGCAACGGTCGACACCGCGATCGGCGAACAGACCGACGTCACGCTGTCGCTGAAGCATGGCGGGGCCAATGTCATCGAGATCGAAGTTGCCGAAGGCCCGGACGAACTGACATTGCTCAACAATCGCGCCGTCGTCGTCGCCACCGGCATTCGCGACCGGCTGCGCGTGCTGCTGGTGTCGGGCGAACCGCATCCGGGCGAGCGGACATGGCGCAATCTGCTGAAGGCCGACCCATCGGTCGATCTCGTTCACTTCACCATCCTGCGTCCGCCCGAAAAACAGGACGGCACGCCGACCGGCGAATTGTCGCTGATCACCTTCCCGACGCGCGAACTCTTCGACGAGAAGCTCGACCAGTTCGATCTGATCATTTTCGACCGCTACAAGCGGCGCGGCGTGCTGCCGATCGCCTACTTTCTGAACATCGTCGACTATGTCGAGAATGGCGGCGCTTTCCTTGCCGCCTCGGGTCCGGCATTCGCCACTCCCTTTTCGATCTACCGCACACCGCTGGCAACCATCCTGCCGGCACAGCCGACCGGTGGAACGACCGTTGGCGGCTTCGTTCCGCGCGTCACAGACACCGGCGCCCGCCATCCGGTGACGGCGGACCTGCCCGGCAGCGAGGCCGAACCGTTGCTCTGGGGCCGCTGGTTCCGCACCATCGATGTCAATGTCAGCCAGGGCAAGGTGCTGATGGACGCGCCCGGCGAACGCCCCCTGATGGTTCTCGATCATGCCGGCAAGGGGCGCGTCGCGCAGATCCTATCCGATCACATCTGGCTCTGGTCGCGCGGTTATGAGGGCGGCGGTCCGCAGGCGGAGCTTTTGCGCCGTCTCGCCCACTGGTTGATGAAGGAACCCGATCTCGAAGAAGAAAAGCTTTCGGCTTCCGTGCGACAGGACATGCTGACCATCGAGCGGCGCACAATGGAAGATGTGGCGACGGCCGCAAGATTGACGGCGCCGTCCGGCATCGTTACCGAAATCACGCTCGACGAAACCGCGCCCGGCCGCTTTTCCGCGACGGTGCCGGTGCGCGAACTCGGTCTCTACCGCATTTCTCAAGGCGACCTGAGCGTGGTCGCCGCATCCGGCCCGCTGAACCCGCGCGAGTATTCGGATGTCCGTGCCACCGACAAGCTCATGCGACCCATCACACGCGCAACCGGCGGCGGTGTCTGGTGGGTCGGCGAAAATGCAAGCGCGACACCCGGCATCCGCACCGTTCGCGCAAACCACACAGCGGCGGCCGACAGCTGGCTCGGTCTCCGGCGCAACGAAAAATATCTGGTCCATGCGGTCCGTCAGACCCCGCTGCTGGTCGGGCCGCTGGCCTTGCTGCTGATCCTCGGCGCATTGGCGCTTGCCTGGTGGCGCGAAGGGCGCTGAAGGGCGGGAAATCGCCGCTTTTGACGCTTGCAGCGTCCGGCGATAGCGCCTAGTTTCCCGATGTTACATTATTACATACGTTGATCTATGCGGGAGATGCCGGTGGCCGACCATCGCCACGACCATGCCCACGCGCCGGAAAGCCGCCGACGCGTCAGCGCTTTCGGAACGAGCCTCGCCGCGCGGCTGGCGGTTGCCGGCGCGGGCATCGTCGTTCTGTGGCTGACGGTTTTCTGGGCGCTGGCACGATGAACGCGCTTTCCCTTCCCGTGCCCGCCATCGAACTGGAAG
>JAUXOE010000215.1 GCA_030682415.1 Parvibaculum sp.
TTTCAAGCCGAAGCGGCGGCTCGACCGGGCGATGGTCGAGGCGGCCTGGGGCGGCGCGGGCGATGCCGACCTGATCGTGCTGATGGTCGACATGGAGAGCGGCCGCGACAGCGATCTCGACCGCATCGTCGAGGGGCTGAAGGCGCAGGGCCGCAAAGCCATCCTTGTACTGAACAAAGCCGATGCCTGCGACCGCGAGAAGCTGTTGAAGACGGCGGCGGCGCTGGCCGCTTCCGGCATCTTCACCGAGACCTTCATGATCTCGGCGCTGACCGGCGACGGCGTCGACGACCTCAAGCGCCATATCGCGGCGCAGATGCCGGAAGGCCCGTGGCATTACCCGGAAGACCAGGCAGCCGATGTGCCGCTCCGCTCGCTGGCCGCCGAAATCACGCGCGAGAAGCTTTTCCTCCGGCTGCATGACGAGCTGCCCTATTCGCTGACCGTCGAGACCGAAAGCTGGGAGCAGAAGAAGGACGGCTCGATCCGCATTCAGCAGGTGATCTTTGTCGAGCGCGACAGCCAGAAGAAGATCGCGCTGGGCAAGGGCGGGCAGACGATCAAGACGATCGGGCAGCTGGCGCGCGAGGAGTTGCAGGAGATGCTGGAGACGAAGGTGCATCTGTTCCTGTTCGTCAAGGTGCGCGAGAACTGGTCGGACGACCGTGAACGCTACCGCGAGATGGGGCTCGATTTTCCGAAGGAGTGAGGGGGCGGATGCTTGAATGACCGCTTTCCCCCTGTGGACGGAGAAATAGAGGCCGATGCTCTACATTGAACTTCTGGTTGTCCTGATTCTGATCGCCATCAACGGTGTGCTGGCGATGTCGGAACTTGCGGTTGTGTCTTCCCGGAAGGGACGGCTTGAGCAGATGGCGCGGGAGGGCAGTGCGGGCGCGCGCCGGGCCCTGGCGCTGATTGACGATCCGAGCCGGTTTCTCGCCACGGTGCAGATCGGGATCACGCTTGTCGGCGTCGTCGCGGGTGCGTTCAGTGGCGCCACGCTCGGCATGAGGCTCGGCAACTGGCTTGCGACATTCCCCGTTCTGGCGCTCTACGGCCCGATGGCCGGTATCGTTATCGTCGTCGTCTCGATCACCTATCTGTCGCTGATCGCCGGTGAGCTTGTGCCGAAGCGCATTGCGCTGCTTAGCCCGGAGCGCGTGGCCGCGTTGATCGCGCCGCCGATGCGGATGTTGTCGCTGGTTGCGGCGCCGGCTGTGTGGATCCTCAAGATTTCGACCGATGCCGTTCTGAAGGCATTGGGGCTCAACGGTACGCGACAATCCACCGTGACCGAAGACGAGGTGAAGTCGCTGATCGCGGAAGGTACGCGGGCCGGCGTTTTCGTGCCGCAGGAACGCGAGATGATCGAGGGCGTGCTCAGGCTCGCCGACCGCACGGTGCGCGCCATCATGACGCCGCGGATCGACCTCGTCTGGATCGACAAGAATGCCGACGCGGAGACCATCGCCAGGACGGTTGCGGAGAACCGCTATTCGCGTTTTCTCGTCTGCGACGGCTCCATCGACGAGACGTTGGGCGTGGTGCATGCGAAGGACATACTGCCGGCAGCGCTGCGGGGCGGTCCGCTGGGGCTTGACCGCGTGACGATGCGCGCGCCCGTCGTCCCGGAGAACAAGGAAGTCTTCCGGCTGCTCGACCGCTTCAAGCAGGACAAGGTGCATATCGCCATCGTGGTCGACGAATACGGATCGACCAAGGGCATCGTGACGCTGACCGACATTCTGGAATCGATCGCCGGAGAGTTGCCCGAACGGGGCGAGGAGCCGGAGCAGATGATGCATGCGCGCGCCGACGGGTCCTGGCTGGTGGATGGCGCCACGCCTGCCGACGAATTTGCGGCGCGGTTCGATATCGGTGCGGTCAGCGGCGATTTTCAAACCGTTGCCGGTTTTGCGCTTTTGCAATTCGGCCGTTTGCCACAAACAGGCGAGACCTTCGACTTCAAGGGACATCGCTACGAGATTGTCGATATGGACGGACGACGCATCGACAAGATTCTCGTGACGCCGACCCCCGAAACCTCGGAGGGCGGCACGGCCTGACATGGCTGCGGCATTTTCGGCCTATGCGGCCGGCTTCCGCATCAGCGCGATGTCGGGGCACGGGAATTCGCAGGTCCAGCGTCGGGCTTTGGCGAGCGCGCGGCGTGTTTGTTCGTTGTAGAAGACGACATGCGTCGGTCCTTGCGTTTGAGGCAAACAATCATTCGGAACGGCGCTTCTCATTGATGTGCGCGAAGCCGCGATTTATAAGGGCCTCGGTGGCTGGCATTCCCGCAGCATGACCATCTGGAAATTTATCTGAAACCCGTGGAAAACTTCTGGCTTGAAGGTGCTGCAATATGGCTATGAAAGTGTATTTCGCTTCGGATCACGCCGGATTTGAAACCAAGAACAAGCTTGTCGAATATGTCCGCGATCAACTCAAATGCGAAGTCGAAGACTGCGGCGCGCTGGTCAACGATCCGCAGGACGACTATCCGGAAATCGTCGCCATTGCCGCCAGGAAACTTTCGGAAGACATCGCGAATGGGAAAGACAGCCGCGCCATCGTTGCCGGGGCATCCGGACAAGGCGAGGCGATTGTCGCGAACAGGTTCAAAGGCGTTCGCTGCGCGCTCTATTATGGCGACCCCGGGAACGAGCAGGTGGACGCTTCCGGAAAACGTCTGGATATTCTCGCCTCGACGCGCGAGCACAACAACGCCAATGCGCTCTCCCTCGGCCTTCGGTTTCTGACCCTCGATCAAGCCAAGGACGCCGTCACGCGCTGGCTCGCAACACCGTTTCCCGGAGAAGCGCGCCACGCACGCAGGATTACGCAGATCGATCAGGTTTTGTAGTGCGTTTTGGAGGTATGCGTGTTGGCGGCACGCTTCCGACAATCGTTGCTCAGCGGACGCCGCCAAGGCCCCTCACCCTTCCGCGGGCTACGCCCGCTCCCTCCCTCTCCCCAGAGGGATTCCTCTGCAAAACCCGTCACGTTTGAGGTTGTCGGGTATGGGGGGCGATGTTTGGTTCGATGCTGACCTTGTTGCTGTCCTTCAGTCTTTTGTGTTGCGCCGGGATCGGCGCTGCGGTTCAGGTG
>JAUXOE010000184.1 GCA_030682415.1 Parvibaculum sp.
CGTCAGCGCCGCGTCATGCAGCCGCGCGCCGACCGCGGCGAGGATCTCTTTCGTCTCGCGCCGGCCGCCGCGCCGCGAAAAAGCGTGCAAAGACCGAAGATGTTCGGCGCCGCGGCTCTCGCCGGTGCTCCAGTCGCGCATCTCGTTTTCGCCCAGCGTCAGATAGGGAAAGCCCGCATCGTCGGGCGGATTGTCGTAAATGCGCGCGGCAACCAGCGCCGCCAGCGCCGCGTCGGCGGAAAGCGCCGCATAGACGGCCTTCTGCAATGCGAGGTCGGCGCTCATGTGCCGCCCTCCTCGCAATCGATCAGCAGCGTGTGCCGCTTGCCGTCGATATCGCTGACGCTGCGAATGTCGAGCGCCCGCCCTTGCCACAAGAGCCGCATGTCGGCGGTCACGCCGCTGCGATAGCGGATCATCACCTGCAAGGCGCGCCGCGCCTCCATGCGTTCGCCGGCCGGGCGCTCGCCGCCGCCCCGCGTCATCACCTGCGCCCAGACGGTTGCGACATCGGCCCATGTCACCGCCGCGCCGCCCGCACCGTCGGCCGCGCGTTGCGGCGCCTGCAGCGTCACGCGTTCGCGCATCGCCCCCGCGCTCACAGCCGCAGCCGCCGGTAAGGCGCGACCAGCGCCGTGATCATGCGCGGCAGCTCGGTCCCGGCGCCCATGGGCTCGCGATGCTCGAACCAATGCGCGACCAGCAGCAGCAACGCCTGCTTCAAGGGCGGCGGCACATCGGCGGCGGCGCCATAGCCGGCGGTGAAATCGATCTCGATGCCGGCCAGCCTTGTTGCCGGTTGCGGCCAGGCCCCTGTCGGCGCGAGGCGCGGCGCATCGCCGGCCAGCGCCGTTTCATAGAGGCCCGCATCGAGGGCCGTCATCGCGCCCGCCGCGTCCGCAACCGCCACCGCCGTCACGCTCTGCACCGGCGCCAGCGGCAGCATCACCGCGCCGTGCGGCCAGGCGTCCAGCGTCAGCCGCCAGCTCTGCGTCACAAAAGCGCGCCGCGTCTCGGCCTCGAGCGTCGCGCGCGCCGCCGCAATCAGCGCCTCGACCAGCGCGTTCTCCTCCGTCCCGTCGAGACGCAACTGCGCACGGGCGTCTGCCAGCGTCACCGGCTCTTCGGCCGGGCCTGAGAGAAGGATCAGGGGCATGGGGATTTCTTTCCGACAAAAATTTATCCGTCATTGCGAGCGAAGCGAAGCAATCCAGAAAGCCGCGGACTCTGTATCTGCCGCTTCTGGATTGCTTCGTCGCTTCGCTCCTCGCAATGACGAACTTGTAAGTGCAACTAGACCGGCTTCAGCTGCGCGTGCGCCAGCAGCGCCAGCGCCGCGACCGGCGTGCCGTCTTCATGCGTGCCGGTCAGCACCACGGCGACGCGCGTATAACGCGCCGGGCCGACATAGCCGATGCGGTAGTCGCGCTGGTCGCCGGCCACATCGTCGATCGTCGCGAAGACGCCGTTCTCGTCCGGCGTCGCGCCCAGCACCTCATGCGCCGCCGTCACCGGCTGCCAGTCGCCGCCATTCTCGGACTGTTCGAGGACACAGGCGATCGACAGCGAAGGCGACAGCGTCTCGGCGCTGGCGCCGATACTGACGATGTGTTCGACCGCCGCAAAGCCGCGGCGGTCGATGGGGGCGCCGAAGCGCGATGCCGTGGTGACGGCCGGATCGAGCGTCTGCACGGTGGCGATATTGTTGTGAATGTCGCGCATCGTTCCCTCCTCAGGCCGCGAATTTCAGCAGCTTGATCGCCTCGAAATTCTGCACCCCGCCGCCGACGCGCTTGGTGGTGTAGAACAGCACATAGGGCTTGGCGCTGTAGGGATCGCGCAACACGCGCACGCCGAGCCGGTCGACGATCAGATAGCCGCGGCGGAAATCGCCGAAGGCGATCGCCGTTTCATCGACGCCGATCGAGGGCATCTCCTCGGCCTCCGTCACCGGATAATTGAGCAGCGTCGGCGGCTGGCCGGCGGCGAGTGCCGGCTGCCAGAGATAATTGCCGTCGCCATCCTTGAACTTGCGGATCACCGCCTGGGTCGTGCGGTTCATCACGAAGCGGCCGCCGGCGCGGTAGCCCGATTTCAGCGCATAGACGAGATCGATCAGCCGGTCGGCGGGATTGGAGGCCGGGAAAGCGCCGGCGCTGCCGGTGGCGATGAAGCCGAGCTTGCCCCATTCCCAGGCGCCGTCATCGACCTGGTCGTAGTCGAGAAAGCCGCGCGGCTTCTTGACGCCGTCGCCATGGATGAAGGCGGCGCCCTCCTGTTCGACAAAGGCCGTCTGCACTTCTTCGGCCAGCCACTGGTCGATATTGACGGCCGCGTCGTCGAGCAGCGTCGGCGTCGCCGCCGGCATCGCATAAAGCTCCATCGCCGGAAACTCGATTTCGCTGAGCGTCGGCGTCGCGGTCTGCGGCCGCGCTTCGGTTTCGCCGACCCAGCCCGTCTGCGCGCCGCCGGTCGCGAAAGGCTTCTTGAAGCTCGCCGCGCCGATCTTGCGGATGCCGGCAATGGCGCGGATCGGCGAGGCTTCCGACACCAGCCGCTCGATCGCCCGCTCGGTTTCGGCCGGCACCAGATAGCCGCCATCGGGATCGGACTGCGCCGACAGCGCCTTGGCCTCAAGCCCGCGCAGCTGATGCGCCTCGCCCTTGCGGACATAAGTCTCGAAAGCGGCCTTGTGTTCGCGCAAAGCGGCCGGCCCGGCGCGTTCGCCGCCCAGTTCGGGGCGTTGGGCGGCCAGCGCCAGCGCCTCAACCTTTTTTGTCTGCCGGTCGAGCGCGCTGTCGAGGCGGGCAAGCTTTTCTTCGGTCAGCGGATCGGCGGCCAGCTTGCGCTCGATATCGCTTAAGCGTTCGTCATTCGTCTCCTTGAAGGCCTCGAAGGACGACATCAGCTCGTCCATCGCCTCGCGCACTTCCGTGGCGGCGGGTGCCGCCGGCGCTTCGGCGCTTTTGCTTTCGGCTTCCTTCAGCGCCGCGCCGATGCGCGGCAGATCGTCGTTCCAGTGGGACATGGATCGTCTCCGTTCGGGGGGTGAAACGTCAGCTTCGGAAAAGTCGCGCCGCCGCGCGCAAGGCGCGGACCAGCGCCGCATCGGGCGGCGGCAGGCGCTTGACGGCGCTGATCCGCGCCGCCGGCAGCATCGGAAAGGTCACGACCGAGATTTCCCAGAGGTCGAGCTCGATCAGCCGG
>JAUXOE010000234.1 GCA_030682415.1 Parvibaculum sp.
GCCCGACGGCGCCTTGCCGAATTCGGTGATGTCGGCGCCGGCAATGAAGGTGCGGCCCTCGCAGATCAGCACGATGGCCTTCACATCCGCGTCGTCGATCGCCTGTTTGATGCCGTTATTGATGCCCTCGCGCACCGGCCCGGACAGCGCGTTCACCGGCGGCGAATTCAGCGTCAGGACGGCGATCTCGCCGTCTTTTTCCAGCGTGGCGACATCGTTGATCTTGGTCATGGAGGGGCCTCCCTTGCGGCTTTTATGGCTATTGGTTGCGCGGGATTATAGCGACGGGGGCCGCCCGCGCCAGCGCCGGGGCAAGCGCACCCTGTGCAGGGTTGATGGAGGCCGGTCAGGTGCTGAACAGGCGCTGCCGCCTGTGCTATCTTGCGCCCCGCTTCGGCAGGCGGAAACCGACATGGAAATCGACGGTGGCAAAAAGCGATGACAAATCCGGGCCTGCGTCGCGGGGCCGCGCCGTCGGGCGTCCGCGTGCCAGCGCCGCGCCCGCTTCCGCCGATGCCCGCGCCGACATCATTGCGGCCGCCGCGAAGCTTTTCCGCCTGCATGGCATTGCCGGCGCCTCGGTGCGCGAAATCGCCGCCGATGCGGGGCTGAAAAAGGCCTCGCTCTACTATTACTTCACGTCCAAGGACGAGATCGTCTATGCGATGATCGAGGACGTGCTCGGTCCGGCGCTGGCGACACAGAAGAAGCTCGGCATGGCGCCGCTTTCGGAAGCGGCGCGGCTCTTTCTCTATCTGCGCGCCGACATCGAGCTGCTCTGCGCGGCGTCCTACGACTGCACCTGGCTTCTCAATCACGGCGATCTCGGCGATGCGCGGATGAAAGCCTATGCGCGGCAGCGCAAGAAGCTCGTGTCCTGGCTCGTGGCGCGGCTGAAAGAGGGCATGGCAAAGGGCGAGTTCGCGCCTTGCGACGCCACCACCGCCGCGCAGGCGCTGCTGGCCGCCACCGAATATTCGGTCACTTGGGCCGAACGCCACGACCGCGGCCGTATTGCCGCGACTGCCGAAGAAGTCGCAACCCTGCTCACGCGCGGCGTTCTGGCGGGTGGACGCAGCGTCGAGGCCGTGAAAGCGGAAGTGGCGGCTTTCCCCCGATCCTGACGCCGGGGCTCGATTCCCCTTTTCCGCGCACTAGATGTAAAAGAAAGGCGGAAAATTCAGGGAGAGAGCCCATGAGCGAAGCGGATGCAGGAACCACCGGCCGGGACTACACGCGCAAGAACGCCGACATGGCGGCCAAGTGGAAGATCGACGTCAACCGGGACCCCTGGTCGATCCCGCTCGAGGAACTCGACCCTGCGCATGACGATCTCTTCGCCGCCAACAAGGCCTTGCCCTATTTCGAACGGCTGCGGAAAGAGGATCCGGTCCATCTCTCCGAGAACGGTCCCTATGGCCGCTACTGGTCGGTGACGAAGTACGAAGACATCATGCATGTCGACACCAACCACAAGATCTTCTCCTCCGATATCCGCAATGGCGGCATCCGCCTCGGCGGTCAGCGCATCGAGGGCGAGCCCGATCCGCTGACCTATCTGCCGATGTTCATCATGGAAGATCCGCCCAAGCATGACGAGCAGCGCAAGGTCGTGCAGCCGATGTTCACGCCGCAGAACCTTGCCGAACTCGAACCGCTGATCCGCGAGCGGGCCGGGATCATCCTCGACGCGCTTCCACATGGCGAGGCCTTCAACTGGGTGCGCGAGGTCTCGGTCGAACTGACGGGGCGAACGCTGGCGACCCTGTTCAACGTGCCGCAGGAAGACCGCCACAAGCTGATCCATTGGTCCGACACGGTCGAGCGGCTCGGCGATCCCGAATATTTCGAAACGCCCGAAGACGGCTTCAAGGAATTGTGGGGCTGCTGGGAGTATTTCGATGCCGTCTGGAAGGACCGGCTGGCCAATCCGGGCTCCGACCTGATCTCGCTGCTGGCGCATGGCGAGTCGACGAAGAACATGCCGCCCAACGAATATCTCGGCAACATGCTGCTGCTGATCGTCGGCGGTAACGACACGACCCGCAATTCGATCACCGGCGGCGTGCTGGCGCTCAACCAGTATCCGGACGAATATAAAAAGCTGATGGCCGATCCCGGCCTCATCCCCAACATGGTCTCGGAGATCATCCGCTGGCAGAGCCCGGTCGCGCATATGTGCCGCACGGCGACGGAAGACACCGAGCTCGGCGGCAAGCAGATCAAGAAGTGGGACAAGGTCGCGATGTGGTACGTCTCGGGCAACCGCGACGACAGCAAGATCGAGCGCGCCAACGAATTCCTGATCGACCGCGAGGGCGCGCGCCATCACCTGTCGTTCGGTTTCGGCATTCACCGCTGCATCGGCAATCGCGTCGGCGAAATGCAGCTGCGCGTGCTCTGGGAAGAGATCCTGAAGCGCTTCAAGAAAGTCGAAGTTGTCGGCGAACCGAAATATCTGCGTTCCAACTTCATTCGCGGCATCACCGAACTGCCCGTGATCGTCCGGGCATAGCGTCAGCGGCCCTGACCGGTCCCCGGCGTCGCGCCGGGCGCCAGCCGGACAGGGCCCGCCGCTTCCGGCGCAAGGGCGCCGCCGATGCGGAACGCGGCGCCGCGGCGCCGAAGGGCTCGACGACGAGATAGATGTCGTGGCCGGTCTCGATCGCCTCATTGGGCGAAACGCCATAGCGGGCGAGGAACTCCATCGGCGATTCCTTGGCCTTGAAGAAATTGCCCT
>JAUXOE010000242.1 GCA_030682415.1 Parvibaculum sp.
CGATTTCGGTTCGCCGCCCTATCCGGATGTGCAGATGGTGGCGGTCGAAGCGCTTTGTCTCGACATTCTTTCGCGCCATCCGATCCCGCCCGCGCGCGTGCTCGGCCATTCGGACATTGCGCCGGGGCGCAAGGCCGATCCCGGCGAATGGTTCGACTGGGCGCGTCTGGCGCGCGCCGGGATCGGGCTCTGGGTTGCGCCGGAACCGATTGTGGCGGGTCCGTCGCTCGTGCCCGGCGATCGCGGCGACACGGTGGCTGAGTTTCAATTCATGCTGGCGAGTTATGGCTATGGGCTCGAAGTGCTTGGCCATTACGACGCGACGACGCAAGACGTCGTCACGGCTTTCCAGCGGCATTTCCGGCCTGAGAAGGTCGACGGGGTGGCGGATCTTTCGACCGTCGCCACCCTTCGCCGTCTTGTCGATGCCGCGAAGGCCGCCGCTTAGGGGATCAGCGTCACGCGACCGAAGGCCTTGCGGCTCTCGATATATTCATGTGCCGCCGCGGCGTCCTTCAGCGGGAGGGATTTGTCGAGCACAACCTTCAGCTCGCCCTTCGCAATGTCCTCGATCAGTTGCTGGATGTTGTCGTGAACGCGATCGGTGAAGATTTCGGCACCGAGGAAAACGCCCGACAGCGACTGGTTGCCGCCCATCATCGTCGTCACATCGACGCGCATGTCTTCGCGGCCGGCGCGGCCGACCATCGAAATGCGGCCGCGATAGCCGAGCGACAGGATCGACTTCTGCAGCGTCGAGCCGCCGACCGGATCGACGACGAGGTCGACGCCTCTGTTGTCTGTGAGGCGCTTTGCTTCGGCGACGAGATCCTGCGTCCGGTAGTTGATGCCGTGGTCCAAGCCGTATTGCTTCAGGCCTTCGAGCCGGTCGTCGCTCGACGCCGTCGCGATGACGGTGGCGCCTGCCTTTTTCGCAAGCTGGATCGCGGCAAGGCCGACGGCGCCGGCGCCCGCCTGCACGAGCACCGTTTCGCCGGCCTTCAAGCGACCGAATTCGAAGAGGCAATCATGCGCAGTGCCGAAGGGAACGGGAATGGCGGATGCTGTCTTGATATCCATGTTGTCGGGGATCAGCCATGCCGTGCGCGCGAAGACCGAGCGCAGCTCGGCATGCGAGCCGTGCATGTTGACCGTCGTCACGCGCTGGCCGGGTTTGAGGTGCGTGACCTCCGCGCCGACCTCGATAATCGTTCCGGCCGCCTGATAGCCGACGATATGCGGTACGGTCGCCAGTTCGCCGCCGGCGCGGTTCAGCGTGTCGCCGCCTTCGATGCTGACCGCCTCGACCTTGATGACGATGCCTTGCGGCAGGCATTGCGGATCGGGCACGTCTTCGTATTTCAATACCGAGGGCGGACCGTTTTCGTAATAGACAGCGGCCTTCATCGCGTTCTCCCATGTGTGGATTGTCGTTAGGGGCAATGTCGGCATCGTGCGGGCAATCCGCAAGCGTCTTGACGCGGACGATTTTCAGGCCCATCTCATTCTCGTCAGATGGCCGGATGGCTGCTGCATGAAAATGCAGAGGAAAGTCCGGGCTCCACGGAGACACGGTGCCGGTTAATGGCCGGCGGGGGCGACCCCAGGGAAAGTGCCACAGAAAGCAAACCGCCTGGACCTTCGGGGACGGGTAAGGGTGAAAGGGTGCGGTAAGAGCGCACCGCGCGGCCGGTAACGGGCGCGGCACGGCAAACCCCACCGGGAGCAAGACCAAATAGGGGCGGCATTTCAGGCGTTTAGCCTGATAACCCGTTTCCGGGCCGCCGCCCGGGTTGGTTGCTAGAGGCGTCCGGTAACGGGCGTCCCAGATGAATAGTCATCACCCGCAAGGGCACAGAACCCGGCTTACAGGCCATCTGACACCCCCCCTCTGTCATCAAACTGTCAAAAAACTGTCACAAACCGGGCGCGGGCCCGCCGCAGTGCCGTGCGCGAATGAGGGGCATCGCGGTCTCCATTTCGATAACTGAGCAGCACGGATGTTCTACTTGTGTTCTCAAGTTATCGACAGTTTTAACGGTCCGTTAAGACAGTTCAGATGGGTCAAAATGGGGCGGAAAACCGCGAAATTACTAGGCATTCCCGTTGACGCCCATGAAATCCCATGTTATCCCATGATGTCCCGTATTAGGTCCAGCCGCGCCCGTAAAGCGTTCGCCGGTCTCGCGGGCACAAGTCCCCTCAGGCAGGAGGGGGCAGCCCGAGAGAGGGGAGAGGTCGGCCGATGGAGTCGTTCCGGGGGCGTTTCACGAACAAGATCGATGCGAAGGGGCGCGTATCCGTGCCCGCGAAGTTTCGCGCCGTGACGGTCGCCCAGGGCTTCAACGGGATCATCTGTTTTCCGCCGCTGAGCGAGGGCCGGTTCATCGAAGGCTGCGGTCCGGCTTTCTCGAACCAGATCGACCAGATGCTGGCGCGGCTCGATCCGTTCTCGCCCGAGCGCGACATGCTCGCCTCGGTGCTGCTCGGCGAAAGCGCCGAACTGATGTTCGATGCCGACGGCCGCGTGATCCTTCCCGAGACGCTGCGCGAGATGGCGGGCATTGCCGACGAGGCAACTTTTGTCGGCGCCGGCGAGCGGTTCCAGATCTGGGAGCCCAAGGCCTACGAGGTCTTCGCCGTCGAGGCGAAGAAGCAGGTTCCCGGTTTCCGCGCCATGCTCAAGGCGCCTCCGCCCGTACTGGACGGAGGCGGCCGATGAGCGACGGCGGCCGGAGCAACGCCCCCCATATCCCGGTGATGCTCGCCGATGTCCTCGATGTCCTTCGGCCCCGCGACGGCGCGATTTATGTCGATGGCACATTCGGCGCAGGCGGTTACACGCGGGCCCTTCTCGGATCGGCCGATTGCGCGGTGCTGGCGATCGACCGCGATCCGAGCGCGATCCTGCGCGGTCGGGCGCTGGCGACCGAATTTGCCGGACGGCTGACGTTGATTGAAGGTTGTTTCGGCGACATGGCGCGGCTTGTCCGGGCGCTCGGCCACGAGACCGTCGATGGCGTCGTTCTCGATCTCGGCGTTTCCTCGATGCAGCTCGATGAGGCCGAACGCGGCTTCTCGTTCCAGCAGGACGGACCGCTCGATATGCGGATGGGCGGCGAGGGGCCGTCGGCCGCCGATGTCGTCAATCATTTCGATGAGGGCGATCTGGCCCGCATCATCGCCGTCTATGGCGAGGAGAAGCGCGCGCGGGCCGTCGCCAAAGCGATCGTCGCGGCGCGGACGCAAGTCGAGTTCAAGCGGACGCTGGAGCTTGCCGAGACAGTGGCGCGCGTTATCGGCCGCCGGCCGCAGGATCGTATCCATCCGGCGACGCGGACCTTCCAGGCGCTACGGATTTTCGTCAATGACGAGCTCGGCGAACTGGCGCGGGGGCTTTCGGCTGCCGAAGATTTGCTGCATGAGGGCGGGCGCCTCGCGACCGTCACCTTCCATTCACTCGAAGACCGTGCCGTCAAACGCTTCCTGACCGCGCGGACGGGCCGGGCCGGGCGCGCCAACCGCCACATGCCCGAGCGCGACGAGGCGGCGCCTTCGTTTCGCGAAATCGAACACAAGGCGCGCAAGGCGCCGGAGGCCGAGATCGAAAACAACCCGCGCGCCCGCTCGGCGAAGCTGCGCGCGGCGGAGCGGACGGGTGCGCCTGCGTTGCCTCTCGATCTCGCATCACTCGGTTTGCGTGCGGTCCCTTCGCTCGATCGACATATCTCGGCGGGAGGGCAGGCATGATCCGGCTCATCAACCTGCTGCTGGTCGTTGCCGTGATCGGTCTGTCGGTCGGTCTCTACGATATCAAGTATCGCGCTGAGGGCGCCGATCGCGCGGCAGGGCGTCTCGAGGCGCAGATCGGCGCCGAGCGCGAGGCCATTCGCGTGTTGCGCGCCGAGTGGAGCTATCTCAATCAGCCGGAGCGCCTGCAGGAGCTCGCGGCCCGTTACACCGCGCTGCAGCCGCTGACGGCAAGCCAGATTGTCGAATTCGAAGATGTGCCGATGCCACATATGGCAGACGACTATTACGTGCCGTCGGGCCGGCAGCCGCTTGGCGGCTATGCAGGTACCGTGTCCGAGGGTATTGGCAGCGGGAGGTCGATCCAATGATCGGACGCCGCGGACGGCCGCAGATGCAAACGCGCTTTCTCCTGCCGGGATACGACGCCATCGACAAGTCGCGCCATTCGGCGCGTGCCGGCGAGCGGAATGTTCGCACACCGTCGGAGCGCCGGATCTCGCTGGCGATCGCGGTATTTGCCGCCTGTTTCGCGTTGATCGGTGCGCGACTTGTCGGGTTGGCGATCATCGGCGGCGACGACAGCTCGCGCGTGGCCGCGATCGACCGTGCCGGACCGATCCAGCGCCCGGATATTGTCGACCGCAACGGCGAGGTGATGGCGACCGATATCGGCACCGCCTCGCTTTATGCCGACGGACGCAGCATCATCGACGCGGCCGAAACGGCACGACAGCTTGCGACGGTTCTGCCCGAACTCGACGTGGCGGACATGACAGCGAAGCTTTCGTCCGGCCGCGCCTTCATGTGGGTCAAGCGCGATCTCGCGCCGCGCCAGCAATATGCCGTGCACTATCTTGGATTGCCGGGGCTCGACTTCCGCAATGAGCGCAAGCGCGTCTATCCGAACGGCAAGACCGGCGCCAGCGTTCTCGGCATGGTCGATATCGACAACAACGGAACCGCCGGCATCGAACGCTATATGGACCGCGTCGTTGCGCGTTCGGACAGGTTCGGCGTTCCGCGTTTCGATCGCAACCGGACGGTGATGTTGTCGATCGACATCAAGGTGCAGCACGCGCTGACGGACGAGCTTGAAAGGGCAATGACCGAATTCCGGGCGCTTGCCGCGGTCGGCATCATCATGGATGTTCATACCGGTGAAGTCGTCGCCATGGCGTCGCTGCCCGACTACAACCCCAACGATCCGATGGCGGCGCCCGAAGAGGCCCGTTTCAACCGGGCGACGCTCGGCGTCTATGAGATGGGATCGGTGTTCAAGGCCGTGACGCTGGCAGCCGCACTCGACAGCGGCAAGGTCCGGCTCGATGGCCGGTTCGACGCGACACAGCCGATGCAGGTGGCGCGCTTCAAAATTCACGATTTCCATGCCCAAAATCGCTGGCTCAGTGTGCCCGAAGTTTTTGTTCATTCCTCGAATATCGGTACGGCCAAGATTGCATTGCAGCTCGGCGGCGAGGAGCACCGCGAATATTTGCGCCGCTTCGGCATGCTGACACGGCCGCAGATCGAATTGCCGGAGGCCGGTTCGCCGCTAACCCCGGCGCGCTGGAGCGAATTGTCGACCATCACGACTTCCTATGGCCACGGCATTGCCGTGACGCCGCTGCAGGTCGTCAGCGCGGTCGCGACCATCGTCAATGGCGGGCTCAAGGTTGAGCCGACCTTCCTGCGCCGTAATGAGGCGCAGCTTGGCGCGCGGGTGATTTCGAGCGAAGTCAGCCAGACCATGCGCGGGCTGATGCGGATGGTCGTGGCTGAGGGCACAGGGCGGCGTGCCGATGTGGCGGGTTATCCGGTGATGGGCAAGACCGGGACGGCCGAGAAGGCCGAGAACGGCCGCTATGCGCGCAACAAGCTGATCACGTCGTTCATCAGCGCCTTTCCGGCCAACGATCCGCGCTACGCGATGATCGTGATGTTCGACGAACCGAAACCGACCAAGGATACCTATGGCTATGCGACGGCGGGCTGGAACGCCGCGCCGGTGACTTCACGCGTGGTGGCGCGTGTCGCACCGCTGCTCGGGCTTCGCCCGGCAACAAAGCCGCAGGAACTGGAAATGTTGCGTGAAGCGAAGCTCGTGTCTTTCGAGGCGAACGGGCGATGACGACGGGCGTGTGAGTTTACGGCGAACGAGAATGTTGGGAGATATGCAACTTGCGGCGTTAATGGGGTCGGACCTCCCGGCGCTCCCGGAAGGGGGTGCCACGGAGATCCTTGGCCTGACCGCGGACAGCCGCGCGGTCAGACCCGGATTTCTGTTCGCGGCCCTTCCCGGCACCAAGCTCGACGGTACGCGCTTCATTCCGCAGGCGCTGGAACAAGGGGCAGTGGCGTTGCTCGTGCCACATGAGGCCGGGATCAAGGCACGTGTGCCGGTGATCGCCGACCGCAATCCGCGCCGGCGTCTTGCATTGATGGCGGCGCGGTTTTTCGGCAAGCAGCCGGAGATCGTCGCGGCGGTAACAGGGACCAACGGCAAAACATCGGTCGCGACTTTCGTGCGGCAGATCTGGGCGGCACTCGGCGAGCCGGCAGCCAGTCTCGGGACGCTGGGTGTCGAAAGCCCGAAGGGCGAGCGGCCGCTGGGCTTTACGACGCCCGATCCGGTCGCCCTGCAGGCCGAGCTTGCAGCACTGGCAGATGAAGGTGTGACGCATCTTGCGATGGAGGCGTCGAGCCATGGGCTTGCGCAGTACCGCCTCGATGGGGTGCGGCTTGCCGCGGCCGGTTTTACCAATATCACGCGCGACCATATGGACTATCACACCAGCTTCGACGACTACCTCTATGCGAAGATGCGCCTGTTCGGCGAGGTGATGGGGCCGGGCGGCGTCGCCGTCATCAATGCCGACGGTGCGCAGGCCGCCGAACTTGAGGCGCTGTGCTGGGCGCGCGGGCACCGGATTATCTCGGTCGGGCGCAAAGGGCGCGGCATTTGCCTCGTTGCAGCGCGGCCGACGGCACGGGGCCAGACGCTGGAGCTGGTGCATGGCGGCGCGAACTATGAAGTACAGCTTCCGCTGGTTGGGACCTTCCAGGCGTCAAATGCGCTGGTCGCCGCCGGCCTTGTCATCGGCTGCGGAGGCATCGCGGCCAAAGTCTTCAAGGCACTCGAGAACCTCAAGGGCGCGCGCGGCCGCATGGAAGATGCCGCCCATCTGCCGTCGGGTGCGGCCGTCTATATAGATTACGCACATACACCGGATGCGCTTGAGAATGCGCTCGACGCGATGCGGCCGCATGCTGAAGGCAGGCTGGCCGTCGTTTTCGGCTGCGGCGGCGACCGCGATGCCGGCAAGCGCCCGCAGATGGGCGAGATCGCGGCGCGTCTCGCCGACCAGGTTTATGTCACCGACGACAATCCGCGCAGCGAGGATGCCGGCGTCATTCGTGCGGCGATCATGAAGGGCTGCCCCGGCGCCACCGAAATCGGCGACCGGGCCGAGGCGATCGAAACGGCAATGCGGGCCCTCCGCGCGGGCGATGTGCTGGTCGTGGCCGGCAAGGGACATGAGACGGGGCAGATCGTCGGTGACCGGACGATCCCGTTCTCTGATCACGACGCCATTGCGGCGGCGGCACGGAAGATCGGCGGTGGCGCATGACAACACCGTTGTGGACGCAAGAGGAAACAATCGCGGCAACCGGCGGCAAGGCCGAGGGTGCGCGTTGGGCGGCCAGCGGCGTTTCGATCGACAGCCGGACACTGCAGCCGGGCGATCTCTTCGTCGCCATTTCGGGCGAGAATTCGGATGGACATGTGTTTGTCGAAAGCGCCTTCGCCAAAGGCGCGGCGGCGGCCATCGTGTCGAAGCCGACAGACAAGATGCGTGCGGCGGGGCCGCTCGTCGTCGTTGCCGATACGCTGGCCGCGCTGAATGCGCTTGGCCGCGCGGCGCGGCGGCGGGCGCGTGCCGGCATCGTCGCCGTGACCGGGAGCGTCGGCAAGACCGGCACCAAGGAAGCTTTACACTTCGTGCTGTCCGAGCAGGGCGCGACCCATGCCTCGGCGGCGTCCTATAACAATCTCTGGGGCGTGCCGCTGTCGCTGGCGCGAATGCCCGCCGATACGCGCTTCGGCATTTTTGAAGTCGGCATGAACCATCCCGGCGAAATCACGCCGCTGTCGAAGCTGGTCGAACCCTTTGTCGCGCTGATCACGACGGTTGAGGCTGTGCATCTGGCCTTCTTCAATTCGGTCGAGGAGATCGCAGATGCAAAGGCCGAGATTTTCGACGGGCTGCAGGAAGGCGGGGTCGCCATCCTCAACCGCGACAATCCGCATTATGCGCGGCTCCGGGCGCGCGCCGAAGCGCGCGGCGCGGCGCGGATCATTTCGTTCGGCGCGCATGCGGATGCCGATGCGCGTCTCGACAAGGTGGCGCTCAACGAAAGCTGTTCCTGCGTGTCGGCGACGATCTGCGGTCAGAAGGTCACCTACAAGCTTGCCGTGCCGGGGCGCCATATTGCGATGAACAGTCTCGCGGTGCTGGCCTGTGTGCAGGCGCTCGACGCCGATCTGGCGCTGGCGGCGCTCGCCATGGCGCAGCTCAAGGCGCCGAAGGGGCGGGGCGAACGGCATGTCGTGTCGGCGCCGCTGGGCGACTTCACGGTGATCGACGAAAGCTACAACGCCAATCCGGCTTCGATGCGCGCCGCGCTTGCGGCGCTCGGCCAGTCCAGTCCGGCGGGAAGCGGCCGGCGCATCGCGGTCATGGGCGACATGCTGGAACTTGGCGACGACTCGATTGCCATGCATCGCGAACTCGCCGGGGATGTCGCGACGGCGGGGATCGGCCTCGTCTTCGCCTGCGGGCCGCATATGCGCGAACTTTTCAAGGCGCTGCCGATGACGGCGCAGGGCGGTTATGCCGAGACGTCCGACATGCTGGCGCCGCTGTTGCGCGACGCGATCCGTCCCGGCGATGTCGTAATGGTCAAGGGTTCTCTCGGTTCGCGGATGGGGCCGCTGGTCGAGATGCTGCTGGGGATGGGTGACGATGACGGCGCCAGCCTGCGGCGCAACAGGGGGGCATAGAGGATGCTGTACGATCTTCTCGGAGGCATGGCCGGTGAGTATCCCGCGCTCAACGTGTTTCGCTACATCACGTTCCGCACCGGCGGCGCAACGCTGACAGCACTCCTGATCAGCTTCCTGTTCGGACCGCGCATTATCGCGCTTCTGAAGTCGCGGCAGCGGCGCGGTCAGCCGATCCGCGAGGACGGACCGCAGACGCATATCGTGCAGAAGCAGGGCACGCCGACCATGGGCGGGTTTCTCATTCTCGTCGGCCTGGTGCCGGCGGTGCTGCTGTGGGCCGACCTTTCCAACAAATATGTGTGGATCGTGCTTCTCGTGACGCTCGGCTTCGGCGCGGTGGGCTTTGCCGACGACTATCTCAAGGTGTCGAAGATCTCGCCAAAAGGCGTGCCGGGACGGGTGAAGCTGTTCTTCGAATTCATTATCGCGATTGCGGCCATGTGGGCACTGGTGCTGGTTGCCAACGAGCCATTGCAGACGGCGTTGACGGTTCCGTTCTTCAAGGGCGTGCTGCTGCAGCTTGGCGGCTTCTTCTTCGTGTTCGGGGCGCTCGTGATCGTGGGCTCGTCAAACGCGGTCAACCTGACCGACGGGCTCGACGGGCTCGCCATCGTGCCGGTGATGATCGCGGCGGCGGCGTTCGGCCTCATCGTCTATCTGGTCGGCAACGCCGTTTTCGCCGATTACCTGCAAGTGCATTTCGTTCCGGGCACGGGCGAGCTTGCGATCGTTTGCGGGGCGCTGATCGGGGCCGGGCTCGGCTTCCTCTGGTACAACGCGCCGCCGGCCATGGTGTTCATGGGCGACACAGGGTCGCTGGCGCTCGGCGCGGCGCTCGGCGTAATCGCAGTGGCGGCCAAGCATGAGCTGGTGCTGGCCATCATCGGCGGGCTTTTCGTCCTCGAAGCGGTGTCGGTCATCGTCCAGGTCGTCTCGTTCAAGCTGACCGGCAAGCGGGTTTTCCGCATGGCGCCGCTGCATCATCATTTCGAACAGAAGGGCTGGGCGGAACCGACCATCGTCGTCCGCTTCTGGATCATCTCGGTCGTGCTTGCCATGGCCGGCCTCGCAACCTTGAAGTTGAGGTGAGGGGATGATCGCAGCGACCGGTTTCGCAAAGCGCAAGGTGGCGGTGTTCGGGCTCGGTACGTCGGGCCTTGCGACCGTGCGCGCGCTCGAAGCCGGCGGGGCGACGGTGCTGGCATGGGACGATGCCGACGCGAAACGTACCGAGGCGGCGGTTGCAGGCTTCAACGTCGTCGACATGAGAGACTGGCCCTGGGCGGAAATCGCTGCACTGGTGCTCAGCCCCGGTGTGCCGCTGACCCATCCCGAGCCGCATCCGGCTGCACAGGCGGCGCAAACGGCCGGTGTCGAGATCATCGGCGATATCGAGCTTTTCCAGCGCGCCGTGACGGCGAGCGGCACGGGGGCCAAGATCGTTGCGATCACCGGCACCAATGGCAAATCGACGACGACGGCGCTGATCGGTCACATGATCCGGCGTTGCGGCGGCGAGGCACAGGTCGGCGGCAATATCGGCAAGGCGGTACTCGAACTCGAAGCGCCGACGCCGGCAACCGTCTATGTGATCGAGGTGTCGTCCTACCAGATCGACCTTGCGCCGAGCCTTGCGCCGCAAGTTGCCGTGTTGCTCAATATCACGCCCGATCACATCGACCGGCACGGGACGCTCGATCATTATGCGGCCGTCAAGGCGCGGCTCTTCGAGAATCAAACAGAAGGCGACACGGCGATTATCAGCGTCGACGACGCGCTGTCGCAGGACATCTGCACTCGCGTCGGCGCGCGGCGTCTGGCGAAGGTGGTGCCGATTTCGGTCGGCAAGACGGTGGGACGCGGCGTCTATGCGATCGACGGCACGCTTTACGACAATGCCGGCACACAGGCGGTCAAGGCCGGCGACCTGAAAGAGATGCGCACACTGGCTGGTGGGCATAACTGGCAGAATGCCGCGGCGGCCTATGCGACAGGCCGGGCACTTGGCTATACGCGCGAAAAAATCTTCGCCGCCTTTGAAAGTTTCCCCGGTCTCGCCCATCGCATGGAAATCGTCGCGGAGCGCGACGGCGTCCGCTTCGTCAATGACAGCAAGGCGACCAATGCCGATGCCGCTTCGAAAGCGCTTGGCGCCTATCGGACGATTTTCTGGATCGCCGGGGGCAAGGCCAAGGAAGGCGGTATCGAAAGCCTCGAACGCCTCTTCCCGCATGTTGTCCGCGCCTATCTGATCGGCGATGCCGCGGCGAATTTCGCCCGGACGCTCGATGGCAAGGTCGACTATCTGCAATGCGGAACGCTGCCGCACGCCGTCGAAGCGGCGACGCGGGACGCGATGGCGAGCGAGGCCGAGACGCGCGTCGTGATGCTCTCGCCGGCCTGCGCCTCGTTCGACCAGTTCCGGAATTTCGAAGAGCGCGGCGATCTGTTTCGCCGTGAAGTGCAGCGTGTGCTCGCCGAAACGGGAGGGGCCGCCGCATGATCCGTCTTGCGCGCACCAACCGCAGCCTGATCGCCGAATGGTGGTGGACCGTCGACAGGTGGACGTTGCTCTGCCTTGTCTGCCTGATGGTTCTGGGCGGCGTTCTGGCGCTGGCGGCGAGCCCTGCGGTCGCCATGCGCATCAACCTGCCGCCCTTCCATTTCGTCTATCGGCAGATGCTGTTTTTCCTGCCGGCACTCGCGGTGATGATCGGCGTGTCGCTGCTCAATGTGCGGCAGGTGCGACGCCTGGCGGCGCTGGTTTTTGTCGGCGCGCTGGTGCTGATGGTGCTGACGCTTTTCATCGGCCCGGAAGTGAAAGGCGCGCATCGCTGGCTGCAGGTCGGACCTTTTGCCATTCAACCTTCGGAATTCGTCAAGCCGGCTTTCGTCGTGCTCGTCGCCTGGCTCTTTGCGGAAGCGCAGCGCAGCCCCGGCATTCCCGGTACCGCTCTTGCGCTGGTGCTCTATGCGACGGTTGTGGGTGTGCTGGCTCTGCAACCCGATTTCGGACAGCTGATGCTGGTGACGATGGTCTTCGGCGCGATGTTCTTCATGGCCGGCCTTTCATGGGGCTGGATCGGCTCTCTCGGCGCGATGGCGCTGGTCGGCGTCATCTGCGCCTATACGCTGATGCCGCATGTCGCCAGCCGCGTGGATCGCTTCCTCAATCCGGAGTCGGGCGACACCTACCAGATCGACCGCGCACTCGATGCCTTTCATGCCGCCGGCTTTTTCGGTCGCGGACCGGGCGAGGGTGAGGTGAAACGCATTCTTCCGGACGCTCATACCGATTTTATCTTTGCGGTCGCGGCCGAAGAGTTCGGTGTCGTTGTCGGATTGATGATCATCGGGCTTTTCGCCTTCATCGTGGTGCGGCCCATGAGGCGGGCCGCCGAGGAGCGCGATCTCTTCGTGCAGTTCGCAACATGCGGGCTGGTTGCGATGTTCGGCGTGCAGGCACTGATCAATATGGCGGTCAACCTCAACCTGGTGCCGGCCAAAGGCATGACGCTGCCGTTCATCTCTTATGGCGGCTCGTCGCTGCTGGCGCTGGCGCTGGGGATGGGGATGCTGCTGGCGCTGACACGGCGCCGTGCCGGTAGCAATGTGGCGCCGCCCGGCGAACGGAGGGCGCAGGCATGAAGCGCAATCCGCAGGGTCCGATCGTGATTGCCGCCGGCGGTACGGGGGGACATTTGTTCCCCGGCCAGGCGCTGGCGCAGGAACTGCGCCGCCGCGGCCGCCGCATTGCGCTGATCACCGATGAGCGCGTGCAGCGGTTCGACCGGCTGTTTCCCGATGCCGATATTTATCCCGTTCCGGCCGCGACACCTTCAGGCAAAGGTGCGGTCGGTCTTGTGAGGGCGGCGCCCGCCATTCTTGCGGGCGTCGCTCGTTCCTTCGGCATTCTCGGCCGGATTCGGCCGGCGGCGTTGATCGGCTTTGGCGGTTATCCGACGCTGCCACCGGTTGCCGCCGCGATCCTGCGCGGCATTCCGGTGTGTGTGCATGAACAGAACGCGGTTCTCGGCCGCGTCAACCGCCTCGTCGCGCCTTATGTCAGCGCCATCGCCTCGACTTTCGATGCGCCGAAATTCCTGAGGCCGAAAGATGCCGGCAAGCTGGTGCTGACCGGCAATCCGGTGCGCGACGCGGTGATTGCGGTCGCCGGACGGAGCTATGCGGCGCCTGCCGGGCAAGAAACGATCCATCTGCTGGTGTTCGGCGGCAGCCAGGGCGCGCGCGTGATGAGCGATGTTGTGCCGGACGCACTGGCGCAGCTTCCGGAGGCCTTGCGCCGCCGCCTGTCGGTGGTGCAGCAGGCGCGTGCCGAGGATATGGAACGGGCCGCCGCGATCTACGAGGCCGCCGGCATCGACGCCGAGCTGAGCCCCTTCTTCGACGACATGCCAGAGCGCCTTGCGGGGGCGCATCTGGTGATCGGCCGTTCAGGCGCATCGACCATCAGCGAGCTGGCCATTGTCGGCCGGCCCTCGATCCTGGTGCCGCTGCCGCATTCGCTCGATAACGACCAGAAGGCCAATGCCGAAAAGCTGGCCCGCACGGGCGCGGCATGGGCCATCGAGCAAAAGAATTTTACCGCGGCGGCGCTGGCGTCGATGTTGACCTCGCTGCTTGCCGATCCGGCGCAGCTGGCGGCCGCGGCGCGCGCGGCCAAGGCACAAGGGCAACCCAACGCCGTGCGCGATCTCGCCGATCTCGTTGAGCGGATCGGCCGCGGCGAATTCCAGGCTCTTGGCGCGCCGGTTCGCGCCACCGACACGGCCGGCGGATCCGGCCTCCTCAAATTCGCGACCGGAGGTGCATGATGCGTCCCGCGCCTCTCGACATCGGCAAGATTCATTTCGTCGGCATCGGCGGCATCGGCATGAGCGGCATTGCCGAAGTCATGCACAATCTCGGCTACACGGTGCAGGGCAGCGATCTCAGCGAGAGCGCCAATGTCAAACGCCTCGCCGGGCTTGGCATCAAGGTGTTCATCGGCCAGAAGGCCGAGAACCTTGCCGAGGCGCAGGTCGTCGTCGTTTCGTCGGCGATCAGACCGGACAATGCGGAACTGATGGAGGCGCGGGCGCGCTTCCTGCCGGTGGTGCGGCGCGCCGAAATGCTGGCCGAGCTGATGCGGTTGCGCTCCTGTGTTGCGATCGGCGGCACGCATGGCAAGACGACGACGACGTCGCTGGTCGCGGCAATCCTCGATGGCGCGGGGCTCGATCCGACCGTCATCAATGGCGGCATCATCAACGCCTATGGGACCAATGCGCGGCTCGGCGACGGCGAATGGATGGTGGTGGAAGCGGACGAATCCGACGGCACCTTCGTCAAGCTGCCTTCGACGATTGCGATCGTCACCAATATCGATCCCGAACATCTCGACTATTACGGCTCGTTCGAAGCGGCCAAGGATGCTTTCCTCGCCTTTGTCGAAAATGTGCCGTTCTATGGCTGCGCCGTCATGTGCGTCGACCATCCGGAAGTGCAAGCGCTGATCGGCCGGGTGCGCGACCGTCGCATTGTCACCTACGGGACCAATCCGCAGGCCGATATTCGCGCCACCAACCAGCGCGTCGAAAATGGCTTCAACACCTTCGACGTCACAATCACGGATCGCAAGACCGGCAAGACGCGCGAGATCGGCGGCGTGCATCTGGCGATGCATGGCACGCACAATATGCTGAACAGCCTTGCGGCCATCGGCGTTGCGCTGCAAATGGGAATTGCCGACGAACGCATCCGCGCGGCGCTGGAAGGCTTTGGCGGCGTCAAGCGGCGCTTCACCTATGTCGGCGACTGGAACGGCATCAGCATCTATGACGATTACGGCCATCACCCGGTCGAGATCGCGGCTGTGCTGCAGGCGGCGCGCTCGGCGACGCAGGGGCGCGTCATCGCGGTGGTGCAACCGCATCGCTATACGCGGCTGCACAATCTCTTCGACGAGTTCTGCGCCTGTTTCAACGATGCCGACGCCGTGATCGTCGCCGATGTCTACGAAGCCGGCGAGACGCCCATCGCAGGCGCCAATCGCGATGCGCTGGTGGAGGGTTTGCGCGCGCGGGGGCACCGCAACGTGACGGCGCTGGAGGGGCCGGAGGCTCTGCCGGCATTGATCGCCGACACGGCGAAGCCCGGCGACCTCGTCGTCTGCCTCGGCGCGGGCAGCATCACCTATTGGGCCAATGCGCTGCCCGAACAGCTGGCGGCGCTCGACAAGGCGGATGCCGGAAACAGGAGGAAGAAATGATGGCGGCCCGCGCCTCGCTTCCCCATCTCGTCGACCGGCTGCCGCCGGTGCGCGGCGCACTGGTCGCCGATGCGCCGCTCGCGCCGCTGACCTGGTTCCGCGTCGGCGGACCGGCGGAGGTCATGTTCCGTCCGGCGGATGCCGACGACCTGGCATCGTTCCTTGCCGGCTGTCCGGCCGATGTGACGGTGACGGTGATCGGTGTCGGTTCCAACCTGCTGGTGCGGGACGGCGGCGTGCCGGGCGTCGTCATCCGTCTCGGCAAGGGCTTTGCGCAGATCGAGATGTTGCCGGGCCAGCGCCTGCGTGCGGGTACGGCGGCGCTCGATGTGGCCGTGGCGCGAGCCGCCCAGGAGGCGGGCATTGCCGGACTTGAGTTCTATCGCGGCATTCCGGGTTCGATCGGCGGTGCCTTGCGCATGAATGGCGGCGCCTATGGGCGTGAGACGAAAGACGTACTGGTGGAGGCGGTTGCCATCGACCGCGCGGGCAAGCGCCATGTGCTGTCGAACGCCGAGATGGAATACAGCTACCGCCATTGCGGCGCGGCGGACGATCTGATTTTCGTCGAAGCAGTCTTTCAGGGCGCGCCCGGCGACAAGGCCGAGATCGCCGCGCGCATGGACGAGATCACGGCGTCGCGCGAGGCGACGCAGCCGATCCGTACCCGCACCGGCGGTTCGACCTTCAAGAACCCCGACGGGCACAAATCGTGGCAGCTGATCGACGCGGCCGGCTGCCGCGGGCTGAAGCGCGGCGGGGCGCAGGTGTCGGAGCTGCATTGCAATTTTCTCCTCAACACAGGTGCGGCCAGCGCCGCCGACCTCGAGGATCTCGGTGAAGAGGTGCGCGCGCGCGTCAAGGCGCAGAGCGGCGTTATGCTTGAATGGGAAATCCGGCGCATCGGCACGCGCAACGATGGAGGCGGGGCATGAGCGCGACCAAGCATGTCGCCGTCCTGAAGGGCGGCTGGAGCGCCGAGCGCGAAGTCAGTCTCGTCACCGGCAAGGGTTGCGCCGAGGCGCTGCGGAGCCATGGCTATCACGTGACCGAGATCGATGCCGGACGCGATCTGGCCGACCAGATTCTCAAGGCAAAACCCGATGTCGCCTTCAATGCGCTGCATGGCCGCTGGGGCGAGGATGGCTGCGTGCAGGGGCTGCTCGAAATCCTGCGCGTGCCCTACACGCATTCGGGTGTGCTGGCCTCAGCGCTCGCCATGCACAAGGAGCGCGGCAAGGCCGTGTTCCGCGCGGCGGGGCTGCCGGTGGCCGAGAGCGTGGTCGTGCCGCGTGCGCAGGCTGCGCTCGGCCATGTGATGGACCCGCCCTATGTCATCAAACCGGTGAGCGAGGGTTCGTCGGTCGGTGTGTTCATCATCCGGGCGGGCGACAACCGGCCGCCGGCGGAGCTGACCTCGCCCGACTGGAACCTCGGCGACGAGGTGATGGCGGAACGCTACATCGCTGGCCGCGAACTCACCTGCGCCGTGATGGGCGAAGAGATCTTCGGCGTGACCGAGATCATCGCCAACACGACCTTCTATGACTACGAGGCCAAATATGCGGCCGGTGGTTCGCGTCACGTCATTCCGGCACCGATCGAGCCGGACGTCTATGCCGAGGTGCAACGGGTGACGCTGGCCGCGCACAAGGCGTTGGGATGCCGTGGCGTCAGCCGCGCCGATTTCCGTTTCGACGATACGCGCCCCGGCAAGGGCGAACTAATTCTGCTCGAGGTCAACACGCAGCCCGGCATGACTCCGACATCGCTGGTGCCGGAGCTTGCCAATCTCGCCGGCTATTCCTACGCCGAACTGGTGAGCTGGATGGTGGAGGACGCCACATGCGACCGGTGAAAAAAGCATCGCGCACCGGCATCCGTGCGGCGCCGCGCCGGGGCACCAAGAGCAAGGTCGCGCCCGGCAAGCGCCGCAACACGCCGTCGACCCGCATTTTCGGGCGCCGCGCGCAGCGGCCGCCGGGACCTGTCGGGCGCTGGCTGGCCGAGATCGGCGCCGGCGAGTTTCCGATGCGGCCATTTACAGCCGGTGCGGCGGCGCTGTTTGCGGGTGTCGTTCTCTACGGACTGTTTGTCGGCGGACATGTGAGCGAGGGCGCCAACGGGATCGCCGAGCGGACCAACCGGCTTCTGGCCTTGTCGGGCTTCAGCATTCAGGACGTGACCGTCGTCGGACGCGTGCGGACCGACAAGCAGGCATTGTCCGATGCCAGCGGCATAAAGCGCGGCGATCCGATTTTCGGCTTTGACACCGAGGCGGCGCGGCAACGTGTGGAGCGGCTGGGATGGGTCGAATCGGCGACCGTGACGCGACTGCTTCCGGACACCATTCGTATTGAAGTGACAGAACGAGCGCCTTTCGCGCTCTGGCAGCGTGGCGGCATGCTGTCGGTCATTGATGCCGAAGGACGGCCGATCACCGACGAGGGCATACAGGAATTCGCGCATCTGCCTTTCATCGTCGGTTTCGGCGCGCCGCGCGAGGCACCGGCGTTGCTGAAGCTCATGCAAGCCGAACAGCCGCAGCTCTTGCAGCGCGTACGGGCTTTCGTGCGTGTCAGCGGGCGACGCTGGAATTTGCGGCTCGAAAACGGCGTTGACGTCAAGTTGCCGGAAAGCGGTGTCGAGAAGGCGCTGGCCGATTTCGTCGCACATGACGCGCGCCACCGCATTCTGTCGCGCGACATCGTGGCGGTCGATCTGAGGCTGCCTGACCGCGTGTCGGTCGAACTGGCACCAGGCGCCGGTTCGACGCAGGGCATCGCGGCCGGCATCAAGAACAAGAACGGCGTTGTCCGGCCCGCTGAGGCCGGTATTGGGGGCGATACATGAATATGGTCAGTCTGGGCTCGCGGAGTTTTCAGGGCCGTCCCATCGCGGTGGGCCGCTCGGGCACGATTGCGGCGCTCGATGTGGGATCGAGCAAGATCTCCTGCTTCATCGCGCGGATTGAAGCGGGGCGGGTGGCCAACGGCCATGCGCCCGTGCGCGTCATCGGCATTGGACATCAGGTGTCGCGCGGCATCCGCGCCGGTACCGTTGTCGACATGGACGCCGCCGAGGAAGCGATTCGCGTTGCGGTCGATGCGGCCGAGCGAATGGCCGGGGTGACGATCCGGGACGTGATCGTCGGCGTGTCCGGTGGCGAACCGAAGAGCCAGACGGTTGGCGTCAAGGCGTCGGTCGCGGCCAACGAGATTGGCGATAACGATCTCGGCCGCCTGATCGGCCATGCCCAGAGCAATTTCCAACCCGACGGGCGTGACGTATTGCATGCCATTCCGACCAACTACAGCGTCGACGACAGTCGCGGCGTGCGCGATCCGCGCGGCATGTTCGGCGAGAGGCTTGGGGTCGAAGTTCACATGGTCAGCGCGTTGCGCGGACCCCTGCGCAACCTCGAGCTCTGCATTGAACGCTGCCATCTCTCGGTTGCCGGCATTGCTGTCAGTCCCTATGCGAGCGGGCTGGCCTGCCTCGTCGAGGATGAAATGGACCTCGGCGTCGCCGTTGTCGACATGGGCGGGGGTACGACGTCGCTCGGCATCTTCTTCGAAGGTGCGATGGTCTACTGCGATTCCGTGTCGATTGGCGGGAATCATATTACCAATGACATTGCGCGAGGGCTTTCGACGCCGCTCTCCCATGCGGAACGAATGAAGACGCTTTACGGGAGCGCACTGGCCAGCCCGTCGGATGAGAGAGAAATGATTGATGTGCCGCAAGTCGGCGAAACCGATGCAGACGCGGCGAATCACATTCCGCGTTCGATGCTGACCGGCATTATCCAGCCCCGCCTGGAGGAGACTTTCGAGATGGTGCGGGACCGGATGGATGCGAGCGGTTACGGACGGCTGGCGGGGCGACGCGTGGTGCTGACCGGCGGCGCGAGCCAGCTCAACGGCGCGCGCGAGCTCGCCGCACGGATGCTCGACAAGCAGGTCCGCGTCGGCCAGCCGATCCGGCTGACCGGCCTTGCCGATGCGACAGGTGGGCCGGCCTTCTCGACTTGCGCCGGGCTCCTCACCTATTCGCAGATTTCGCCGCTCGATGCCGTGGGTGCCGATGATGATTCCGAAATGGGGTCGTCCAGCGGGCAGTTCCGGCGCTTCGGCCGCTGGCTGAAGGAGAATTTCTGATGAGACGCATCGACCAAATCGGCGTGCGACGACGACGTGGGTCTATCGATCGGGCGCCCTGCCGGCGGCGGCAAGGACGGCTCTCCGGCCCGCCGGGAAGACGGGCTAACGAACCGCCGCCAGACACAAGCGCGGCAAACCCGACCCGGATTTTCACTACTGCTCCCAGGAGGCTGACATGAGCATCAAACTTTCGGTTCCCAAGGAAAAGGAACTCAAGCCCAGAATTACCGTGTTCGGCGTCGGCGGCGCTGGTGGCAATGCGGTCAACAACATGATCGAGGCAGGCCTCGAGGGCGTCGACTTCGTCGTCGCCAACACGGATGCGCAGGCGCTGGCCCTGTCTTCGGCCGATCGGCGTATCCAGCTCGGGGCATCGATCACCGAGGGTCTGGGCGCGGGTTCGCGTCCGGAAGTCGGCTGCGCGGCGGCCGAGGAGGCGCTGCATGAGATCGTCGAGCATCTGCAGGGTGCGCACATGGTCTTCATCACCGCCGGTATGGGCGGCGGTACCGGCACCGGGGCGGCGCCCGTCATCGCACGGGCGGCGCGCGAGCACGGTATCCTGACGGTCGGCGTCATCACGAAGCCGTTCCAGTTCGAAGGCTCGCGGCGGATGCGGCTTGCGGAAGAAGGCATTTGCGAACTTCAGCAATATGTCGACACGCTGATCATCATCCCGAACCAGAACCTGTTCCGGGTGGCGAATGAGAACACGACTTTTGCCGACGCTTTCGGCATGGCCGACCAGGTGCTGCATTCCGGCGTTGCCGGCATCACCGACCTGATGATGAAGCCCGGTCTCATCAATCTCGACTTCGCGGATGTGCGCACCGTGATGAACGAGATGGGCAAGGCCATGATGGGAACCGGCGAAGCTTCGGGCGAGAACCGTGCGATCGAGGCGGCAGAAGCGGCGATTTCCAACCCGCTGCTCGACGAAGTATCGATGAAGGGTGCCAAGGGTGTGCTGATCAACATCACCGGCGGCATGGACCTGACGCTTTATGAAGTCGACGAGGCGGCCAATCGCATCCGCTCCGAAGTCGATCCCGACGCCAACATCATCGTCGGTTCGACCTTCGACAGTTCGCTCGACGGCAGGATGCGCGTTTCGGTCGTGGCGACGGGCATTGAGGCGGAGGGAGCGACGCTGGCACGCCCCGAGGTGCAGACAGCTCAGATCCGTGTTGTCGCGCAGAACCGTATGGCACCTGCTGCCATGCAACCAGCCGCGTTGACCGCACATGCGCCCAATCCGGTTCAGACCCAGGTCGAGCACATCGAAGAACAGATGGCGCCCGCGGTGCAGGCCGATCTCGGCATCGAGCCGGCCATGTCGTCCAGCCGGAGCTACGATCTGGCCGATTATGAAGCCGAGGTCATCATTCACAAGCCCGAGCCCCGGCATCAGCCGGCGTCGCGGGTCGAAGTGGATGCCCCGGTGATCCCGGCCGCTGCGGTTCGTGGCGAGGTAAAATCGCACCCGTATATTCCGGGCGATCTCGACCGGGCGCAGACCGGCAAGGCCGATATTCCGGGCTTTCTTGGTCAGAAGCCGGCGCCGGTGCAGCAGTCCCGTGCCCCGAAAAAGGGTCCGGGCTTCTTTGAACGCCTGACCGGCGGCCGGCGCAAGGTGGAAACGTCGGAGGCGCCGGCGCCGCAACGCCGCGAGCCGGTTGCTGTCCAGCGCAAGCAGGAGCCTGTTCGTCAGGCGCCGGCGGAGCGGCCGCAGGAGAGCCTGTCGCCTGCGACTGAAAGCCGTCTCGTCCAGCCCTCCTATGAAGAAGAGCAGCTCGAGATACCGACTTTCCTGCGTCGCCAGGCCAACTGAAGAACGGCTGTCCCGCTCATTGGGGGCTGCTTTATGTGGTAAACCCGCTCGTTTCGGCCATAGTGCCGGCGGGCGGGTTTTCTTTTGTCGGTCAAACGGTTAACGCCCGTTTTCGGCGCGTAACATTCAGTAAAGAACTGTTATTTGAGACGATTTTGAGACGCTGCTAGAACCGACCCGAAGCCAGCCGAATGGGGCGGTGGAGCTTTGGGGGTTTCTCAGGTGTTTCAAGTGCGTAAATCCGAGTTCGAGACCATCATGCTGGAAACGGTCCGGCGCCAGCGGCGCGCGGCCGCGCTTCCGTATCCGCAGATGACGCTGGCGGCGCCTGTTGCCATTGAAGGCGCGGGCCTTCACAGCGGCAAGATCATTCACATGATGCTGCATCCGGCGGACGCCGACCACGGCGTCGTTTTTCGCCGCATCGATCTCGCAGGCGGTCGCGATGCGACCGACATTCGGGCGCGTCATGACCATGTCGTCGAGACCACGATGTCGACGGTGATCGGCAATGCAGCCGGCGCGCGGGTTGGCACGATCGAACATTTGATGGCCGCACTTTCGGGCCTCGGCATCGATAATGTCCTGATCGAGATCGACGGCGAGGAAGTGCCGGTTCTCGATGGCAGCGCCGAGGTTTTCGTCGAACGGATTGAGGCGACCGGCCTGACGGCGCTGGACGCGCCGCGCCGCGCCATTCGTGTTCTGAAGCCCGTCATCGTCGAAGACGGCGCGAAGCGCGCCGCGCTTCTGCCGGGCGACGGTTTCCGTCTTGCCTTCGAAATCGATTTCGACAATCCGGTGATCGGCCGTCAGGCGATCGAGGCGGATTTGTACGATCCCTGCTTTGCCGACGACATCCTGGGCGCCCGGACCTTCGGTTTCCTGAAGGATCAGGAGAGGCTGCGTGCTGCCGGGCTTGGGCAGGGCGCATCGCTCGACAACGCGATCATTATCGATGGCGAAAACATCCTCAATGAGGAGGGTTTGCGCTACGAGGATGAGTTCGTGCGCCACAAGGTTCTGGACGCCGTCGGCGACCTCGCCCTGTCGGGGCTGCCGCTGATCGGCCGCTATGAGGGCGCGCGCTCCGGCCATGCCATGAACAACCGGGTGCTGCGGGCGCTGATGGCCGACGATACGGCCTGGGAAGTGGTCGATTTTGTCGAAGCGCCGGCCCCGGCCTATGCGGCGGAACACGCTCTTGTGGCCATTACCGCCGACTGAACGCCGGTCCTTCCCGAACGACCCCAAAAATCCAGCGGAATCGGGCCATGAGCGGCCCCGTCTGCCTGTGGCGTCTTGCCCGACCGGCCGGGCGCCCGCTATGGTCTCGCAGCGCTTCTTGAGATAGAAACAGACAGGGATTGTGCCTTGGCGGGGCGAGTCGCGCCTTGCGCTGTGGCCCCGCCGGAATATCGAACGAAATGGACGTTGCCCGCATGAGTTCTGCCCGCCTGCCTGCTTTCCGCAATGCCCGGCCCACCCTCCGCCTGCGCCACGCGCTGACAGGTATGGCTGTGCTTGCCATCGCCGCCCTCGGCGGCTGCGCCAGCGACGAAGTGCCCTATGAGGAGCGCGCGGTCGAGCAGATCTACAACAAGGCGATGGATCACATGGAGGACGGCCGCTACATCCCGGCGGCCAAGGAGTTCGACGAGGTCGAACGCCAGCATCCCTATTCGGAATGGGCGCGCCGCTCGATGCTGATGAGCGCCTATGCCAACTACAAGGTCAACCAGTACGACGAGGCCATCCTCAATGCGCAGCGCTTTATTGCGCTGCATCCCGGCAACAGGGACGTTCCTTACGCCTATTACCTGATCGGCCTCAGCTATTACGAACAGATTTCCGATGTCGGTCGCGACCAGAAGATGACCGAGAATGCGGTGGCGGCCTTTACCGAATTGGTGCGCCGCTTTCCCGCCAGCGAGTATTCGCGCGATGCGCGGTTGAAGATCGAACTCGCGCAGGACCATCTGGCCGGCAAGGAAATGGAAATCGGCCGCTATTATCTCAAGCGGCATGACTACATCGCCGCGATCAACCGTTTCCGCGTCGTTGTCGAGCGCTATCAGACAACGACCCATACGCCCGAGGCGCTGGAGCGCCTGACCGAAGCCTATATGGCGCTCGGCATCCAGACCGAAGCGCAGACGGCGGCGGCGATCCTCGGCTACAACTATCCCGGCAGCGAGTGGTACGAGGACAGCTATGCGCTGCTCGCGGGCTATGGTCTCGAGCCGGTCGAAAACAAGGACTCCTGGATCAGCCGGGCCTGGCAATCGGTCACATCGGTCTTCTAACTCAGCCATAAGGCGCGTTTAATGCTCGCCGCCCTGTCGATCCGCGACATTGTTCTCATCGATAGACTGGAACTGGTGCTGGACCGGGGCCTGTGCACGCTGACGGGCGAGACCGGCGCCGGCAAATCGATCCTTCTCGATGCGCTCGGACTGGCGATCGGCGCACGCGCCGATAGCGGGCTTGTCGGGCAGGGCGTCGAGCAGGGCAGCGTCACCGCGGTTTTCGATGTGCCGGCCGCGCATCCGGCGCGCGCCACGCTGCGCGACAATGGTCTTGATGCCGAGGGCGATCTCATTCTGCGCCGGGTGCAGACGCGTGACGGGCGCTCGCGCGCTTTCGTCAACGACCAGCCGATCAGCATTGCGCTGCTGCGCCAGCTCGGCGACGCGCTGGTCGAGATCCACGGCCAGCATGACGAGCGCGGGCTGCTCGATGCCTCCGGCCATCGGGCGATCCTCGATGCCTTTGGCGGCCTTGAGGGCGCGGTGGCCGAGGCGCGCAAGCTTCATGTGGCGGCGGCCGAAGCCCGCACCGCGCTTGCCGATCATGTGGCGCTGCTTGCGCGGGCCAAGGCCGAACAGGATTACCTGACCCATGTCGTCGGCGAGCTCGACGAACTTTCGCCCCGGCCCGGCGAGGAAACGGCGCTGGCCGAAGAGCGCACGCTGATGATGCATGCCGAAAAGATCGCCGCCGATCTGATCGAGGCCGATGAAGCCTTGAGCGGCGATGGCGGGCTCGATGCGCGCCTCAATGTGGCACTCCGGCGGCTGGCCCGCGTCGCCGAACAGGCCGGCGGGCGGCTCGATGCCTCGATCGAAGCGCTGGAACGGACGCTCAACGAGGCGGCCGATGCGCGCGAGCGGATCGCCGAGGCGATGCGGGCGATGGAGTTCGATCCGGCGCGGCTCGAAAAATCCGAAACGCGGCTCTTCGCGCTGCGGGCCGCAGGGCGCAAGCACAATGTCGCCGTCGACGATCTGGCGGCGCTGGCCGACAAGCTCCGGGCGCAGCTTGCCGATATTGAAGGCGGCGAGGCGCGCGCGGCGGCGCTGACGAAGGCCGCCGAAGCGGCGGGTGCCGCCTATGCCGCACATGCGCGGGCGTTGTCGGCCGAGCGACAAAAGGCCGCCGCGAAACTCGACAAGGAAGTGGCGAAGGAGCTGAAGCCGCTGAAACTCGACAAGGCACAGTTCAAGACGCAACTCGATGTGCTGCCGGAAGCGCAGGGCGGGCCGGA
>JAUXOE010000245.1 GCA_030682415.1 Parvibaculum sp.
ACATTCCTGCAACTAGAAATGCGAGGCATTTGCATTTACAGGCACCCGCGAAGTCTGTATGAAGGCTTCCTGATAATCATTCGCAAGAACGGTTCCGCGTTCCGGGGCCGGATGTGTTCAAGGGGGCTTCCATGACTTCACGATTTTCCACCACCGCCCGGCTGATGCGCGGCTGCAGCGGGCTGGCGCTGGCGACAGCGCTGATGGCCGCGCCCGTCCTCGCCGAAGAGCCCGCCGCCGAAACGGCGCAGGCCGAGGCGGGCAAGGTGCATATTCTGAAGGGGCTGCTGGTGACCAGCAGCGCCGAAGAGACGGCCGCGGTCGGCGGCGGCGTCACCTTCATCGACAAAGAAGAGCTCGAGAAGTTCTCCCATACCGACGTCAACCGGGTGCTGCGCGTGGTGCCGGGGGTGCAGATCCAGGAAGAGGACGGCTACGGGCTTCGCCCCAATATCGGCATTCGCGGCTCGGGCAACGACCGCAACAACAAGATCGTGGTGATGGAAGACGGCGTGCTGATGGCGCCGGCGCCTTATGCGGCGCCCGCCGCCTATTACTTCCCGTTCACCGGCCGCATGGAAGCGATCGAGGTGACCAAGGGCGCGGCGGCGATCAAATACGGGCCGTCGACGGTGGGCGGCGCCATCAACATGTTCTCGACCGCGATCCCCGACAATGAAGATGGCAGCCTGTCGGCGTCGCTGAAGGTGCTGGGCGGCCAGGACGCGACCTTGCGCGTGCACGGGCATGCCGGCGGCTGGATGCCGCTCAGCCAGGCCTGGGATATCGGCATTCTCGCCGAGACGCTGCAGGACCGCACCGACGGCTTCAAGACCGTCGATGGCGGCGGCGACAGCGGCTACAAGGTGCAGGATTGTGTCGGCAAGCTCGCCTTCCGCAGCAAGGCGGGATCGGGCTTGCGTCAGGCCTTCGAATTCAAGGTGCAGGTGTCGGACGAGCATTCCGACGAGACCTATCTCGGTTTGACGCCGGCCGACTTTGCCGCCAATCCCTATCGGCGCTATGCGGCCAGCCGGCTCGACCAGATGAATGTCGACCACAAGACCTTCCAGGCGACGCATCGCGTCGATTTCGACAACAACACCAATCTGACGACGACCGCCTATTACACCGACACGGCGCGCGCCTGGTACAAGATCAACGATGTGCGGCAGACCGGCGCGCCCGGCTGGACCAGCATTTCCAACGCGATCAGCATTCCGGCCAACAGCGTCGAACGCGACATTCTGCGCGGCGTCGTCGACGGCCAGATCCGCGTGCGCAACAACAACCGCGAATATTATTCGGCCGGCATCCAGTCGGTGCTCGGCACGACCTTCCTGACCGGCGATATCGCGCATTTCCTCGAAGTGTCGGCGCGCTACCACCAGGACGAGGAAGACCGCTTCCAGAACCAGGATGTCTACGACATGACCGGCGGCCAGTTGACGCTGGTCACGGCCGGGGCGCCGGGCAGCCAGGAAAACCGCGTCGGCGACGCCAAGGCGTGGGCGTTCTTCGTGCGCGACACGATCGACTGGGGCAAGCTCACCGTGGTGCCGGGCCTGCGCTACGAGACGATCAAACTGCGCCGCACCGACTACGCGCTCAACGATCCGGCGCGCGTCACGCCGATCGCGGTGCTCGAAAATTCGGTCGATGTGCTGATCCCCGGCATCAGCGCCACCTATCATCTCAGCGATGAATGGCAGTTGCTCGGCGGCGTGCATCGCGGCTTCGCGGCGCCCGGACCGGGCTCGACATCGGATGCCGAGCGGTCGGTCAATTACGAAGCGGGCTTCCGCTACGGCGCCGGCGCGTTCTCGTTCGAGGCGATCGGCTTCTTCAACGATTATTCGAACCTGCTCGGCACCTGCACGGCCTCGACCGGCGGCGGCTGCGTGATCGGGGCGCAATTCGACGGCGGCGATGTCGACGTCAAGGGGCTGGAAGTGACGGCCGGATACGACGCCGGCGGGCTGCTCGGCCTCGGCCTCAAGGTGCCGCTGGGTGCCGCCTATACCTACACGACGAGCGAGTTCAAGACGAGCTTCGCCAGCGGCTTCGGCCCCTGGGGCACGGTGACGGCGGGCGACGAACTGCCTTACGTGCCGGAGCACATGCTGACGGTCTCGGCCGGTCTCGAAGGCGAAAGCTGGCGGACCCACCTGCTGGTCTCCTATGTCGACGCGACGCGCTCGCGCGCCGGCAGCGGCGCCATCCCGGCCAACGAGCTGATCAATGAACGGCTGATCTTCGACCTTTCGGCGGAATACGACATCGCGCCGGGGGTGACGCTGATCGGCATCGTCGAGAACCTGACCGACGAGGTCTACAACGTCGCCTTCGACCCGGCCGGCGCGCGGCCCGGCAAGCCGCGGACGATCCTGGGCGGCGTCAAGCTGAGCTTCTGAGGGCCAGACGGCCCATCGACGGGCAGACGGGGCGGCTTCGCGACAGCGGGGCCGCCCCGTTTCGTTTCAAGTCCTTGTCACAAAAGCGAAAATGGCGGCAGGCAAGAGCGATGCAATCCGGCCACAGGCCGGGGCTGTCATATCACTGTCACAAAAGGGCATACGAACTGTCACATAGCTCTGTTACTTGCCAAGCCATGGGGGGTGTTCGCGGCGTCTGTCGCGGCTGCCAATCCTGCAACAGAAGCTCATCCACGGAACATGGAGACGTCAAATGACGTTGCGAAACATTCTGCTGGCCGGC
>JAUXOE010000258.1 GCA_030682415.1 Parvibaculum sp.
TGGCGTCTGCCCTGATCGCGGGCCAAGGATTCGCAACGCGGGAGGTGGGCGTGATGGAAAAATTCGAGAAGATTTTCACTCGGGCCGCCAAGCGCCATGGCGGTGCCAAGGCGGTTGAGGCGAACCTCTCCAAACCGAAAAACGCGGCCGCGCTCAGGAAGATTTCCGACGACCGCTGGCTCGCCGGCATGACCCGCGCCGTCTTTCAGGCCGGCTTCGTCTGGAAGATCATCGAGAACAAATGGCCGGGTTTCGAGGAGGCCTTTGACGGTTTCGATCCGCATCGCATCGCCTTCTACACCGACGAGAAGATCGGACGCCTTGCCAGCGATACCCGCATCGTGCGCAACGGGCAGAAAATCATGGCGACGCGCGACAATGCGCGCTTCGTCGTCGAACTGGCGAAGGAGCACGGCTCGGCCGGCACTTTCTTTGCCGGTTCGAAGCCGGAGCAATTCGCGGGTCTGCTCGATATTCTAAAGAAGCGCGGCAACCGCCTGTCCGGCGCCTCGGCGCAGTTCTTCCTGCGCCAGATGGGCGTCGATAGCTGGATCCTGTCACCATCGGTCGTGGCCGCGCTTGTCAATGCCGGGGTCGTCGACAAGGCACCGACCTCGCGCAAGGCGATGGAGGCGGTGCAGGCGGTCTTCACGCAATGGCGCAAGGAGAGCGGCCGCTCGCTGACCGAGATCAGCCGGGTGCTGGCGATGTCGGCGGATGCGGAATAGCTCTCGGGTTTCGATGCGTTCCAGGGTGCAGACGATTGCTCTTCTGTGGCAGAGTGCCAGTTCATCCTTGGGGGGAGATACCAAATGAACCGACTCTGGATTATGGCACTCGCCGCGATTCTCATCTCCACATCCGCCTATGCGGATCCAGGAGGTTCCGAGATCGTCGCCGTCGTCAACGGGAAGGCATATACCTACAGCGAGCTTGAGCCAGCGCGTGAGTGGCGTGATATGTCGGCAAAGTACAACAAGGGGGAGGCTGTCGAGAAAGCGCTTCGAACAAAGGCCGCCTCGGACCTCCGACAAATTGCTACGAAAGAAATTCTCGGCAAGAGCCATCCAGATTGCGATCTCGACGCTACTCCGGATGAGATTTCTGCGTTTCTTTCATGGTGGCAGAAGAGTTCAAGCGAAATCCGCGATCAAATGACCACGCAGGCGCGCTCATCAGGGCGCGAGCCTCAGATCTCTGATGCGTGGAACGATATCGATCAGATCAATCCGCAGAACGGGAAGGCATCTTCGGCTGCGCGTGAGAAGATCGAAACGTGGAAAGCGAACCGCTGCATCTACGAGGCGTATGGCGGTGGGCGCGTGCACGAGAATCTTGGGATGTTCGCGTTCATGAAGCAGGGAGAGACGCTTGTCGGTGCGTATGAATCGCTCGCGGGCTATCCATACCCGATGGTCATTAGCGCGGGTACGCCGCTGAAAGGGTATGTCACCTTCTACGAAGCGGCCAAAGCCGACGGATCTATTTCATTTCCCGATGCTCGTTACGAAGAAGGATTCTTCTCGTATTACAGGAACGAGAGCCTGCGCAGCTTTGCGGAGGTTGACGAGGAAGCGTCGATCATGACGCGCTACTGGGAGTACCCTTTGGTACAGCCGAAACTCTGAATGTGATGGGGTCTGGCGTCGTCGCGCCAGACTCCCACGCCTCTAGGGGGCCTTCTTCCCGGCGGCGATTGCCTTCATGATCAGTTCGCGCGCGACCTCGGGGCCTTCCCAGCCCGCGACCTTCACCCATTTGCCTTCCTCGAGATCCTTGTAGTGCTCGAAGAAATGCGTGATGCGCTTGATCAGAATGTCCGGCATGTCGGTATAGCTCTGGACGTTCTTGTAATAGGGATTGAGCTGTTCGACGGGGACGGCGAGGATCTTTTCATCCTGCCCCGCTTCGTCATGCATCATCAGAACACCGATGGGGCGCGAGCGGATGACGGCACCCGGCACCACAGGAATGCGGCTGACGACCAGCACGTCGACGGGGTCGCCATCGTCCGACAGCGTGTGCGGCACAAAGCCGTAATTGCAGGGATACTGCATCGCCGTATGCATGAAGCGGTCGACGAAGAGCGTGCCCGATTCCTTGTCCATCTCGTATTTCACCGGATGGCCGCCATGCGGCACCTCGACGATGACGTTTATGTCGTCGGGCGGGTTCTTGCCGATTGGAATGGCGTCGATACGCATGTCTAGTTTTTGGTCCTGTTGTTGCGCGCCGCGAGCAGCCGCAGCCTGAGCGCATTGAGCCGGATGAAGCCCGCCGCGTCCTTCTGGTCATAGGCGCCGGCATCTTCCTCGAAGGTGACATGGGCCTCCGAATAGAGCGAGTACGGCGATGAGCGCCCGACGATCGTAGCCGAGCCCTTGTAGAGCTTCAGGCGCACGCTGCCGGTCACCATCTCCTGGCTCTTGTCGATCAGCGCCTGCAGCATCTCGCGTTCCGGGCTCCACCAGAAGCCGTTATAGATCAGCTCCGCATAGCGCGGCATCAGTTCGTCTTTCAGATGCGCCGCGCCGCGGTCGAGCGTCAGGCTCTCCATGCCGCGATGGGCGACGAGCAGCACGGTGCCACCCGGTGTTTCGTAGACGCCGCGCGATTTCATGCCGACGAAACGGTTTTCGACGAGGTCGAGCCTTCCGATGCCGTTGGCGCCGCCAAGCTCGTTCAGCTTCGTCAGCAGTGTTGCGGGGCTCATCTTCACGCCGTCGATCGACACCGCGTCGCCTTTTTCAAAGCCGATCTCGATATAGGTCGGCTTGTCCGGCGCCTCTTCCGGCGAGACAGAGCGGCTATAGACGTATTCGGGCGCTTCCTCGGCGGGGTTTTCGAGCACCTTGCCTTCCGCCGAGATGTGCAACAGGTTGGCGTCGACCGAGAAGGGCGCTTCGCCGCGCTTGTCCTTGGCGATCGGGATCTGGTGCTTCTCGGCGAATTCGATCAGCTTGGTGCGCGAGGTCAGGTCCCATTCGCGCCAGGGCGCGATGATCTTGATTTCGGGATTGAGCGCGGCATAGCCGAGTTCGAAGCGGACCTGGTCGTTGCCCTTGCCGGTCGAACCATGACAGACGGCATCGGCGCCTGTTGCGCGTGCGATCTCGATCTGGCGTTTGGCGATCAGCGGCCGGGCGATCGAGGTGCCGAGCAGGTAGACGCCCTCATAGAGCGCATTGGCGCGGAACATCGGGAAGACGAAGTCGCGCACGAATTCCTCGCGCAGATCCTCGATGTAGATTTCCTTGACGCCGAACATCTCGGCCTTCTTGCGCGCCGGTTCAAGCTCCTCGCCCTGGCCGAGATCGGCGGTGAAGGTCACCACTTCGCAGCCATAGGTTTCCTGCAGCCATTTCAGGATGACTGAGGTGTCGAGGCCACCCGAATAGGCCAGCACCACCTTCTTCACATCTTTCGTCGCGCCGCTCATCGCATTTCCCTCAAGCCGGTCGATTTTGCGGCGCATCATAGGGAAATCGGACAGGCCGGCAAGAGGCGGCACGCGCGGCGTCATTCACCCGCGACGGGCCGCCGATTGCCTGTCATAATTGCCCGCGAAACGTCATTTTTCCGGGGGAATTCCATGGATTCGTCGTTCTTCCTGCTGATCGTGCTGGGGCTCGTCATCGTCGGCGGCTATGGCTGGTATGTCAGCCTGATCACGCGCCGCAACCAGGTGCGCGAAGCGATGGGCTCGATCGATGTCCAGCTCCGGAAGCGTTTCGACCTGCTCCCCAACATTGTGGCGCTGGCGCAGAAATTCATGACGCATGAGAAGGCCCTGCTTGGCGAGTTGACGGCGCTCAGGGCGCAGGTCGAGACGCCCTATGCGAAGGACGATCCGGCCGCAGCCGGCGCGCATCTCGAGGCCTCGAAGAAGCTCGAGGCCGGCATGATCCGGTTTTTCGCGGTGGCCGAGAACTATCCGGAACTTCGCTCCGCCGACACGATCACAGCCGCCCAGCACAGTTTCGAGGAGGTCGAGGGCAATATCGCGGCAGCGCGGCGCTTCTACAATTCGGCGGTCACCCAGCTCAACAATGCCGTCGAAATCTTCCCCGGCTCGGTCATCGCCCGGCTCGCCAATGTGCAGAGCTTCCCCTTCTACGAGGTCGAGGATGCCGCGGCGCGCCAGCCGGTCGATGTTAACAAGCTGATGTCGTGACGGCGCGATGCCGGCCGCCGATGCCACATC
>JAUXOE010000194.1 GCA_030682415.1 Parvibaculum sp.
CCGCCGAGGCAGAGCCCTTCTTCTTTCAGCAGGTTGAAGACGATGGGCAATGCCTCTTCGTCCGGGATCTGGAAGGCATCGTCGATGGGTGCATCGACGAGGTTGGCCGTGATGCGGCCCTGGCCGATGCCTTCGGTGATCGAGGAGCCTTCGGCCTTCAATTCACCGTGCTTGTAGAAGTGATAGAGCGCGGCGCCCATCGGGTCGGCAATGCCGATCCGGATATTCCGGTTGCGCTCCTTCAGCGCCATACCGACGCCGGCCAGCGTGCCGCCGGTGCCGACGGCGCAGATGAATCCGTCGACCTTGCCGTCGGTCTGCTTCCAGATTTCGGGCCCGGTCGTTTCGATATGGGCGAGGCGGTTCGCCACGTTGTCGAACTGGTTGGCCCAGATGGCGCCGTTGGGCTCCTTCGCCGCCAGCTCTTCGGCCAGGCGGCCGGAATATTTCACGTAGTTGTTCGGGTCCTTGTAGGGAACCGCCGGCACCTCGATCAGCTCGGCGCCGCAGAGCCGCAGCATGTCTTTCTTTTCCTGTGACTGCGTCTCGGGAATAACGATGACGCTCCTGAAGCCGAGCGCATTGCCGACAAGTGCGAGGCCGATGCCGGTGTTGCCGGCCGTCCCTTCGACAATGACACCGCCGGGCTTCAGTGTGCCGCGTTTCACCGCATCCTGAATGATGTAAAGCGCCGCACGATCCTTTACGGACTGTCCGGGGTTCAGAAACTCTGCCTTGCCGAGAATTTCGCAGCCGGTTTCGTCCGAGGCGCGCCTCAGGCGCAGCAGCGGTGTGTTGCCGATCGAGTCGACCAGTCCGTTTTTAATATCCATTAGATCAGGGGCTTTGCTGTTCGGTGGCAAGGGAACTGGAACATACGGAGGCGGGGGGCAGTGTTCAAGGTCGAACGAGCAGACCTTTTCCTCATCCGATTCGCGACTTGTTCAATATAAGCCATTGAATCATAAGGATCGTCTTCGCGTCCGCAATACGCCCGTCCTGGGTTGCGGCAAGCGCCTCGGAGAGCGGAACGACAACGGCGCGAATATCTTCTTGCTCGTGGGCAAGTCCGTGAATGCCGCCGATATCGGACAGATCGGCGGCGGCCGCGTAGAGATGCGTGCGCTCGCCATAGCCACCGGGCGAAGACCAAACGGTGGAAATATGGAGCGCTGTACCGATCTCGCAATCGGCTTCCTCGCGCGCTTCACGTGCCGCGACCCCGGCCGGTGTTTCGCCGGGGTCGACGATTCCAGCGATCGCCTCGAAGAGCCATGTCGCCTGACCCCATACAAGGCCACAGGCGCGAAATTGTTCGAGTAGCACTACGGCATCAAGTGCGGGGTCGTAGGGCAGCACCATCGCGACTTCGCCTATTGTATAGATGTCGCGTGTCACCTCGCCTGACCACGTGCCGTCGAAGCGCCGATGGCGGAAGACGAGACGCTCAAGTTTACCCCAGCCGCGGCCGATTGTGTCGCGCGAGCGGATGTCAACGTCGGCAAGGCTGCGCGGCGTTGGAACGAGGCGATTGTCCATGAAGAGCTCCAGACCGGTGAGGTCTGCAGTCTAACAGCAGGCGTCAGGGTCGTGCGAGTGTCACCTGCGTCACATCGATATTGCCGGAACGGAAACCCGCTTCGCAATATGCGAGGTAATATTCCCACATGCGGCGGAAGCGTTCATCGAATCCTTGGTGCTGTATTTCGGGCCATGCCGCACGGAAACGTTCGCGCCACTGGCGCAGCGTTTCGGCATAGTCGAGGCCGAATTCGAGATTGCCTGCCCAGGTCAGACCGGCGCGTTGGACCTGCTGCTTCAGCACCGAAGGCGAGGGCAGCATGCCACCTGGAAAAATGTAGCGCTGAATGAAGTCCGCCCGTTTCCGGTATGCTGCAAAGGAACGGTCGGCGATGGTAATGATTTGCAGGCCGGCCTGTCCGCCGGGTTTCAGGCAGTTGCGTATCTTGTCGAAATAAGCTGGCCAGTATTCTTCACCAACCGCTTCGAACATTTCGATCGAGGCAATGCGGTCGAAGCGCTCGTCGACGTCGCGATAGTCCTGATAGCGGATGTCGACCCGGTCGCTGAGGCCCTTCTGCTTCATGCGGTCGCGGGCGAAGGCGAGCTGCTCCTTGCTGATGGTGATGCCGGTTACACGGCATCCGATTTCGCCTGCCGCATATTCGGCGAATCCGCCCCAGCCGCTACCGATCTCAAGCAGGTGGTGTTCGGGCCTGAGGTCGATGCGTTCTGCCAGCGAGCGGTACTTGTTGATCTGTGCCGACGACAAATCCTGTTCCTTGTGCGCGAAGCGCGCCGAGGAATAGGTCATGGTCGGGTCGAGCCAGCGGCGGTAGAAGCTGTTGCCGAGATCGTAGTGATACTCGATGTTGCGCTTCGAGCCGCTTTTTGAGTTGCGCCGCAGCATGTGCCCCAACCGCGCGACGAAGCGAAAGACCGGGTTGCCGGTCAGCTTTTCCTGCAACGCATCGGCGTTGCCCAGAAAAAACTCCAGAAAGGCCGTCACATTGGGGCTGTCCCACATGCCGTCGAGAAAGGCTTCGGCGGCGCCGAGATCGCCGCTTGCAAAGAAGCGCCGGGCGAGACCGAAATCGCGAATGACCATTATGGCGTCGCTGCCGGGTTCGGAACCCTTGAAGCGCAGGCGGCGTCCGTCCGGCAGGATGACCGTCAGCGAGCCGCGTCTGACGCGCAGCAGCAGCCGGAAGGCGAGGCGAACGAGGCGCGGAATGCCGTCCAGTGTGGCGAGATTGTCGACCGTGACGTCGAAAGGCGCCGGGTGCATTACCGGTTCCACAGGCTTGTCGTGAGCGCCACCAGGGGCGGCAAGCGGTGAGTTCTGCATCGCTGCGAGATCTCCTCCTCCATTCAGCCGTTGAGGGCAGTATAGGCGAACAGCCGCAAAGGCCCAACGCTTCCCGGTCCTGGTGACTACGGGGCGGTGGGCTGGACGGTTCAGTCGAAAAAGGTGCTTTTCGGCGGTGCCACAAATAAAAAGGCCGGCGGGCGAGCGCTCGCGGCCTTTCCGTTGCGTGGTGTCGAAGGTGGCTCCCCGGGCCGGATTCGAACCAGCGACCAATCGGTTAACAGCCGATTGCTCTACCACTGAGCTACCGGGGATCACATCGAAATGGCCCCGGACGGAGCCGCCGATGAGCGGTGCATATAGCAAAGACATTTGCCCCATGCCAGCCAAATGTCTTGTTCCCGCCACCTTTTCCCCTTATCTGCCGTGGCGGCGGGCCGCTCGTGAGGGCGCCTACACGCACTCACGCGGAGAGCGATCTGACATGGCGGCCGTACGCTTGGGCAAACGTCGAATCAATGTTCCCGGGACGCCGGTCGTCCGGATCGTAATCGGCGTTCTTCTGATCATCTTCGGAATTTTGGGCTTCCTGCCGTTCTTTGGCTTCTGGATGCTGCCGCTCGGCGTGGTTGTGCTGTCGGTCGACCTGCACCCGGTTCGCCGGTTCCGGCGCCGCTTCGAGGTCTGGTGGGGCCGCCGCAGGCAACGCAAACGCGCCGAACGGCGCGCGGCACGGCAGCGGCAACTGACCTCGTCAGTCGATCCCCAGTGAACGGATCGGCCGTGCGAGGGCGAAGGGCAATCCGCTCAGCAGGGCCTCCAGCATGCGCCGGTCCTGATATTCGCCATTGAGCGAGAGGCGCGGCAGGCGGCAAGGCCGCCCGGCATGTTCGGGTTTGATAAGGCCCTTGCGCGTCGTCGTGGCCGAACGGAAACCGAAGGCTTCGGCGCGCGCGAAGTCGGCATCGCCTGCCGATGACGGATCGCCATAGGGATAGGAGAAATGACGCGGGCGATAGCCGAGTTCGGTCTCGATGCGCGTCATGCCTTGTTCGATGTCGGCGAGGGCGCGCATGTCCGAAAGGCCGGCCTGTGCGAAATGCTCGGCTGTATGCGCCTCAATGCTCGCCAGCGGGTGCGCGACGAGCGTCCGCACTTCGTCCCAGCTCATTGCCAGTTCGCGCGTTAGCGCCTGCAGGTCCAGTCCGTGTTCGGCGGCGAGGCGCCGCACTTCGGCGCGTAGCAGGTCTTCCGGCAAGGCACGCAAGGCCCAGTAGATCTTGTTCCATGCGGCATGTTTCTCGAAACCGTCGCGCGTGAACATTGCGATCTCGCCGTCCGGCAGCATTACGCGCACAGCAATGGACGACGCGATGATGCGCTCGAGCGCGACCCACCAGATTTCGGCAGTTCCGTCCGGCAAGCCTGTCGTCAGATAGACCGTGAACGGAACGCTGTGGCGCTCGAAAACGGGCAGGGCGTCGGTGAGGTTGTCGCGATAGCCGTCATCGAGCGTGAAAACAGCGAAACGTTCCGAGACATCGCCCTCTTTGAGACGCGTCACCGCTTCGTCGAGGCTCAGACAGACATAGCCGCGCTCGCGGACAAGGCGGATCGTTTCATCCAGGAAGCCGGGGGTGATTTCGAGCAAGCGGTTGGGGGTGAAGTCGGTGTCGTCCGGTTCGCGCACACGATGCAGCATGAAAATGACGCCGATCCCGGCAAGCGCAGTCGGCGCCAGCCGTGCCGCCCCGCTGGCGTGAAGCGCAAGCAGGACCCGGCCCATGGCGGTCGGCTTTCGATATGTCTCCGTTTGCGCGCTTGTCATTCCTGAAACCTGCGATGGGGTCGGCGATCCGCATTCTGGCGCGAAAAGGTTAACGCGATTCCACTTTGCACGGGCCTTGCAGAAAGATGGGCAAGGCAAGGATGTGCGTCCGAAATCGAGAAAAATCACGCCACTTGCTGACCGAAAGACCAAGACCAGCGTGGCGAGGCCCCCCAATGACGCCGCTGACCCGACCCATTGTCGACAAAGCCGGCATTTCGACGATGCCGGAGACCGAAACACACGAATCCGCCCGGATTCTGGCCGGTCCGTGGACCGAAAACGCCGCCGTCGGTCCCGATGTGCTGCTTTCGGTTCATGAAGATTTCGAGCCGCTGAATGCGGTTTGGCAGCAACTGGAGCAGACGGGCGACTGCACGCCCTTTCAGACCTATGCCTGGCTGACGGCATGGCAGCGCCATATCGGGACAAAACAGGGCGTCCGGCCGGCGATTGTCGTTGGTTGGGACAGTGCGGGCGGGGCGTTGTTCATCCTGCCCCTGGCTGTCCGGAGCGGCTTCTTTTGCAATCGCCTGTCGTGGCTCGGCGGCGATCTTTGCGACTATCAGGGGCCCCTTCTCTCGAAAAACTTCCAGAAATGCGTCGGCTCCGATCGGTTTCCGGCGCTTTGGGCGCAGATACGCGGGCTGCTGCCCGTCCATCATGTCGTGTCGCTGGACCGGATGCCGGAGCAGGTTGGCGCGCAACCCAATCCTTTCATGGCGCTGGACGGAAATCGTCCTCACGCCTGTTTTGCCCACAAGACGATGCTCAAATCCGACTGGAACAGCTACTACGGCGAAAAGCGTTCGTCGGCGAGCCGGAAGCGTGACAAGCAGAAGCGCCGCAAGACCGAAGAATTCGGTGCTGTGTCGCTGGTGACGCCGCAAACGGCGACAGAACGATTGCGCGCGCTTGACGTGTTGATGGCGCAGAAGGCCGTGGCGTTTGCCCGCATGGGCGTTGCCAATCTCTTCGACAAGCCCGGCTACCGGGACTTCTATCGCGATCTCGCGACCAGTGCCGATGCGGGCGACATGGTTCACATTTGCTATCTCGACGTCGGCGGCACCGTTGCGGCGGCGAACTGGGGCGTCAGCTTTGGCGGGCGTTATTCCTATGTGCTTGCCAGCTATGACGAAACAACCGAAGCGGCCAAATACGGTCCTGGCGTAATTCAGCTCATGGAATTGATGGCCCATGCGACGGCCACCGGTCACAGCGAGTTTGACTTCACGATCGGCGACGAGGCCTACAAGGAGCAGTGGTGTGAGGTCGAAATTCGCCTCCACGACCATTTTGAGCCCAACAACCTGATCGGCTGGTTTGGTGTCGCTCCCGAAATCGTCCGTGCCTTCGCTAAACGTTTCATCAAGCAGAGCCCGCTACTTTGGCGTTGGTTTACCCGGTTACGCGCCGCTGCCGCCTCCTTGCGGGCCGTCGGGGCCTGAGGGCTTTCTTAATGAGTATTAACGCGTTTTCGCAATCGCTGAGACGGATCGGCGAGACCATCGCCGCGAGGCTTGGCGAGGGGCATCTGGCCGGCGTCGTGCGCGGCGCTGCGTTCGTGATGGGCATTCGCGTGGCCGGCGCGGCGATCGCTCTTCTCAGCCAGGTGCTGCTGGCGCGCTGGATGGGCGCCTATGAGTATGGCGTTTTTGCCTATGTCTGGGTCTGGGTGATCATACTCGGCATTGTCGTGCCGATGGGCTTTGGCACCTCGGTGCTGCGTTTCGTTCCCGAATACCGCGCCAGGGCAAAATGGCACCGCCTGTTGGGCATGCTGTCGGCTTCGTTTTATATCGTTCTGGCGTTTGGCGTTGTGACCGCGCTTGTTGGTATTGGCATCCTCTGGGCGGTGCGTGAGCACATCGAAAGCTTCTACGTGCTGCCTTTGGTTGTCGGATTGCTATGCGTTCCGGCCTTTGCCTTGATGGACTGGCAGGAGGGGGCGGCGCGCGCTTTTGGCTGGGTCAATCTGGCTTATATCCCGGCTTACGTTGTTCGGCCGCTCGCCATCGTGGCCTTCGCCGGCGGCATTCTTCTTTTCTCCGGCACCCCGACGGGATTGCAGGTGACGATGGGCGCGCTGGCGGCGACCGTGCTGACGCTGATCGGTCAGCGCATGTTGCTGATGCGCCGTGTTGCGCAAACGGTGCCGCGCGCAAAACCGGTCTTCCATGTCCGCCACTGGGTTGCGATTTCGGCGCCGCTGGTGCTGGTCGAAGGATTGTTCCTCGTTCTTGTCAACACCGACGTCGTGTTGCTCGGGTATTTTGTCGATCCGGACGAGATCGGAATCTATTTCGCGGTCACGCGTATTGCCAATCTGATGGCCTTCATTTTCTTTGCATTGTCGGCGCTCGCGGTGCCGAAATTCGCCGAGCTTTATGCCGCCGGAAAGCACGATGAACTGCAGACCTTCATGCATGGTGTGATCCAATGGATCTTCTGGCCAACGCTAGCGGCCGGCTTGTTCCTGCTGGCAGTCGGCGAGTTTGCGCTCGGACTCTTCGGTGACGGGTTCGCAGCCGGCTATTCGGTGTTGTGGTTGCTGATGCTCGGGTTCCTGGTGCGCGCAGCCACGGGGCCGATCGAGTATCTGCTCAACATGACCGGCAATCAGAACGCAACCGCAATTGCCTATGGATGTGCGGCGGTGCTGAACGTGGCGCTCAATCTGATCCTTGTGCCGCGCTTCGGCCTTGAGGGGGCCGCTGCCTCGACGGCCATCTCGATTGTCTTTGCCACGCTCTGGCTCGCCGTCATCGTGCGGCGACGGCTCGGCATAACGGCGTTCGTATTCGCCGGCTTTCGGCTTCGCAAGTTGGCGGCCGTTTGACGGTCAGAACAGGAAAATGCATGACTGATATTCGTCGGCAAACATTCTCTTCTGGACTTGGCTCTTCGCACCGCGAAGCCGTCTTGCCGCTTTCCGTCGAACGGTTGAGCCATGCCGCGCGGTATGCCTATGACAAGCCGCCTTCCGCGGACATCGTGGTGCTGGAAGGCGCTGACGCCATGGGCCCCTATCTCGATAGTATCGACGAACTTGCGCGGGCGTCCCTCGACACCAACGTGCAGTTCGAAAGTGCGACGCTGGCGGCGTCGATGGAATATTTGCAAGGCCGGCACGAGGCACAGGTCGCGCTGGTCTGGAGTGAACCTGGCCGCGACGACAGGCGCATGCTGCTTGGTGCTTTCCCCTTCATAAGCGTTCGGGGTTATTTTGGGTTGCCGGTCCCGGTCTGGTCGCTCTGGGAGCACATTCACAGTTACACCGTCACACCGCTGGTACGGTCCGGACATGAGCGTCACGCTGTGCGGCGTTTCCTTGACTTTGCCGATCAATCCGGCGCGGCGCTGGTGCGTTTTCCCCTGTTTGAAGCAGCGGGCGCCTTCGATGCTGCACTCGAAGAGGTGTTGCGGGAGCGAAAACGTCCGTGGCTCGAAACCGATCGGCATGAGCGTGCCTTCCTGCAGTCCGATCTAGATGAGGACGCCTATCTGGCTGCGCATATCCGCAAGAAGAAGCGCAAGGAATTTTCGCGACTGTGGAACCGGCTGGCTGAGCAAGGTCAGCTCGACTTTGTCGTGCATGATGGCGGCGCGGATCCAGTTGCCTGGGTGCAGCGGTTTCTGACGCTAGAGGCGGGCGGGTGGAAGGGCAAACGCGGTACGGCCATGAAGCTGCGTCGCAATGAGCGAGCGTGGTTCGAGGCCATTTGTGCTGGCGCTCAGGCGCAGAAGAAACTCGTCTGCACCGAGTTGACGCTCGATGGCCGACCGATTGCCATGCTGGCGAGTTTTCGCTCCGGCCCGGGCCTTTACACGTTCAAAATCGCCTTTGACGAGATCTACGGAAAGTACTCGCCCGGGACGCTGCTGATGCTGAAGGGTATCGGCGCATTCCTGCGGGACGACCGGATCGAATGGGTCGACTCCTGCGCCATGCCCGGTCACCCGATGATCGATCATATCTGGGCGCAACGCCGGACGATGCGCAGTGTAACCGTTTCGACGTGCCACCGCGCCAGCCCGGCGTTCCTGTCCTACAGCGCCGCCATGACACGCTTGGTCGAACAAGCGCGGGCAAGGCTGCGCGTTGTCTACACCCGAATTCGAAAGGAGATCGAGAATGATCAGACTGATTGAAATCGAACCGGGTAGCGCTTCATCGCCACTGCCGGAGGCGAGCTTCCGGATTCGCCATCATCTGGCTGACCATCCGCTGTTCCAGCTCGATCGCCTGGCGCGTCTCGCTGCCTCGTTGCCCGCCGACCGGATCGAGTTCAACGGTCCGGTGGAGCCGAATCAGGACCCAAACCTGACGCCATCGAACGGCATGACGCCGGAAGAGACCGTGCGCCGCATCGAACACGCAAAATCGTGGATGGTGATCAAAAACGCCGAGAGCGATCCTGAATACAAGGCGCTGCTCGATGCCTGTCTCGACCAGGCGGCCGAACAGACCGGTGGGCTGATGGGCGCCGCGCTAGATCGCCAGGCCTTCATCTTTGTGACATCGCCGGGCAATGTGACGCCATTTCATTCGGATCCGGAGCAGAACTTCCTGCTGCAGATTCGTGGTTCCAAGCGCATGTCGCTATTCGACCATCGCGACAGGGAGATCGTCAGCGCAGAAGATTCGGAACTTTTCCCCGGAAAGCATCGCAACCTGCCATATCGCGATGAACTGGAGGCAAAGGCGACGCACCAGCATATCGAACCCGGCGAGGGTCTTTTCGTACCGATCTTCGATCCGCATTGGGTCAAGAACGGCGATGCGGTGTCGATTTCATTTTCGATTACCTGGCAGACGGAAGACACGCAGCGGCTGGTGAGGCTTTCCTATGTCAATGCTGTTCTGCGCAAGTTTGGCTGGCCGCAGGCACCTGCGGGCATCAACGTGACCTGGGATTGGGTCAAGATCGCGGCCTATCAGGCGCTGCGTCCCGTCTATGATGCGGTCAAGAAACTGGTCGGGGATCGCCGGAAGGCACTCGCCATTTTCCTGGGGCGCAAGGCCAGCGGCGTTGCGGCCTGAATATCGCGGCCTATCGCAAGGCCAGCCGGCGGCGCGGGGCGCGCACAGGATATTCCTCGATTACCGTGTCGGTGTAACGCCGATACCGTTTGATATCGACGCGCGTCAACAAGATGCCGACGCGACGGCTGCTGGCGGCCGAGAGCAATTTCAGCACACGGGCAACAACCTGCCGGCTCGTCGAAGACCAGCGCACGACAAGAATGGTGACGTCTGAAAGTTTTGTCAGGACCTGTGCGTCGGCGGCAGCCATCGCTGCGGGCGAGTCGATGATGACGTAGTCGTAGGTTTGCTGGAGCGCCGACAACACCCACTGCATTTGCGGCGATGCCAGCGCGGCCGTCGGATTGGCAAGGGGCGAACCGGCCTGCAACAGATGCGCGGGACTTCCAGGCTCCAGCCGGATGACATGCTGGAAGGCGGCGCGACCGGTCAGCAGCTCCGACAATCCGGGGAGCGGCGCGGCGCCGAGGGCGAGATGAAGCGCGGGCGCGCGCATGTCAGCGTCGATCATGATTGTACGATGTCCGCCCATCGCAAAAACGCGCGCAAGGCTGGCGGCGGTCGATGTTTTTCCTTCACCGGCGACCGATGAGGTGACGAGCACCGTGCGTGCGCGATTACCGCCGATACGCGCCATCAATACATTGCCTTGCAACGCCCGGATTGCCTCGGCATAGAGGCCATTGGGATCGCGGATCACGTCGCTTGCCGGCGCATGCGAACCGGCGCGGGGATCAATCTCGGGCGTCAAGCCCAGAAAGGGCATCCCGGTTGCGCGTTCGATCTGTTCGCCGATCCGGAATCCGCGTGCGAAGACTTCGATCAGGAACACGACGAGGAAGGCTAGGATCAATCCGGCCGCGGCGCCGAGCATCAAGGTCGGCCCGGTGCGGGGCGATGTGGGTTCGGTCGGCTGCTGGGCGCGGGAGACGATGCGCGCATTGGCCGATTGGGTGTCGGCTTCGGCGCGGGCCTTGGCTTCTTCATAGCGACGCAGGAAGGATTCCAGAAGGGCCCGGTTGGTATCGGCTTCGCGCTGCAGCGCCCTGAGTTTCACGTCATCCTGATTGAGCTGAGCGGTTCGGCGCTGTGCGCGATTGAGATTTTCGCGAACGGCTGCGACGCGCGCATTGACCACGCGCGCCTCGTTCTCCAGCGCTTCGATAACCTTGTAGACTTCCTTCTCGATCTGCGTTTCGAGGTCCTCGAGGTTGGCAAGCGATTCCATCATGCGCGGATGCGTCGGCAGCAGCGTCTCCGACATCTGCGCGATCTGGGCCCGCAGCGCGACCTCCTGCTGGCGCAGGTTCTGTATCAGCGGCGATTGCAATACTTCGGCCGCCGAATTGACGGCGTTGCCGGCAGCCACGAGATTGCGCGCGTTGGACAGTCTGGCCTGCACGGCGGCGCGGTCGGCCTCGGCCATTGAGAGCTGGCTGTTGAGGTCGGTCAGTTGCTGTTGCGGGACCGTCGACCCATTGGTGAGAAACAGGCCGGATTCGGTCCGGAAGTCTTCGACAGCCGCTTCCGATTCCTGAACCTTGACGCGCAGCTCATCGATTTGATTCGCGAGCCAGTGTGTTGCCTCGCTGTTGACGTTGGCTTTGTCCGCGATCTGTTGCGCGATGTAGAGCTCGGCCAGGCGATTGGGAATGGCGGCGGCCATGCGCGGATCGGTCGAAGTGAAGAGGATTGCGATGACGCGCGAATTTGACTTCTGGAAGACTTCCAGTCGCGCCAGCACTTGATTGGTGATTTCCTCGATGTCGGTAACCGGGTTGTGCTGCCGCAGTCTGAAGGCAATGGCAACGCGGTCCAGGAAGCCCGGATGGCGCAGCGCCGGATTGAACTCAGCATTGGCGCCCAGGCCCAGATCCTGAATGAGTTGCGCGATCAGACGGCGCGACGTCATGACCTGAATTTCGCTTTGCAGAGTCTCGCTGTCCGGCAAGGGGCTGCTGACGTCGATGTCGAATGTCGAAATTTCGCCGGCGCGCGGCGTCAGCATGACGCGGGTTTCGACCGTGTAGGTCGGCGTGGCGGTCGCGAGCCAGAAGAGCACCAGGGCCATGAAGCCGGCAAAGACAACGATGACGATTTCCTTGCGGGCCCAGACGCCGCGCAGAATGTCCCAGGGCGAGATGTCGCCACTTGCGCCTTCGCCGGGCGCGGGGCGGCGCCTGTCGCCGAAGGTCACAGCTTGATTCATCTGGGTATCGTTCATCAATTCCGCCCGCCGGTATGCGCAAGTCAGGTCCGCCACGCGCGCGGAAGCTTGCGAATACCCCATTCAAAGCAGCTTGCAGTAGACGGCTTTTGGGTAACGGAAGCCTTAACGGGAAACCATCAGGCTGCGGCAAAGCCGGAGTTCAACGGGCCTTTTCAACGGGCTGTCGGTCGTCTGCACCGGGCCGATTGCAAAAAATTAACCCTTCGGGCGCTACCGTCCGGAGGGGCAGGTTGAAAGAAAGAGACGCGTCGATGAAGGCCGGATTTACAGCGATCTTGGTGGCCCTTTGCATGAGCCTCGCGGCTTGTGCCCAGTACGGCGTGCTGGAGCAGCGGCCGACTTCGAGCGAGTTTGATGCCTATCGGTTGGACACCGGCGATCAGCTGCGGGTCACCGTGTTTGGGCAGGCCGATCTCAGTGGTGATTTCACGGTCGATGGCACGGGCACGATCTCCATGCCGTTGCTGCCGCCGATCGTGGCGCGCGGCCTGACGACCGAAGAATTCGAGGCGGTCGTGGCGGCCGAGCTTGGCCGCCGCTTGCTCCGCAATCCCAATGTCAGCGCGCAGGTAATGCAGTTCCGGCCGTTCTTCATTCTCGGCGAAGTGCAACGTGCCGGGCAATACCCCTATGTCAGCGGCATGACGGTTCAAAGCGCGGTTGCGATCGCTGGCGGCTACAGCTATCGCGCCAATGAAGACCGTGTCCGCATCACGCGAAATCTCGGAGACCGGATCGTCGAACTCGGTGTCGACAGCAAGGCCCTTGTGATGCCTGGCGATACCATTCTCGTCAGGGAACGGTATTTCTGATGCAACCGCCGGCGCCGACCTCCACGACCAGAACGATGAGAGTGTTGCATGTGATGCGGCTGCCGATGGGCGGTCTTTTTCGTCATGTGCAGGACCTCGTGGCCGGCCAGCAGGCGACGGGCATCGCGGCCGGTGTCGTCTGCGCTCCGCCACCCGATGACGGCGTATCCGCCGCACGGCTCGCGGCGCTCGAAGCAAAATGCGGGCTGGGCCTGCATGTCTTGCCGATGCACCGATTGCCCGGCTTGAGCGATCTGGCCAATATGCGGGAAATCGGCGCCTTGACTGCTCGGCTTCGTCCGGACGTCGTCCACGGTCATGGTGCCAAAGGCGGTCTGTTGGCACGTCTGATACCAGCGAGCAGCGAAGCGATACGGATTTACACGCCGCATGGCGGTGCGCTCCACTATAGCGGCATGACACCACACGGATTTGCGTTTCTCGCTGCCGAACGGATGATGCGCAGCCGCACAGACGGTTTCATCTTCGAGTCGGATTTCAGCCGGAGCACGTATATTGCCAAGATTGGCAAGCCGGGCGCTGCGACTGCGGTCATTCACAACGGTCTTGCAAAAGACGAGTTCATGCCAGTCGGACATGCCGACGCCGCTGCTGATTTTCTGTTCATTGGCGAACTGCGGATGCTGAAGGGCGTATCGACGCTTATTGAAGCGATGAGACTGCTCGGCCGGCCGGCACGTCTCAAGATTGTCGGTGAGGGTCCGGACCGCAAGCAGTTCGAAGCGCTCGCGCGTGGATTGCCGCCTGGTATTGATGTCGAGTTTCTTGGCGCGATGCCCGCCCGGGCAGCCTTCCGGCTGGCGCGGATCGCCGTCATGCCGTCATGGAACGAGTCGCTTCCCTATGTGGCGCTTGAAGCGGCGGCGGCAGGCGTGCCGCTCATCGCCACGCGCGTCGGTGGCGTTCCCGAGATTTTCGGCGGTGAGGCCCATCGCCTCGTTGCGCCGAATGATGCCGTGGCGCTGTCGCAGGCGCTTGCCCTTGCGCTTTCGGAGCCGGGCGACATTGGTGCATCGGCAATACGCCTTCAGGCACGGATCGCGAAGATGTTTTCGGTGACGGAAATGGTCGCTTCCGTAAACGGATTCTATGCCCGCATTCTCGACTCAAAAGAAGCGCGCCACGCGTCGGCGGCGGATGTCTCGATTTTTGACGGTGCGAGGAGCCATTTCACAGGCGCCGGACAATGAGTGTCGAGGGCTGGCAGATCGAACCGGCGGCACGGCGTTCGGGCGTGCCGGTCCCGAACCTTGCGGTTCGTTTCGGTGAAGCCCTGGTCGCTCTGGTGCTTCTGACGAGTTTCTACGTCAGGTCGGAACAGGGCGCAGATCAGCCAACGCCTTACGACATACTGATGGCGCTCACGGTCGCTCTGCTGTTTCTGTTCGGCCTCAAGTTTCCGCGTGGTCTCGGGTGGCCCGCGGCCCTTTGGGGGCTTGTAATCATTGGCTACGGGATCGGGGCGATGGGTGCGCTCTATCTCGACAAGGCACGGCCGGCGATGATCGTGTCGATCTATCTGATCGGAACGTTTCTCTTCTTTTCCTCGTTCATCTATGCCGATGTCACGCGGCGGCTCGGTATCGTGCTCTGGGCCTATACGGCCGCCGCCTGTGTAGCTGCCGGACTTGGCGTTGGCGGCTATTTCCATCTCCTCCCGGGCTCGGAGATGTTTCTGGTTTTCGGGCGGGCAACAGGCACGTTCAACGATCCCAATGTGTTCGGTCCGTTCCTTGTGGCACCAATCCTGTTTCTGGCCATGAAGCTGAGCACAGCGCAGCGGCTTCGATCGCTCTGGATGTTGCTGCCGCTCGGGCTTCTGACCCTCGGTGTGTTGCTCAGCTTTTCGCGCGGCGCATGGGGCAATCTGGCCATTTCGGCTGCGGTCTTCATCGTTCTGACCCTTGCAACCTCGCGTTCGTCGCAGCAGGCGTTTCGGCTGATCGGGTTCTCCGCTCTGATGGCCCTGGTGCTGACGGTCGTCATTGGTGTGGCGCTTTCAAGTCCCAGAGTGTCGGTGCTGTTCGAGCAGCGTGCGGCGCTGACTCAGGACTATGACGTCGATCCGGAGCATGGCCGCTTCGAGAGCCAGGCGCGGGCTTTTTCGTTTGTGCTGCAAAAGCCGTGGGGCATCGGTCCGGCACAATGGGCCATGATCAACAATCTCGATACCCACAATGTCTATTTGCATGTGCTGGTTGCTGGCGGCTTTCTGTCTGGCCTGGCGTTCATCGCCTTTGTGTCGGTGACGGTCGCGCGCGGCTGGCGCGCGGCGTCGGCGCCCGGACCGCAACAAGGCATGTTGATCGTCGTCTATGCGGCGTTGGTCGGCCATTTTTTCGAGGGTGTCATTATCGACATCGACAGCTGGCGCCATCTCTATCTGCTGCTGGGCATGTTTTGGGGGGCGATGCTTGCGGCCGAGGCCCAAAAGCGGGGCGGGGAGCCCGGTGAGGCTCCGGTTGCCGGGCAGGGCTGGCGCTAGGCCGCGCCGGTAGCTCGAATCCCTGCTGCGCCGAAAAACCCCATAAATCGGAACCCTGGAGGCCACGCCCGGAATCGAACCGGGGTATACGGATTTGCAGTCCGCTGCGTAACCACTCCGCCACGTGGCCATTTCCGAGGGCGGGCGGGGTATAGCAATTCCCCGGCCCGGGTACAACGATCATTAGACCCAGGAGATTTTGGCCGCCTTAATGGCGGCATCGCCGTCGTGCGGCAGTCGATTTCGGCGGCAGGGCGAATTGAGTTTGGTTCGCGGGACCAGTATAAACGCGGCGGGCGCAAGCCGTTCCCGCGTTCACCCCTTTTTCACGGCCAGGACTTCCCCGATGACCGACTTTGCCGCCGCCCGTCACAACATGGTCGAGAGCCAGGTGAGGGTCAACGCCGTGACCGACGGACGAGTGATCGACGCCATGTCGGCGATACCGCGGGAACGTTTCGTGCCACAGCCGCGTCAGAGCCTTGCCTATATGGACGAGGACATTGCCTTGACCGATGGCGGGGGAAGCCCGCGCTTTCTGATGGAGCCACGTGTTTTCGCCAAGCTGGCCCAGCTCGCGGCTGTTGGGCCCGACGATCTGGTGCTGGATGTCGGCTGCGGCACGGGTTATTCGACGGCCGTCCTGTCGCGACTGGCCGGAACGGTCGTGGCGCTTGAAAGCGACAGCGAACTGGCGGCACGCGCCGCAGCAGCGCTGTCCGACCTCGGGGTCGACAATGCGGTCGTGGTGACCGGCGCGCTGACTGAGGGCTATGCGAAGCAGGCGCCTTACGATGTGATCTTCTTCAGCGGCGCTATCGGCGTCATCCCTGAAGGGTTCAAGGCGCAGTTGAAGGATGGCGGCCGGATCGTCGCGGTTCTTGGCGACGGCATTTCGGGCCGGGCGCGTATTTATGTTCGGGCTGGCGATACGCTGAGCGGCCGGGATGCGTTTGATGCCAATGTGCAGCCGCTGCCCGGTTTTGTGGTCACCGAGAGCTTTGTTTTCTGAAAATGATGGCAGATTGCACCTATTCGCCGCATTGCTCAGCTCTACTGGGAATAGTAATTGAGGCTCACTACATCTAGCCTGTCGAAGACTTGGTTCATTCGCGGATGCGTTGAGGGACGAAACCGCCTCTTTGCGGAGAAGTAAGACAATGAAACGACCCTTGGAAACGTCCCTGAAGCGAATGATGGCAACGGTGCTCGG